>DCWQ01000059.1:35014-47174 GCA_002328185.1 Dehalococcoidia bacterium UBA2158
TCTTCGTCGTCCTCCGACAATTCAACATCATCGATAGTGAAAGCGCCTAGGTCTTCAACACTGAGCCCCTCAGCCGCTGCGGGCTCGGTGACAGCTTCTATCGACGCTTGTTCTTCTTCTTCCTGAATCAGGGCTTCAAGGATACTTTCTTCGTCAATCTCTTCAGCCGGAGCTTCAGTTACGGCTTCCGCCACAGGAGTTGCGTCAGCTTCAGCAGCCACCGGCTCCGAAGCCTCTTCGGTCGCCATCGCGCCCGCCTCTTCAATGATGGCGATCGCTTCTTCAACTGCATCGGCGGCTTCGTCCGCCACCACAGGTTTAGCCTCTGCTGTGGCTTCGACTTTGGCCTGAGTGGTCTCTTTGATCTCTTCCCACTCGGTCATGCCCTTGATGTCCAGTCTCCAACCGGTCAGGCGGGCTGCCAAACGGGTATTCTGGCCCTCTTTTCCGATGGCCAGGGAGAGTTGGCGGTCCGGAACGACCACGATGGCGGTCTGATCCGCCTCCAACAATTCCACATGCACCGGTTCCGAGGGACTAAGGGCGTTGGTGATAAAGGTCTTGGGTTCTTCGTCCCAAGACACGATGTCAATTTTCTCGCCCTGGAGTTCGTTCACTATGCTTTGGATCCGGTTGCCACGGATGCCGATGCAGGAGCCAACCGGGTCGATGCCGGCTTGGGTAGCGCTCACGGCTACCTTGCTACGGAACCCGGCCTCCCGGGCGATGGCTTTGACCTCGACCACGCCGTTGTAGACCTCGGGCACCTCAATCTCGAACAAGCGTTTAAGCATGTTCTTGTGGCTTCGGGAGACCAGAATCTCCGGTCCCTTGGGCGTGCTTCGTACGCTGATCAGGTAGACCTTGGTGCGCTGTCCCTTGCGGTAGCGCTCGTTGGGGGCCTGTTCTTCGTAGGGGAGCACTGCTTGAGCACGACCCAAGTCCAGGGTGATGGTTCGGCCGGGTTCAGCCTGCTCAATCACGCCTGAGACTATGTCCCCCTCATGCTGCTGGAACTCCTGGTATAAGAGGTCCCGCTCTGCTTCACGGAGGCGTTGCAGCACCACCTGTTTGGCGGTCTGCGCCGCGATACGGCTGGCGTTATGGGGTAGCGGTTCGGCAGCCGCGACTTCATCACCCAACTCGGAGCCCTTCTTGATGAACTGGGCGTCGGCTACGGTGACCTCTTTGTCGCTGTCCTCGACCGTTTCCACCACGGTTTTCAGGGCAAAAACACTCACTTCCCCAGTGTTGGGGTTGAGCGTTACGGATATGTTTTGGCCGGATGCCGGGTTGTCTTTTTTAAATGCGGACGCCAGGGCAACTTCAATCGCGCCGAGAACTTGCTCTCGGGGCAGATGCCGCTCTGCCGCCAACTGAGTCAATGCTATCAGAAAATCGCTTTTCATCGGTTCGCACCCCTCCCGATTCCCGGACGGAACACGTTTATCTCCATCAGCAAGAGAGCGGGTTATACCCCGCTCTCTAAGGAAGGCTTATATGTAGAGCCAGTATAGCATCGCCACGGCTGAAGTTTCAAGTTTTTTCGCCCTTCTCTAGCCTCACACCCCACATAGCCCGCCGTGCCCAGATCGTTGGCCCGGAACGGTTTCAAGAAGCCCATTAACCTGAAGTCGAGAGCTTTACCCCTTGGTCAAACGCATCTGTGATGCCTGAATTACGCCTCCAGGCGGTCTAGATCCCCTACCACAAGACCTTGCCAGCCGTTTCTTTTTGAAGGATTAGCTTCCCTACCACCAAATCTTACCAACCGTTTCTTTGGCCAGTTGTTCGTAGTCCTTGGTCCAGAGGGCCGTGCTCATGTATTTCCAGCCTCCATCGGCCAAGAGGCAGACGATATCGCCCTTTTCCATGCGCTCCGCCTGTCGTATAGCCCCGTAGACCACCGAACCTGAAGAGACTCCGGCGAAGATGCCTTCCTCGGTCAGGAGGCGCTTGGCTGTGGAAAAGGCGTCAAAGCTGCCAACCAGCATCCTGGTATCCAGCAGAGAAATGTCTAGGATGGGCGGGATGAACCCGTCTTCCAGGCTGCGGAGGCCTGAGATGAAGTCTTCAGGCTCGGGGGCCACGGCCACGATCTTGGTCTCAGGATTGTGTTCTTTCAGGCGGCGGCCCACACCCATCAAGGTGCCGCCGGTGCCAAGGCCGGCAACGAACATACTGACGTCTGGCAGCGCTTCGATGATCTCCGGGCCGGTGGTTTCATAGTGGGCGTTGGGGTTTCCGCTGTTGCCGTATTGGTACAGCATGAAATAATCGCTGCCCTTTTTCTGGACCAGGTTTTGAGCAACTTCGATGGACCCGTTGGTTCCGCGGGAACCGTCGGAGGGGATGATCTCAGCCCCGTAGGCCTCAAGCAACTGGACCCGCTCCACGCTGACGTTTTCAGGCATGACCACGGCGACTTTATAGCCCTTGAGGCGGCCGACCATGGCCAGCGAGATGCCGGTGTTGCCGCTGGTGGGCTCCAAGATGGTGCGATTGGCGGATATCTCGCCGTCCCGCTCTGCCTGCTCGATCATTTTGAGCGCGATGCGGTCTTTTACGCTGCCGGTCGGGTTCTGAGCTTCCAGCTTGGCGAAGATACGCACTCCCTCTTTGGGACTCATGCGCTGCAGTTCAACGAGGGGAGTGTTGCCTATGGTGTCGATGATGCCTTTGTAAGTGAGCCTAGTAGCCATAAACCTTGTATCTATCGTTCATGTGCCGAGAATCTGATGGGCCTGGTGTTGAAAGGGGCGTCCGTTTTGTCAGACGCCCCAGTTTCGTCAACGAGTGCTTTGGCTAGTCCGAGCCTACCACCGCAGGCTCGTGAGGCTCTGCTACCCCGCAGAAGATCTCGTAGTCGATCAACTCGGTGACTGTCGGGCTGTCCCCGCACAGCGGGCAGTCCGGGTTTCTCTTCAAGCGTACTTCGCGGAAGGTCATGCTGAGGGCGTCGATGAGCAGCAACCGGGAGCTTAGGGACTCTCCGATGCCCAGGATGTGCTTAAGGGCCTCCGTGGCCTGGATGCTGCCGACCAAGCCGGTCAGGGCGCCCAATACGCCGGCCTCGGCGCAGTTGGGGACCATGCCGGGAGGCGGCGGCGACGGGAACAGGCAGCGGTAACAGCCCTCTCCGGGCAGGAAAACGGTGGCCTGTCCGTCGAATATCAGGATGCTGCCGTCGATCAGGGGCTTGTTCAGCAGATAGCAGGCGTCATTGACCAGATATCGGGTGGCGAAGTTATCCGCGCCGTTGATCACCAGGTCGTATTGGCCGATGATCTCCATGGCGTTATCGGACTCCAACCGGGTTTCATGCACGACCACGTTCACGTCCGGGTTGTAAGCCTTGATGTTGTCGATGGCTGACTGGACCTTGGGCCGGCCCACGTCTGCGGTATGGTGCAACACCTGGCGCTGCAGGTTGGACAGTTCGACGACGTCGAAGTCGACGATGCCGACTGTGCCAACCCCGGCCAATGACAGGTAGATGGCGGATGGGGAACCCAGGCCGCCGGCGCCGATGATCAGTGCTTTGGCGCCCATCAAGGCGCGTTGTCCCTTGCTGCCCACATCACCCATGATGATGTGTCGGCTATATCTCTTTACTTGCTCAGGTGTGAGCACTATGGGCTGTTCGGCCATGGGTTGGACCCTCCTAATTTTTCCCGTTGTTCCAGGGACGTCTATTTAGATGCGCTGGAGTCTTGTTGGATGCTGAAGCAGACTGTTTGCAATAAAAAAACCCACGCTTACCTCAAGTGGGTGGGCGCAGGCTTCAGAATGTGTAGAAGTTGTTGCCCGTCCCTATGTGGGAGGACACATACAAGCGCAAGTCAATTGGAATTTAGATGCAAACATCAACATTTCGAGTCTATAACCGGTAAAAGTGGTTGTCAAGCAATACTGAGCCTGGGCCAGAAGCGGCGATAGTCGCTATGGCGGCAAGGCGGACTGCCCGGCCAAGCTCGACTGACGGTCGGCCAATTCGGCCACGGTGATATTCATCAGTACGTCGCGGATCGACGCTTCCACGGTCTTCCACACTTCTTGCTGGGCGCAGGTGTGAGAGAAGACGCAGTCGTGGGGGTTGATAAGGCAGTCAAGGGGAGAGTTGCTGCTGTCCAGTCGTTCCATCACCATGTTGAGGTTGATGTCTTTGGGTTCCATGGCCAAGGAATGCCCACCCTGAGGCCCCCTGCGGCTTTGGACAAAACCAAACTTGTTCAGCGAGGTCATCAACTGGTCTAAGTAGGCTTCAGGGATACCCTGTTGCCGGGCGATAACTGCCGTCTGGACAGGAGCGTCACCGTAGTGAAGGGCCAATTCCACCAACGCCCGTACCCCATAGTCTACCTTCATGGGGATCTTCATCAGGACATACCTCCAGGCTGGAAAGCCAGACTGGATTATACACCAGCCCATCCCCAAATCCAAGATTGTCTACCCGATGGGTCAACAATTACTCCTGAGAGACGAATTAAAGCCCGGCGCGTCTAATTTCGCGGCTGCAGCACCATGTAGGTACCAAGGCCCTGGGCGATCAACTTGCCGTCCTGGTCTCTGACCTCCATCTCGCCCACCATCAACTGGCGTCCAGCGCTGATTATCTTGGCGGTGCCCGTCAACTCCCCTTTCTCGGCCGCGGCCAGGAAATTGACCTTGAGCTCGATGGTTGTGGTGCTCTCGCCGTCCTTCAACAGAGGTCTGATGGCGCGGAACATGGCGTAGTCGGCCAGGGCTACAACGATCCCTCCTTGGACCCTGCCAGCCTGCTGCAAGTGGCTTGGATTGATGGGCATGACGACCATGCTGGAGCCGTCATCAGGGTCGCTCACTCTCATGTCCATCAGTTCGGAAAAGGGAGACTCGTGCACGTACCCGTCGCGATTCACAGGTTGATCAGTTGCCAACTGAACTCCTTCTTTCGTGCCTGGCCTTTCGAGTGCATCATTGCTGCCGCCCAAGTATACCTTGGCTCTTCTTGGTGCGTAGACCGTAACGCACGTCTATAATGGTTGCTGATATCGATGGGAGTTGGGCGCTTGCCCACTCCCAAGGCTGCAAACTAGGAGCGATACAGGTGCAATTCGGTAACACGCAGCGCAAAACCGGGATCATCCGAGATGGTTAAAGGGGTATTGATCAGCTTCGGAATCATACTTATTTTAATCCCGATTCCCATCGTACACATCGTTGGTATTCCGTTCGGCCCGTTCATCGGCGGCTACTACGGCATCTCGGCCGCCAGTGACAGTACAACTTCCGCAGGGCGAAAGGCGTTGGTCTTTGCACTCTGGACCGCCATCCTGATGCTGTTGGCGTTGGTGATAACGGTGGCTATCGTCGATAGCGTTTCTGATCTCAGTGACAAGCTACGGATCATTATCTGGGTAGGCGGCGTCGGTGTTCTCCCCTTTTATTATGGGAGCATGGCCGGACTGGGCGCTTGGTACGCGGAGCTAAAGGGTAAGGGCTAACCGGCCTGAGCGCTCATTCGCCCGCCCTGAGCCTGCGATTGCGCATCCATGAATAAGAAATGGCTATTGCCGGCCGCTCTCACCTTGGTCGTGTTCGTGGCGCTGGTCGGATATGGGGATTTCGGCGATACCGTTGAAGAGATAGGCAGTTTGCCGGTCGGCTATCTCTTCGCCGGTTTGGGTTTGGCTTCGTCCAACTATCTGCTTCGCTTCCTGCGCTGGGCCTTCTACCTGAGGGTGCTGAAGATAGATGCGCCGGTTCATGTCAGCGCCCTAGTTTTTCTCTCCGGTCTCGCCATGTCCGTAACGCCGGGAAAGGCGGGCGAGTTGGTAAAATGTTACTTGCTCAACAGCCGGACCGGAGTGCCCGTGAGCCGGTCGGCGCCGGTTGTAGTGATGGAGCGATTGACCGATGTCATCTCCGTGATCATCATTGGGCTAACCGGGTTCGCGCTATTGCCCACGCCTATAATTGTGGTGCTGGCGGTGGCATTGGCGGCCTCGGTAGTAGGGCTTATGTTCGTGGTATCGCGGCAAGCTTCAAGACTGACGGGCCTGCCGATCTTGTCCCGCTGGAGCGAACTTCTCCGCGATTCCCAGGAGGGTTTCAAGGAGCTGGCGGCGGCCAGGGTGATGGTAGTGGGCGTGGTCATCGGCGCGGTGGCCTGGTTCGCGGAAGGACTGGCCTTGTGGGTGATCTTGAAGGGCCTCGGGTCCGACATCGACTTGGTGCGGGCGTTGCCCATCTACGCGGCGGCGACCCTGGTGGGCGCGGTTACGGCCCTGCCGGGAGGCCTGGTTGGCACCGAAGGTAGTATGTTGGCGTTCTTGCAACAGAGCGGGATAACCAGAGTTGGGGCGTCCGCCGGCACGGTGCTGGTCCGGTTGGTCACACTCTGGTTCGCGGTGGCTGTTGGGCTGGTGGCCCTTCTGGCGCTGCGCCGGGTCCCCGTGTTACAGGGCTCCGTGCTAAAAAATAAGGAAACCTGACCGAATTTGGGCGCTACAGACAAAATAGAAAACCAAGAGAATTCGGGCGTTTTCGCGGCGAGTCCGGTGGCGCTGCTGAAGGCTCTGCGCCCGCTTCAATGGGTCAAGAACGGACTGGTGTTCTTGCCATTTGTCTTCGCGGTGGACATCGCCTGGAGCACCGATGACCTGAGTGAGGTACCCGAACTGCTGGGTAAACTGGTCTTGATCGCCCTGGCATTCTGTTCGCTTTCCAGCGCTATCTATCTCTTCAACGACCTGATGGACCGTTCCGGAGACCAGCTACACCCGGTGAAGCGAAAGCGGCCCATCGCCTCGGGCAAAGTCAGTGTCCGGGTAGCCGGCGCTGTCATGGTTGTGCTGGCGGCCGTCGGGCTGGTGGTAATGGTCCTGGTTGAACCGCTGCTGGGGGTGGTGGGAGGCCTGTACTCCGTGGTCAACGTCAGCTACTCCCTGGGCTTGAAGCAGGTGGTGTTGTTGGACGCCTTCGCCGTGACCAGCGGCTACGTGATCCGTGCCGCGGCCGGAGCGTTGGCGATTGATGTGACGCCCTCCCCCTGGTTGTACGTCACAACCGGCGCCGGGGCGTTGTTCATCGTGCTGGGGCGGCGGTTCGCCGAGGCCCGGCTGGCGGGGGGTTCAGTCGGCGAGCAGCGGAGAGTGCTGAAGGACTATTCCGGCCCGTTCATCGGTCAGCTTTTGACGTTGTCTGCCGCGGCGGCGTGGCTGAGCTATACTTTGTATACGGTGGAGGCCACCAACCTGCCCGACAACAACACCATGTTGTTCACGCTGCCGCTGGTCACCTTCGGATTGTTCCGCTACCTGTATCTTTTGAATAACAGCGAACAGGCCGAAGCCCCGGAGCAGTTGATAGTTCGCGACCTGCCATTGGTCCTGTCCATCGTCAGTTGGGTCGCGGTGTCTACCCTGGTACTACTCTTGAATAATTGATCCATGCCCCACAGATAGGAGTCCGTTAATGACATCCCGTGACCCCAATACAACCCAGCCTACACCCGGGACCGGTCCGACCAGTGATGCCCGCCGCGGCAGCCCCGTAGTTGCGGTTGTGGCTACCACGCCCGAGACGGCAGTGGCGGACATGGGCCGGGCCATGGACTTGGCGGGGGTTGGCGAGTTCTTGTCGCCCGATATCAAAACCCTTCTGAAGGTGAACATCTCCTGGCAGCACTGGTACCCCGGCTGCTCCACCACCCCCTGGCAGATAGAGGGCGTGGCCAAGGCTCTGGAAACACGGGGACACAAAGACCTGGTGGCCGCCCACAACGGGACCGTGGTCGTCAACTCCTATGAGGGCGAGTTCAAGAACAAGCACAAAGCGGCCCAGGAAAAAGCCGGTCTGCCCAACATACATCTGGACTCTCCGCCCAATAATTGGATCGACTACAAACCCAAGGCAGAGATGCTGGTGCTGGACGACATCTTCCCCGAGGGCATCCAGATACCCGAGACCTTTCCTGGAACGAATATCGTCCATCTGCCTACAATGAAAACCCACGTGTTCACCACCATGACCGGGGCGATGAAGAACGCCTTTGGAGGATTGCTGCACCGCAAACGCCACTGGACCCACTCGGTGATCCATGAGACGCTGACCGACCTTTTGGCCATCCAGCAAGAGATTCACCCGGGCCTTTTCGCGGTGATGGACGGCACTTTCGCCGGCGACGGCCCGGGCCCTAGGGCCATGCGCTGGCACATCAAAGACCGCATCCTGGCCAGCAACGACCAAGTCGCCATCGACGCCGTGGCCGCCAAGATGATGGGCTTCGATCCCATGAGCATCAAATTCATACGTCTAGCCCACGAGCGAGGCCTAGGCTGTGGAGACGTGTCCCAGATCAACGTGGTCGGTGAGGATATCAGCCAAGTCAACTGGCAGTTCACAGGAGTCGAGAATACCTTCGCTAGCCGCGGTCAGAAGTTGATCTATTGGGGGCCGCTCAAGCCCTTGGAGAAGATACTGTTGCGCAGTCCGATCGTAGGATGGGCCTTCTTGGCGTCCAACCTGTACCATAACGGCTACTGGCTCAAAACCAAGGGCCGCCGCCGCATTAAGGCCGCATTAGAGACCGATTGGGGCAAGCTGTTCCAGTCCTATTAGCTAAACTCGTATCAACTCAAAGAGGTAAATAACCCAGGTATGGATATCGCAGTAATCGGGCTGCCCCAGAGCGGCAAGTCCACGGTTTTTGGCGCTTTGACCGCCGGTCATTCCACATCCACAGGCGGCGCCGGCGCCGGGCCGCTGCAGGTCGGTGTGGTCAAGGTGCTCGACCCAAGGCTAGCGGTGCTGGATGGCATGTATCACCCCAAGAAGGTGATACACGCTGAGATCAAGTTCTGGGACCTGCCGCCCATCGACCGCGAGCCGGCCTCCGCCAACCAGGTCCTCAGCGGCCGCCAACGGAACATCCTCCAAGCGGCAGACGCCCTGCTGCTGGTGGTCCGGGTCTTCGAAGACCCTGCCCTGCTGCATCCTTTGGGCAGCGTCGACCCCGGCCGCGACGTCACAGTGTTGCTAGAGGAATTGGCCCTGGCGGACCTGCAAGCCCTTGAAGGCGCCGAAAAGCGCCTCAGCGACGGCCTTAGCAAAGCTAAGCCGGCGGAACGTCCTGCCATGATTCCCCAGTTGGAGACAGTCAAAAAGGTCAAAGCCGCCCTGGAAGAAGGCATCCCCATGAAGTCCCAGACTCTCACACAGTCGGAGACCATGGCCTTGGTAGATTTCCAGTTGTTGACCGCCAAACCAGTGATGATTGCGTTCAATGTCGGAGAGTCTGACCCGGTGCCCACCCTGGACGGGCTGGGCATCTCGGCCGATGTGTCCGGCGGGCTGGGCGAGGTTGGCTTATGCGCTAAGTTGGAAGAAGACCTGTCCTTGATGGAGGCCGAAGAAGCAGACGAGTTCCGGGAGTCGATGGGATTGGAAGAACCGGCGGTTGAGCGGGTCAAACAGGTCTGCTACAACACGGTAGGTCTGGTTTCGTTCCTGACGGTCGGCGAAGATGAGGTCCGGGCCTGGCCCGTTCCCACCGGCATCGTCGCCCAGACGGCCGCCGGCACCATCCATACCGACTTCACCCGCGGGTTCATCCGCGCCGAGGTCATTGCCTACGACGACCTGATCCGTTGCGGCAGCCTGGCCCAAGGCCGCAAAGAGGGCGTTCTACGCTCTGAGGGCAAGACCTACGAAGTCAAAGACGGCGACGTGATCAACTTTCTGGTCAACACCTAATAGCGGGTACTAATGAGCGGGCAACCTACCGTCAACATCAGGTCCTTCGTTCCCAGGGATCTAGCCCAGGTACATGAACTATTCGCCAGTGGGCTGCTGGAGTTCGCCGGTGAGATTGAAGACGGGGTCAGGCGCTACATAGCCAAAGCCCTGAAGGATGACCTGGCAGATATACCAACCCATTACCTATCCCTGCCCCGGGGTAATTTCTGGGTGGCGGAGTTTGACGAGTCAGTGGTGGGAATCGTCGGCATCCAGCCCACTGAACAGGAAGAGGAGGCCGAACTGCGCCGGATGAGTGTGTCGCCCGCCGTGCGCCGCCAGGGCATCGGCCGCCGGTTGATGGAGACCACCGAAGATTTCTGCCGGGAAAGGGGTTACACACGGATAGGCCTGTCCACGGTCGGAATCCTACAGCCTGCTCTGGCCATGTATCGGCGGTACGGTTACACCACGGTGAAAGAGGAGCTCTACGGTGACCTGCCAGAACAGCCGGTGATGGTCCATTACTTGGTCAAGGAACTGGCCATCTAGGACCGATTCGAAACAGTAAAAAAGCCCCCTCCAACAATGGAGGGGGCTTTTTATTGCAATGAACTAGCCCACAATAAAAAGCGCCCCGTCCTTCTAAACAAAGACGGGGCGCTTTTCATTATCCTGTTTTGAGGCCTTTAGAGCCTCCGTTCAGATTTGGTTTTACTAACGGTGTTTGATGTACTCAAACCCTGTGGGGGTCCTCACCTCACTGAAACCGAACGGTGTCCAGTCGGGATCCAAGGCAGCTCCGATTGGCCAAACGCCGTCGTGGTTGTAAAGGGCGAACGCCATCACGTTGTCGTACATCCAGTCGTAAACTTCGACGGTCTGCGCCGCGAGTTTTGCCGGATCAACTTGTAGAAGAGCGGCGGAGATGTGCTCTTCCATCCATGGGTGTTCGGTGCCGTAACTGAAAGTCGACTTCTTGACGTAGTTGGAAGCACCGATTATCGGATTCAACCTTGCACCGACGGTGTGGCAGGTGACTCCCTGGTATTGTCTCGTAATCAAGGACGGCCGAATGGTAGCGTATGGGACGTTTTGAATCTTGACGCTAATTCCGACCTCTTCCCAATACTGTGCAACCGCTTCACAAGCCTCGGTCTCGCCGGGTGCACCCCGTATCGCTGGGGTTAAGGTTATTTCGAACCCGTCCGGATAGCCAGCTTCAGCCAATAGGGCCTTAGCTTCGTCAGGGTCGTAGTCGAACTTCCATCTAGGAAGGGCGAGGCCTTCGTGGCCCATCCAGTCGCGCATGACCTGGGGTGCTCCGTATCCGCTTAGGATCGTGTCAACGATCTCTTGCCTGTCGATAGCGACGGCCATCGCTCTCTTTACCTTAACAGCGTTGGCCCATTCATCCGAATCCGGATCGTCGTCACAAGATACCCAGGCGTTGTTGCAATCCAGTTTGTCATATGGATTGCCTTCTTTGTCAGTCCCGTAGGTCTGGCCATAGATGTTTAATCCGGCTTGCCCAGCATTGGGCCAGCCAACGATCACAGCACCCTCGACTTTCTCAACCGTAGGGATGGTATCAAACGCCATCTGGAAGGTGTCGAGGTTCCCGGTCTGGAACCCAGCTACACGGGCCGCTTCTTCCGGGATGGTCCATAGTACCAATTCCGCAAAGTAAGGGGTTTGGCGCCAGTGGTCTTCTACTGCTGCGAACTTCCAATATTCGCCACTAGCGTGGTCCTTGATCTCCCAAGGGCCGGTCATCGCGATGTCTACGCTGGCTGCCTCAGCCCCTATTTCCTCAGCCTGTTTCTTGCTGACGATCGAGGTACTGAGACCTCCGAGGTGTCGCATGAACTCGAACGCCCGCGCGGGGACCCACGGTTCACCGGTGTCGACTATGACGGTGTAGTCATCGACTATCGTTTGGGTGCCACCGACATTCCCGACCCAGTAATCACCGATAATCCCTGCTCTAGCGTTGAGAGCTCCCTCGTGATATTCCTTGTAGGAGTACAGAACATCTTCGACGGTCAAGTTTCCGTAACCTTTGTGGAACTCTACATCGTCCCGGATCTTCCAGGTCCATGTTACGAAGTCATCGGCGATGCTCCACTCAACAGCCAGAGATGGTGCCGGTGAGAAATCTGGCTGTATGGTGACCATCGATTCGCCGGCGGTTGTCGCTACGTACTGGTAGCGAGGGCTGGAGATGAACCTAGGATGGGCTTCGAAAATCCCGGTTTCTTTTACTCCATAGTTGATGGTTCCGCTCGCCTTTACCTTGGCCGGGGCCGCTTTTGTGGCCATAACGGCAGCTGTGGGGGCCGGAGTGGCCGTCGGGACTCCCCGATCCTTCTTTCCGGCTTCTTCTTTAGCCTTGTCCTGAGGCTTAGCAGCCGGGGCCTTGGCTGCTGGAGCCTTGGCT
>DCWQ01000059.1:47499-50749 GCA_002328185.1 Dehalococcoidia bacterium UBA2158
GCTGGAGCCTTGGCTGCTGGAGCGGGCTCCGAAGTCGCCGAGGACCCGCAGGCAAACAGCAAAACTACGAATAGTAATACAATCGCCCTTGGGATGTTCCGAATCGCCAGAAGCTTGAAAACTGACTGTAGCACGTATCTCCCTCTCTTAAGCACGTTTTGAGGCTATTAATGCCTAAACACTAAAGTATATATCTGTTAGTACTTAGGTATAAATCGATGAAACGCTTTGGTTATAAGTTACCGCATGTAAATTGTCAATACAGATACTAGGATAATAATTGATAATAAATATTTGATTATCTAATATAGAATTATAATATATTCGGCAACAATTAGAAAGGAACTCACGCGAGGGGGGTGGGAAGCTGAGAAGAGTGGGCGAGGTTCTACAAATCTGAGAAAGAAAATGTAGATTGGGTAACGGATTGCTGAAGCCCAACAAAAAACCCCGCCGGCTAAAACGCCGGCGGGGTTTTTTGCAGTCAGGACAGGTGCCCTACCGATGTTTGACGTATTCGAACCCGCTCGGGGCCTTCATGTCACTGAAGTCGGTTGGTTCCCAGACCGGATCTACTCTCGGACCCGCTGGCCATAGACCATCATGCACGTACAATGATGCGGCCATAGAGTTCTCCCAGATGAAGTTGTAGACTTCCAGTTCTCCAGCTTCAATCGCGGACTGCTCAACCTGTTTCTGGGTATCCCAGATGTGCTCGTCCAACCATGGATGATGTGTTCCGTAACTGTAAGTTGAGTCTGTCGTGTAGTTTGAGGCGCCGATGATTGGCGACAGACGTGAGCTAACGGTCAAGCATGTAATACCGTTGTATTGACGGGTGATCAACTCCGGGCGAATGGTAGCGTAAGGTAAGTTCTGTACCTTTACGCTGATACCGATTTGTTCCCAGTAGTTGGCGACTGCGTGACACGATTCGACTTCAGCAGGTGCTCCCCGAATTGCAGGAGTCAGTGTGATTTCGAATCCATCGCCATACCCTGCGTCTACTAGCATTTGTTTCGCTAATTCAGGGTTGTATTCGTAATTCCAATCAGGGTTCTGCCGGTGGTCGTGGCCCATCCAGTCCCTGACGGACTGGACTCTTCCAAACCCTGAGAGCAATTCGTCTACTAAAGTTTGGCGGTCAATTGCGATGTTCATCGCTTTACGGACTTGTACGGCCTTGGCCCATTCGTCGGACTCAATGTCCATGTCGCAGGAGACCCAAGCCTGCGTGCAGTCGTACGCCGGGTAATCGCTACCGTCTTTCATTTTGCCGTAGTATTGGCCATAGAAGTTCAGGCCAGCTTGCCCTCCGTTGGGCCAGCCAGTTACAACCGCTCCTTCCACAGCTTCTACGGTGGGCAGAGAGTCGAATGCCATTGTGAACATGTCGAGGTTGCCGGTTTGGAATCCAGCAACTCGGGCCGATTCCTCGGGTATAGACCAGTAGATCAATTCGTCGAAGTAAGGAGTCTGCCGCCAGTGGCCTTCTACCGCTTTGAACTTCCAGTATGAGCCGCTCTCATGATCCACAACTTCCCAAGGACCAGTAGATGCGATGTCCACGCTCGCCTTGCCGGCGCCGAGTTCTTGGGACTGCTTCTTGCTGACGATCCAGACGCTTACCCCGGCCGCATTGCGAGAGAATTCGTTTACTGTCGCAGGCACCCAAGGTTTTGAGTTCGTAACGACATAGCTGTAGTCGTCGATTACTGTAGTGGTGGAATCGCCCTTGTCGTCGAATCCGTAGTAATTCCCCAATATACCGGCTCGGGCTAATTTAGCCCCTTCATAGAACCCCTTCAACGAATATATGACGTCTTCTGTCGTCATATGGCCATAACCTTTGTGGAATTCTACGTCGTCTCGGATAGTCCAGGTCCACTCCAGAAAGTCGTCTGAAATTTCCCAAGATGTGGCAATCATCGGGTTCGGCCCCAGGTCTCTACCAATGGTTACCAGCCCTTCTCCAACCGAGCTACTCATGTATTGAATCCGTGGGCTCGACACTTCGGTGGGGTGCCCCTGGAATACACCCGTCTCAGCGACACCGTGATTGAGAGTACCAGACGGTTTCGCTCTTCCGGCAGGAGATGCAGTTACCTTTGGCAGTGGAGTGGGCCTACCGGGGACCGCGGTCGCCTTTACGGCAGATGGAGCAGCTTTTTCTTTAGCCTTGGCTGCTGGAGCCTTGGCAGCTGGAGCCTTGGCTGCTGGAGCGGGCTCCGAAGTCGCCGAGGACCCGCAAGCAAACAGTAAAACTACAAATAGCAAGACAATGGCCCTGGGTATATTCCTGCTCATGCGTAGCCCTAATCGGGACTTTGACATATTGGGTTATCTCCTATCGGTTTCGTTATATCCAGGTGCCATGCTTGGATAGATCTCTACCCGGATGACCATCTGGTATTGACATAGCAGGTTTGATTTATAAAGTAGTGGGCATATGTTGTCAATACTTACGGCATGATATATGTCTAGCTGTAAAATCGCATAAATTAGTGTTACCGAGAGCGAAGCCGGTCTTTCCTGACGATTTGGGGCAATGTTTTGAGAGGAGAGGGCGCTAAACTAGATAGGTTTGGCGAAGGACAATTCGTTGCAATCTGGGTCATCTATGTGGAAATACCGTTCGCCCCATGATGCGTCGGCGGGTTTGGTAGAAGGAGAAAGGCCTGCTCGAAGTAACCGTGCATACAGCACATCAACGTCGTCTACGTGGAAGATCAGTCGCCCCCACCAGTTTGTTGTTGCCTGGCGGTCCAAGATCAGATTCAAGTAACCTTCGCCCACTTTGAAGCTGCTGAATGCGTCTGACGGGCCGCCGTACGACATCTCAAGGCCAACTATCTTTTGGTAGAAATCTACCGAACGGCCCATGTCTGCGACCGCTAAGGTAATAGCGCTAATCGAGCGAACGTTCATTATTATGACCTCTAGTGAGCAGTCTGGCTCAGCCTGCATGGGAATCAGCTATCCCCGTCGGCGGCGATTGCGCCCTGGGAGACCAGGATATATCCGCTCTTCTAGGACCCAATCTAGCCTGCGTTTGAGGGCGCGCACTTCTTCGCTGGGCAGAAGGTTCAACAGCTCTTTGAGGAGGCTGGGATGGTCCTCTACTGAAGAGTCTAGCCGCTCACGAAGCTGGGTTAATGAATTCAGCAATCGTTCGGGAATAGGTTCGCTGCAGAAATCCCAGATGACCGTTCGGACCTTCATGTCCGAGTGAAATGTCAGCCCGTGGTCG
>DCWQ01000003.1:0-50732 GCA_002328185.1 Dehalococcoidia bacterium UBA2158
GCTGAAACCCGCCTGCATGAACGCGGAGTTGCTAGTAACCGCAGGTCAGCATTACTGCGGTGAATACGTTCCCGGGCCTTGTACACACCGCCCGTCACGTCATGGAAGCCGAAAACGATTGAAGTCGCTGAGCTAACCCGCAAGGGAGGCAGGCGCCGAGGTCGGGTTTGGTGACTGGGACGAAGTCGTAACAAGGTAGCTGTACCGGAAGGTGCGGCTGGATCACCTCCTTTTAAGGAGACCAGACTTGGTCTGTTTTCCTGCCCTTCAGGGAAGGATTGAGGCCGAGTCCACTCCTAGGTCGTCCGGTGAGTGTTCCGTAAACCAGAAAGCCGACAGGTAGAGCGCAATTGTGCTCCCCGGCTCATGGAGCGGTTCCCTAAGAAAACTCACTGGTCCCGGACTAGATTCGGGGAAGCCTATAACATAGCAAAAAAACTGAACAGAATCTTTCTTACTTCCACTACTCAGTAGTTAACAAAAAGGCCCCGACTAACGTTGGGGCCTTTTTGCTTTCAGCCGTCAGCTTTTTATTTCGAGGAAGTCTTGGTTGTTGTCTTCTGCACTCCATCAATGGAGCAGCCAAGGAGTCCCTACCTGCTCTTCTGTGTTTGCAGATCCAGCGACCAGACCATGTCGCTGAAGTTGCCTACGATCGTGCCCACCCACCGGCCGACCTCTACGTTGGGCGAATGCCCGGTCCCGTGGTAGAAGTGCAGGTGCCGGTAGGACTTAGACAACGCTTGGTATTCCGCAAGGATGTTGTCCACCCCGACCGTGGTGTCCCGGTCTCCGCCCATGACTAGTGTCGGCACTTCGATTTTCTTCAAGCGGTCGCGGAGTCTCAGGGCGGCCATAGAACGCCTGCCCCCGATGAAACGCTCCACCGGATTGCGCGCGATGTCGGCCATCACCGCTTCCTTGAAATCATCGGTCACGTGCCGCGCCTGGAACCCCATGTCTCCCGCGGGCGGCTCAGGGCTCCTTAAAGACTCGCGCAGCTCTTCCTCCCAGCCATCTTCCAGATCCCGTCCACGTAGCGGGGTGGGGTTCATCAGGACCAGCCCTTTGATCCGAGACTGATGGTCCAGGGCGAACTGGGCGACCGTCGCCCCGCCCATCGAATGCCCCACCAAGGTGAATCCGTCCAATCCCAAGGCCTCGGTAACATTGTAGAGATCATTGGCGAACGTCTCCACGGAGTAATCTTCTTCATTGAAAGGACCCTCGGACGACGAGTGGTCAGACTCCCCAGCCCCTCGGTTGTTCAAGGCGATCACCCGGAACCGATCCTCTGAAAGATGTTCCAGGGTATAGCGCCAGATGGCAGCTGAAGACGCATATCCGTGTACCAAGACCAACGTATCTAAACCGTGCCCCTGCTCGAAATACTCCAAGCGAACAGTGCCGGCCTGAACGAATTTTGACTCCATGTAGATTTCTCTCCCTCTTTGTTTTATGCCTTTGAGTCTTAACCATCCTAGGCTTTAAGAATGTTAAACGGAAGAGATTCACTGTATTAAGCCATTGTGGTACTACATACTTACCATTGATGCGCACCGGACGAACTTGGGTTATCCTTAGCAAGCCGAAATCTTGGGTGCCTTGTTCGCCTCTAGTGGCCCGATGTAACCGGACACTGTTTGGAGAAACCATGAGACTGGAAGGAAAGGTCGCTTTGATCACGGGCGCCGCCCATGGCATGGGAGCAGAAGAAGCCCGTCTATTTGCCCGGGAGGGCGCCAAGGTCGCCATCGCCGACATCCGCGAAGACGACGCACGACAGGTCGAGGCTCAGATCGCCGAGGCCGGGGGCGAAGCCATGGTAATCATGCTGAATGTAACCCAAGAGGACCAGTGGGAAAGTTCCGTTGCCGCGGTCGTGGCCCAGTTCGGCAAGCTGGACATCCTGGTCAACAACGCCGGCATCAGCGGCAGCGGTGAAAAAGACAACACTAGCACCGATTCCTGGGACAAGCTGATGGACGTGAACGCCAAGAGCGTATTCTTGGGCATGAAACACGCCATCCCGGAGATGGAAAAAGCCGGCGGCGGAGCGATCGTGAACATCTCCTCCATCTCGGGATTCGTGGGCCAAGAAGCGATTCACCCCGGCTACAATGCGTCCAAGGGCGCGGTCCGGCTGGTGACCAAGGCGGCGGCCGTACAGCACGCCAAGAGCGGCATCCGGGTCAACTCGGTCCATCCGGGAATGCTGCCTCCCATGCTGACCTCTTTCCAGGCAGGAGACCCGGCTCGGGAAGCCATGAACGACGCGGTCCCTATGGGCCGCGAGGGAAAACCCATAGAGGTCGCCAACGCCGTGTTGTTCCTGGCTTCGGATGAGGCATCCTACATCACCGGGACCGAACTGCTGGTGGATGGCGGCTTCACAGCCAAATAATTTCGACCTAGGAGCGCACAGATGCGATTAAAAGGTAAGGTGGCGATCATCACCGGCGGGGCCCACGGCATGGGGGCTGAAGAAGCCAAGCTCTTCGCCAGGGAGGGCGCCAAGGTAGTTGTCGCCGACATCCGCGAAGAGGACGCCCACAAGGTGGAGGCGGAGATCGCCGAAGCCGGCGGCGAGGCCATGGTGGTTATGCTGGATGTGAGCCAAGAGGACCAGTGGGAGCAGGCGGTGTCCCAGGTGGTGGCCAGGTTCGGCAAGCTGGATATCCTGGTCAATAACGCCGGCATCAGCGGCAGTGGGGTAACGGACTTCCGGAGCACTGAAGCCTGGGATCAGCTCATGGATATCAACGCCAAAAGCGTTTTTTTGGGCATGAAACACGCCATCCCGGAGATGGAGAAAGCCGGTGGCGGGGCCATCGTAAACATCTCTTCGATCTCAGGCATGGTCGGGCAGTCTTACGTTCACCCTGGCTACAACGCGTCAAAAGGCGCGGTCCGGCTGGTCACTAAAGCGGCGGCCGTGCAGCACGCCAAGAGCGGCATCCGGGTCAACTCGGTTCACCCAGGTAGCATGCCCGCCATGCTGACCTCAGGCGCTAGGGGCGAAGGCGGAAGCCAAGATGCACGAATGGCCGCCATACCCATGGGACGAGAGGGCCAGCCCATCGAGGTCGCCAATGCCGTGCTATTCATGGCCTCGGACGAAGCGTCTTACATCACCGGCACCGAGTTGATGGTAGACGGCGGGTTCACCGCCCGATAAATAAGGATTAAACGACGATAGGTGGAGCGATAAATTGCGCTTAGACGGAAAAGTTGCCCTGATCTCGGGAGGCGCCCGCGGAACGGGCGCCGAAGAGGCCCGCATATTCGCCCGGGAGGGTGCCAAGGTGGTCATCGGAGACATCTCGGAAGAGGACGGCAAGGCAATCGAGGCTCAGGTCGCCGAGGCAGGCGGGCAGGCCCTGTTCGTGAGATTGGATGTCACCGCAGAAGCCGACTGGGCCAAAGCCGTTGAGCTGGCTGTCTCAAGCTATGGCAAGTTGGACGTCCTGGTCAACAACGCCGGCATCAGCAGCCGGGCCTTCACCGACGACACCGCCATCGACGGCTGAGACAAGATCATGGAGGTCAATTCCAAGGGCGTATTCCTGGGGACCAGGGCCGCCGTGCCCAAGATGCTGGAGGCCGGAGGCGGGTCCATCATCAACATCTCTTCCATCATGGGGCTGGTGGGCTCAGCCGGGGGACACCCCGCCTATAACGCATCGAAAGGGGCGGTGAGGATCTTCTCCAAAGCCATGGCCGTCCGTCACGGAAAGGACAACATTCGGGTGAACTCGGTGCATCCAGGCTTCATGCCGCCCATGGCCTCGGGCATCGCCTACGACCAAGACCAACGCCGAGGCAGCCTGGAGCAGACTCCGCTGGGTCGGGAAGGGCGCGTCGAGGAAGTGGCCAACGCGGTGCTGTTCCTGGCGTCCGACGAAGCATCCTACATCACGGGCGCTGAACCGGCGGTCGACGACGGTTTCACAGCCAAATAACTCCATACCATCTGATTCCGGAGGAAACCATGGGTTTCAAGGTGCTCTACCACCTCACAACGGGCAACCTGAAGGGCATCGCCGACGAGGCAAAGTGGGCTGAGTCCATGGGCTACGACGGTCTTTGCACTGAGGACGCGGCCCACGACCCCATGCTGCCCCTGATGATGGCGGCCTCCACGACCTCGCGGGTGACCCTAGAGACCCGGGTGGCCATCGCCTTCCCCCGTTCGCCCATGGTCATGGCCTACGCCGCCAGGGACCTGCAGGATTATTCCAACGGCCGTTTCCGGCTGGGCCTGGGCACCCAGGTTAAAGGGCATATCCAGCGTCGTTTCTCCACCGAGTGGGCCGCGCCGGGCCCTCGGATGAAAGAGTACGTGCAGTCGCTGCATGCCATCTGGGACGCCTGGCAGACTGGAGAAAGGCTGGCCCACCACGGGGAGCACTACAACTTCTCGCTGATGACTCCCTTCTTCAGCCCCGGCAGGTCGGAGCAGCCCAGGCCTCCGGTGTTCATCAGCGCGGTGAACCCCTACAACTGCCGGGTGGCCGGTGAGGTTTGCGACGGTATCGCGCTGCACCCTCTGACCACTCCCAAATACCTCAAGGAAGTGATCGCCCCCAACGTAGCGGACGGCGCTGCCAGGGCTGGGAGAGACCCTAAATCGGTCAACCTCAGCAACTCGTCTTTCATAGTGACCGGACCCAATCAGGCAGCAATAGACACCAATAAGCTCGCCGTCAGGAAGCAGATCGCCTTCTATTGCTCAACCCGGAGCTACTCCAAGGTGTTGGAAGTACAAGGTTTCGAAAACTTAGGTGTCTGGCTCCACGAGATGTCCCTGAAGCAGCAATGGGACCAGATGACGGAACTGATCACCGACGAGATACTGGACGCATTCGCCGTGGTCGGCGGCTACAGCGAGATACCCGCCCTGATGAAGGAGCGCTTCGACGGCCTATTAGACGAGGTAGTCTTCAACGCAGTCGGTCCTGGCAGCGCCGACGAGGCAGAGGTCCGGAAGGCAATTGCGGGACTACAAAGCTAATAGCTGAACGCTGACGGCTGATCGCTCCGTCACACCCACTTCCCCGCCTCCACAGCCGTCAAAAAGTCAGCCACGGTCCGGTTATACAGGTCCGGATCTTCCAGGTTGATGGTGTGGCCGGCCTGGGGGAAGACGGCTAGGCCACACGACGGGATATTCCGTTTCATGAAGACGGCCGGCTCCACGCATGGGGAGTCTTCATCGCCGATCAGAACCAATGTCGGTGCTGTGATCTTCTGCAGTTCATCCTGAAGCTGGTAGATGGTGGGACGCTTCATCTGCACGCCCCGGAACGTCAGCGAAGAACCTTCGGCCGAATGGGCCGCCAGTCCGGCGTGAAACTTGGCCCAACCCACCGGGTCTTTGCGCAGGAATTGCAGCCGCTCCGCGCCGCGGGCGTAGCCGTCGGCGAACTTCTCCATGCCCTCTGCGACCATGGACTCGCTCAGCGCCTGCCATGATGCCACCAACCGCTCCCGGTCGCCAGAATCGGAGCCGGCGCCCGCAGAGGCGATCACCAGCGACCGGCACATCTCGGGATGGACCATGGCAAAGCCAATGGTTAGGGTGCCGCCCATGGAAAGTCCGTGGATATGGGCCTGCTCGATGCCTAGGTGCTGCAGCAGCCGGTACAGGTCTTCCACCTGGTGGCCCTGGGAATAGGCGGCTGGGTCGTTGGGCACGCCTGAAGGCGGGTAACCCCGGTGGCAGTAGGTGATGACCTGGTAGCGACGGGAGAAGTAATTCACCTGGGGCTCCCAACTGGTGATGTCTCCGGCGAATTCGTGGCTCAGCAACAGGGGATATCCCTCGCCGGCCACCTCATAGTGGATGTCGACGCCGTCGGATGAAAAAGTGGGCATGTTCCAAGACTCCGAATCGAATATCCACGGATGATAGGCCGCCCCAGCCTAGGCGTCAATAAAGCAGGCGCTGCTGGCCCGGTCGGTGGGGTTGGTTGGGGCTTGCCTCTCTTGGGCAAACAGGCTAGGCTTCGGTATTCAAAAGCACAGGAGAAAACCATGCTTAATAAAGTGCACCATGTGACCTATGTTGTGGAGAGCATCTCCGACATGGCCGCCTATATGGAGAAAAGCTTCGGCGTCAAACCCATCTCCACGGACAGGTTCACCGAGGCTGGCTTCAAGTCCATCCTATTTCGCATCGGCGAGACCCTAGTCGACTTCTTCGAGCCCCTTCGCGAGGACACCACCATGGCCCGCCAATTAAAATCCACCGGCCCCGGCGTGATGCACGTAGCTTGGGGAGTGGACGGCATCGACGACGCCTTCAAGAGCCTTCAGAGCAACGGCAACCAGATGCGTGGCGACGCTCCCGCCGTCAGTCCCTTCGGCTACAAAACCGCCAACATCGAGACCGAGAGTTCCCACGGCATTCACTTCCAGTTGGCAGAAGGCGAGCCGGCGTAAATCTCCCTAAAAGGATTGTTGATGGAATACAACTCACTCGGCCGCACTGGGCTCAACGTCTCTCGCGTTGGGTTTGGGGGCGGCGGTATCGGACAGGTCTGGGGCGCCACCACCAGAGACGAGGCGGTCCGGGCTGTCCACCGAGCGCTGGACCTGGGAATCAACTACTTTGACGTTGCTCCGGCCTACGGCGACGGTAAGGCGGAAGAGGCGCTGGGCATCGCGCTGGAAGGCCGGAGCGAAGATGTCATTATTGGCACCAAGGTCCGGGTGCCTGCCGATGACCTGGCCAACACGACAGCCAATGTGCAACGCTCCATGGAGACCAGCCTGAAGCTTCTTAAACGAGACTCGGTGGACATCCTTCATGTGCACAATGTGTTCACGGAAAAGAGAGTCGAAACGCGAAACACCCTTTCAGCCGACGACGTTTTGGGGCCGGTGTTGGACGCGTACAGAGCCGTGCAGCAGGCGGGAAAAACCCGGTTCATCGGCTTGTCGGCCATGGACCACCATGTGCCCACGCTAAACCGGATCATGGAGAGTGAGGACTGGGACACAGTGTTGGCCTACTACAACCTGCTGAACTGGACCGCCCAATCCGCACCGCCGCCGGGAGTAGACCTCTACGACAACGGCCAGAACATCCTCCTGGCCAAGAAGCACAACATGGGGGTAATCGGCATCCGCTCCCACGCCGCCGGAGCGCTGACCGCCGCCGTGGATCGGCCCATGCCGCCCGAAAATGAACTTCTGCGCCAGGACGTTGAGAGCGCCGCCCGGCTGGGCTTCTTGCTGGACGGCGAGACGGAAACTCTCTCCCAAGCGGCCACCATCTTCTGCCTGATGAACCCGGACATCCACACCACCGTCCCAGGCGTGAAGAACGTGGCAGAAACTGATGAGATGGCCGGGTGCATCGACCTGGCGCCATTCTCCCTGGCACAAATGACCCGGCTGAACGAGTTGTACTCCAAGGGGTTCAGGGACTAGCTAGGGATTAACAAATCCAGCATCCCTGCCCAAGCCTTTCTTCGACAGGTCCGATTGCATCGAGACTCTCGATCTTCGGTCGGAGCTCAGGATGAGCGGTATCGAGGCAACGGTCCGCACCCCCGTCACGCCAGCGAAGGCAGGAATGACGAAAAGGCGGACTATACCTTAGGCCACACCTGCTGAGCAAAATCTTCCATCAGACCGAGCATTGAATCGAGGTCGTCGGTCTGCCTGAGGAAGTCCCAGATCATGGACGTCACGCCCATATCCTGGTATTGGCGGATGTCTCCGGCGATCTGGTCAGCGTCGCCGACGAAGGGCAGGCGGTCGGATCCCTGGGCTTCTTTCTTCAACTCAAACTGATGGGTCCGGTAGATGGTCTCGATGGTTGACGGATCCCGACTGAAGCGCTGGGCGTACTGGGCCAGCCGGTCCAGCCCAGCTTGCAGTTGCTCCGGTGTCCCCATGGGGAAGGTCGGGTTGGAGCCCAGGGGGTACCAGCCGTCGGCCAGTTCCGCGGTGCGGCGCAGGGCCGGGCGACTCTCCCCGCCTACCCAGATGGGCGGGTGGGGCTTCTGAACCGGCTTGGGCAGGAAGCTGATGTCGTCGAAACTGATGTACTTGCCGTCAAAGCGGGGGTCATCCTCGGTCCACAGCACCTTGAAGGCCCTGATGTACTCATCGGTCACCGCGCCCCGTTCTTCGAAGGGTGGCAAGCCCAACGCCTGAAATTCCTCACGCATCCAGCCAACGCCCACACCAACCACCAAGCGGCCTCCGGAAAGCACGTCCAGGGTCGCCAGCGACTTGGCGGCGATCAGAGGATTCCGGTGGGGGACGATCAGAACGCTGGTCACCAGGCGTATCTTGCTGGTCTGGCCAGCGATGTACGACAGCAGGGTGATTTGCTCCATGGACTCGCCCGACCCTGAACCAGGGAACTCTCCTCCTTCGGTGTAGGGATACACCGAAGAGATGTTCTTGGGCACCAGGATGTGGTCGCCGGTCAGGAGGGTGTCAAAGCCAAACTCTTCGCCCTTCCTGGCGATGATGCCCAATCTTTCAGGGGTGGCAAGCTGCCCTCTGCCGGGCAAAGTGAAACCGTACTTCATGGTTCAGACTCCAGCATTATGTAAAGTTATCTATCCGGTCCGGGCTGCCTGGCGGGCCGTTTCCAGCCGGGCGCGGCTCAGTTGAGTCCGGGGATGGTCCGAGCCCAACACCCGCACTCGGTCTTCGATTATCTCTTGGTGGAGCGCCACTGCCTGGCTGTGCTCACCCAGGGCCGACAAGGTGTTGGCCAGGCTGCTCCGGCTGCGTAGGGTGTCCGGGTGGTCACGGCCCAGCACTTCAACACGCCGCGCCAGAATATCCACGAACATGGGTCTGGCGTCTTCGTATCGACCAGCCGCGAAATAGGTATTAGCCAGACGACTCAGGCTCCTCAGTGTTTGAGGGTGCTCCGGCCCCAGCTTTTCCCGGTGGATGCGAATATTCTCGGAATAGAGCGAAAAGCACTCGTCGTGTTGATGGATAGCCCGCAGGGACCTGGCCAGTCCGCTCCTGGCGTTGATCGTCTGGAAGTGTCTCTCGCCTTGAAACTCCAGCCTGGTCGCCAAGACACCGCGCAGTAACTTCACCGCCTCCGCGATGCGTTTCGCCGAGTGGAGTTCCCTGGCCTGGATTTCCAATCGGGATTGAGCCTCTGGATTGAATTGATGTTCTGCCAAGATCGGGTTGGCCTCCCAGTACAGCGATGGATTAAAAACCCGTGCCTACAGTCATTATTCAAGCCGATTCGCTTTGACAACGCTCATCCTGAGCCAGTCGAAGGACGCGGTTAGGCATTAGCCGATCCCGTCCAACAAGTCCAAATCCTACCCCCTGCTAAAAAGCCGCTTTCAAGACCTCCATCACCTGCTCCACGGTGGTGACGGGGATAGGGTTGTTGCGGCTGCCGCCGTCGGTGAGCACCAATCTGGCGATCTCAGGAAGGTCTTCTTCCGGAATTTCCAGCTCTCGTATTCGGTGGGGCATGCCCATGCCCATGATGAAGTCGTCGACCGCGCGGGCCGCCGCCTCCGCAGCCGCGTCATCGCTCATGCCTCGGGTGTCCAACCCCGCCGACCGGGCCAGCAGCGCCTGCTTGGCTGCGGAAACCGGACGGTTGAACTCCATGACGTAAGGCTGGGTAACGCAGGACGTGTAGCCGTGGCCCATCGAATATTTAACCCCCAGGATATGGCCAATGGCGTGGCTAAGTCCGGTGGCGAAATTGGGCGCTCCCATCATGGACATCCAAGCCGCCACCAAACACCGCAGCCGGGCCTCGGGGTCCCCATCCGATTCTCTGGACTTGGGCAGATAGGTGAAAAGCACCTCCGCGGCGGCGAGGATCGGGGCGTCGATGGCCGGTTGATTGCCACTGGTGTAAAGCCGCTCGATACAATGGTCCAGGGCTTTAACCCCCGTGGATAGCCACAGCCAATCGGGCGTGCCCACGGTCATAACCGCGTCCAGCACGATCAAGTCGGCGTGGAGGCGCGGATGGCGCACACGTATCTTGTGGCCCGCCTGGTCGTCCAGCACGTTGCCGCCGCCCATGTTGAACTCGCCGGCGGAGAGCGTGGTAGGGATGGAGACCTGAAGGGGCAGTTCTTTTCCGTCGAGATCAGGCTCGAGCAGCATGTCATGGTCTTCGCCCAACCGGCGTAGTTGATCGACCGTGGTGATGCCCTCGGCCATCAAGACAGCGATCATGCGGGAAGCGTCGGAGATGGTGCTGCCGCCTACACCCACCAGTGTGTTCACACCGTTGGCTACGGCCATGTTGGCGGCCTCTACCGCAGTCGATAGTGGCGCGCGCTGGGGCAGGTTCGAGTACACCCCAACCGACAGGTCGCCCAGTGCATCATTAACACGGCGAACCGAGTCGGTCTTCTCTGCTACGGTCCGTCCAGACAGCACAAGCACTTTTTTGCCGCCCAGCTTTTGGACCTCGTCTTTGATGGAGTCGGTCTTGCCGTTCCCGAAGACGATGCGCGTGGGGACGGTGGGGTCGAACGAGCCTTGCAGCAGATCTGGCTGGGTCATTTTGGCGTCTCCGTTAATCAGAAAGGGGAATGATGATGGTGAACCGGTCATCGTTTCCGATCACGCGCGTGGAGTGGCCGGTGCCGGTCAGGTCCTCGGCCAGCAGCACCGTGCCAGGGCCGTATTGCTTCAGGGTGCCGTCGGGCAACCCCAGTTCCACCGAGCCGGTCAGCGAGATGCTGTACTGCCGCCGGGGCGCAGTGTGGAAATCCAAGAAATACCCTGCCTTGACCATACGGAAGGATATTCCCGGGGTTTGCTCGACGGGCGAGGCTAGCCCGTGGGCGCCTTCGGTGTCCAGGAATTCCGTCATTTCGAACTCTTTTTCTTCCACCACGGATATCCCTTCAGGTCCGGTATAGATGTGCACGAATTTAGGCATCTTTCACTCCATGCGGGCTGTTAGGGTTCAGTCAATTTAGTTCCGGCGCAACCTTTTCGTTGATCAGCTGGACGGCCTTGATCTGGTGTTCCAGCGGCACGCTGCAGCCGAAGTTGACCTCATAGATCACTTGGGTCAGGCCCAGTTCCTCTTGCAGTTCCTGGAGGCGTTCCACCACCGATTCAGGTGTGCCGTAGACCACGGTGTTGGCCAGCACGTCCTCGTAAGTCATGGCCTTCAGGCGCTCGGCTTGCGCCGCTCGGTCATCACCGGCGGTGATACCCGCTTCTCCGACGGACTGGGTAACGACGTTGACCAACCGCTGCATCTGGAACATGGTGCTTTCTTTGGGCTCGGAGTAGGCTTTTTCCTTGGTCTCGGCCACATACACCGGCACCCTGAGTCCCACATCAACGGACCCGGTGTGCCCCGCCTTCTTCCGGGCCGCATGGAACTCGGCCACCATGGGCTTCAGGTCCAGCAAGGTGGCGACCCGGGAGGGGTTGATGAAGATGGGATACCCCATCCGTCCCACCAACTCGAAGGTGTCCTCCGATGTCGCCCCGATCCTGATGGGAGGATGGGGTTTTTGCAGCGGTTTGGGCACCACGCAGAGGTCGTCGTACTGATAGAACTTCCCTTTGAACGAGAACCTCTCAGTGGTCCAGGCCTTAAGGATGATCTCGAGGCACTCGTCGAAGCGGTCTCGGCTCTCGGCGTAATTGAAGCCGTATCCCTGGTAGATGCGGGGAAAGGCGGCCCGGCCGATGCCGAAGTCCAGACGCCCGTTGCTCAGGTGATCAAGAGTGGCAATCTCCTCGGCGATCTGCACTGGGTTCCGCAGCGGCAACACGTGCACCGCCAAACCGATCTTGACCCTCTTGGTGCGGGCGGAGACGGCCCCGGCCACGGTGACTGGCGCTGAAAGCACAGACCGGCGCGGATCGAAGTGGTACTCCGCCAGCCAGATGCCTTCGGAACCAGACTCCTCAGCAGCCTCGATAAGCTCCATGGAATCTTTAAATATTTGTGCCTGGGTGGTGTGCTTGTTGGAGGGAAACTCTACGAAAAGACCAAACTCCATCTAAGACTCCCGTGATTACTGGTTTACGATGCGGCTCCTTGATCGAATCTAATTGCAACCTCGATCAAGACTGCCCAAACGTCGCCCTGATCCTACCGGGGAAAGAGAAGGGTCTGCCAAAGTCCAGCTTGGTAGATTCTTCGTCGGCCCTCTTCAGAATGACAATGAAGACGTGAGTCCGCTAATACTACACCAGCCACTGGCGAATTGCCGGGTTGCAGTGACAAACGCGAGCTAGATCGAGCGTTCCACCTGGCGGCGCAGGCGCCTTATCCAGCGACGTAGCAACGTGTTGGAGCAAACGGCGGGCAGGGACAACAGCATCATGCCGTAGACCCACCCACGGCTGACTTTGGAGGTGGAGTCCGGGTCCAGCCACTTGCCGCTTCGGGCCAAGCGAGCCAGTGTGGCCAGGCCCAGCAACAGCGGCCACAGGCAAGCCAAGCGCAATCGGGTCGCCCGGCGCGGAATCGCTGTCAGGTAGTCCTCAGCCGCCTGGAAATGGGCTAGGGCAGTCTGCATCCACGGGACGAGCACTGCTCTGGCACGCGCTTCATGGGCCGGGTCCAGCAAGTCTTCCGGAGTTAGGCCGGTAGCTATCAACTCGTCTGCGGGGAGGTAACACCGGCCGTTCCGCAGGTCCCGAGGGATGTCCCGCAGGACATTGGTCAACTGCAGGGCCTTCCCGAACCGGACTCCGGTCGCCGACATTTCGGCCACATCCCACTTTTTCAAGCTGGATTCGTGGGCAACCGTGACGTTGGTCCAAAACTCGCCGACGCACCCGGCCACCAGATAGGTGTAGCGGTCCAAGTCATCTCCGTCCGGCAAGGCCGCCAATCCCCCGGAATCCTCCGCTGGAAAGGTGCTTAGGTCCACCTCCATCCCCTGAATCAGCGTGTCTACCACCCACTTGACCTGCTCACGGTCAACATCATCAAGGGACTCCAGCAGCGCAAATGTGTCCGGCAGGGCATCAAACAATGCCTGCTCTTTTGGAGAAGCAACACCATCCAAAGACTGAGCAGCCAACTCCCGCAAAACCCCCAAAGCTGCCGGCCCAGCCACCTGAGCTCGCAAAGTAACTAGCCCCTCCAGCCGTGACCCAGTAAACCCGGCGAGCCGGCGGTCTGCGATCGTGTCGGCGGTCCTGGCCAGCAGGTAGGCCAAGCCGATCGGCTCGCGCAGATTTTTGGGCAGCACGCGGATAGTCAGGTAGAAAGATCGGGAAACGCCTTCAAGAACATCCTTCAATAGCCGGTCTCGGCTGGAGGCGTCTATGCCGGGCAGATCGCTTAGGGTGACCCACCTGGTCATGGCTACCGGGCCGTCGCGGGGGCCTCCGGAGAGGCGAAATGGCGGCGCTCGGTTTTTTCGACCGCATCCTTGACCATCTCGTCCACAGCGAGCGACTCCTCCAACCGCAGCACCGTATCCAGGTCGGCTTTGGTCTCGGGGTGTTTCGGGACGAAAAGGGTGCAGCAGTCCTGGTCCGGGAGGATCGACGTGGTGAAGGTGCCGATCTCTTGGGCCATATCGACGATCTCTTCTTTGTTATGGCCGATTAGCGGCCGCAGTATGGGCATGCCGGCCACTTGGTCTACAACGGCGATATTCTCCAGGGTCTGGGAAGCCACTTGGCCGCAACTTTCGCCGGTGATGATGGCCTTGGCGCGGTTCTTTCTGGCCAGGGCCTCGGTTATACGCACCATGAACCGGCGGTAGAGCACCACCCGGTAGGACGGCGGGCAGGAGAGGATGATCTGTTTCTGAATCTGGCCCAGAGGCGCCATGAACAGGTTGGACTCGTATTGGTGCCTGGTCAGGTGTTCCACCAGATCGGACGCTTTCTCCATGGAAGTGCGGTCCACCAGGGGATAGCTGTGGAAGTGGACGAACATCGCCTGACAGCCCCGTTTCATCATCTGCCAAGCCGCCACTGGCGAGTCGATGCCTCCGGACAGCATCACGGCCACCTTGCCACTGACTCCCACGGGCAGGCCGCCGTGGGCCCTCACCTCGTCGAAATAGATCAAGAACCCCTTGGTCTGAATATCCAGGTAGATCGAGAGCTCAGGGTTCTTCAGGCTCACCTGGGCGCCGGTCAGGTCCTTAACGAAGGCTCCAAGGTCCCGGTTGACCTCTTCCGAGTTCATGGGGAACCGCTTATCGGCGCGGTTGGTGGTTATGCGGAACGATTCGAAGCTACGGGCTTCCAATAATTCGGGAATCCTGGCCTTGAGGCCGTCCAGGTCCTGGGGCAGGTCGTAAGCTTTGTAGAACTTGGCCACGCCGAAAACCTCTTTGAGTCGGGACTTCACTTCCGGCCAGCAATCTTCGCTGGAGAGGGTCAGTCCCACCATCAATTGGCCTTTCCAGACCTTCTCCACGCCAGCCCCTTTGGTGGCCGTGCGGAGGTTGTCAGTTAGCTTGCGCATGAACCAGGGGCGGTTCTTGCCTTTCAGGGCCAGTTCGTGGGTCTTGACGATGGCGTGTGATTTGAGGTCTTGCATACCCGGCTATTGTACCCGAAAATTCCCTGAATCCTTCCAATCCCAATTTGTTAAAGGGGGAGCTTTTCGTCTCCCCTTTTCGAAAAGGGGGATTTTCGCCTTTCTCCCCAAACCAAAGCCAAGCCAGCAACCAACCCCTAGGCGAAGATCGCTTCCTTGATGGCCAGTATGTCCTGCCGTATCTGGCCGTTTTCGGCAACCTCTCCGGTGATCCTGCCTGCTCCGTGGATCACCGTGGAGTGGTCGCGTCCCCCCAAGAGCCTGCCGACCTGGGTGGGTGAAAGTTCCAATTCGTAGATCAGAAGATACATGGCTATCTGTCGGGCCAGCGCCACCTTCTTGGTGCGGTTCTTGGCCATCAGGTCCCCAACCGACAGGGCGTAGAAGACGGCCACCTGCTCGAAGATACGCTGCGGGTCTATCGTGCGGTCCGCCGTTTCCGGCGCCATCTCGTTCAATATCTGTAGGGTCGATTCCAGGGTGATGTTCACGTTCATCAACTGGGAGTAGGCCACCATCCGGTTCAAGCTGCCCTCCAGCTCCCGCACGTTTCGCTGGACACGCTTGGCGATCAGCTCGATGACGCTGTCTTCCATGTCGATCCGCAATTGGTCCGCCTTGTCGGCCAAGATGGCCATGCGGGTCTCCAGGTCGGGCGGCTGGATGTCGGCTATCAGACCCCACTCGAAGCGGGAACGCAACCGGTCTTCGATGGACGACAGTTCCCGGGGCGGACGGTCCGACGAGATGACTACCTGGTTCCCCGAGTTATGCAGGTCGTTAAAGGTATGGAAGAAGCCCTCGTGGGTCTGTTCTTTGCCGCTGAGGAACTGAACATCGTCGATGAGCAGCACCTGGACCGAGCGGTAGCGACGCCTAAAGTCCTCGGTGGTGCGGTTGCGGATGGCGGTGATAAACTCGTTGGTGAATTGCTCGGATGTCACGTAGAGGACCGACATGCCGCGACTGGCGCAGGTTTTGCCTATGGCCTGTAGCAGATGTGTCTTGCCCAGTCCTGCCCCTGAATGCAGGAACAGCGGGTTGTAGGTCTGGCCCGGGGATTCGGCAACGGCCCGGGAAGCGCTCAGGGCCAGCCGGTTGGACGGCCCAGGCACGAACGACTCGAAAGAATACTTGGGGTTGAAGGACCGCATCTCGAACAGCAGCGGCGCGGTCGGGGTGGCGCTCACAACCTGGCTCGGAGCGGCCGGCGCCTGTTCAACGGCGTAGAAATCGCCTTCAGACCGGACCTTTAATTGGAGCTCGAACTCCCGCCCGGACACTTTGTGGAGAGTCTTTTGGAGGGCGTTGTAGATCCGGCGTTCCAACCACTCCACGGCGAAGGAGTTGGGCGCTTCCACCACGAACACATGGTCGTCGTAGGCCACGCCTTCGGTGAGTTTCAGCCAAGTCTCAAAGGTAGGGCGCGGGAGCTGCAACTGGAGGTTTCCCAACACCGCCCGCCATACCTCACGGGCCGTAGACTCACTCATGAGTCTGCCCCCATTCCAGTTGCAGCTCCCGCACGCTCCCCCCTCATCTTCACTCCCGCCCCTCGAAAATCCGGCGCTTGGTGCGCGCCGGGTTAAATCCTTGATTGTTCAGGTACTCTGTTTCCGGTCTATTTCGAGCGCTAGAGTCCTTAAAACAGGCAATAGGAAACCTAGGGACTTTGACGTCCGAATTGAAAATCGCCATGCCGGATCGGGTACTTGGGGTCGCGGTCAGGTCTTAACAAGACCCGTCCCGTTTGATGCTTAACTGTCAATCTACTGACCACTACGGCAGTGGCCTTCATGTTGGCCGGGTGGGGCTTGGATTCTGTCCAGCACCGGCGGTTCCCATCGTGGTCAGGGTCGGATATTTTTTACTGCCAGTCACCCCAATCGCTTTGGTATTCGGACACTATCAACATCTCCGAGAGAATGTCAACCGTGAATCGGAGCAATTTGGTTTTTTATTATTTTAATGTTTTGACTGTAAAATAGCCCGATCTGAACACGAAAATCCGTACAACCGGCCCATCTTAATACCGCCGGGGCCGCAGCCGTGTCCTGCGACAGGGCCAGAGCACGCCAGGTTCGGCGGGATTTGCCGTGCCTCCACCCGCCATATATAATCGTGTGACCAGCCAGACACGGCGAAAAGTGCGATCGCATAGGCCACGCCAATCATCAAATATTAGACAGGGGGCTTCTGATCGGCCCCCATTCTATTTTCTGAGGAGGCCGGATCAGGTCCGGCCCCAAATCTGGAAAAAGGGAGCAGCAATGCCGAGGAAGCGGACCACCGGCGCCCAGGCCAGCGGCGACTGCGCCATCGCAACACGTTCCAAGACCAAACTCCCCAAAGGGCTCGAAACCGCCGATCTGGTGGACTATTACACCAGACTGGTCCAGGCACGGACTCTGGACGAGCGCATCTGGGCGCTGAACCGCCAGGGTAAGGTGCCCATCGCAGCCTCGAGCCAGGGCCATGAAGCCGCCCAATTGGGCAGTCTGCTGGCCGCTGAGAAAGACGGCGACTGTTTCCTCTTTCCCTACTACCGTGACCTGGCCCTCAAGGTCGCCGCAGGGCTAACCCCGGTCCAGGTGATGATGTCATTCATGGGCAAGGCCGGCGACCCCTACAGCAACGGACGTCAGTTCCCTCTACAGGGAGCGGACCTGCCCCATAAGATCATCCAGATTTCCAACGTGGTGGCCGCTGGACTGACCCAGTCGGTAGGCTACGCTTTAGGTTCCCGCATGTCGGGTGGAGAAACGGTCGTCTTCGTCTATTTCGGCGACGGCGCCACCAGCCAGGGCGAGACCCACGAGGCCATGAACTTCGCGTCCATCCACAAATTGCCGGTGATCTTCATCTGTGAGAACAACCGGTACGCCATCTCGACGCCCCAAACGAGTCAGATGGGCGTTGAAGAAGTGGCCACCAGGTCCGCCGCTTACGGCATGCCCGGCTTCACCGTCGACGGCATGGACCTGATGTCGTGCTACGAGGCCACCAGAGAAGCCATCACCCACGCCCGGGCCCAGGGTCCGGTGCTCTTGGAGATGATGGTGGAGCGCTTCATGTCCCACACCACCGACGACGACGACCGCCGCTACCGGCCCGAGGGCGAGGTTGAAAGAGCTCGAGAAAGAGATCCAGTTATTACTCTGGCGCAGATGCTCATAGATGAAAAGATACTGACCCAAAAACAGGTGGATGCCATCGCCGCCGAGGCTCTCAGAGCTACGGACGAAGCCACCGACATCGCCGACTCATCAAGCCCGCCCGACGCATCGGTACTCCATGAATCGGTATATGGACCCTAAAGCCCGTTAGGTTTTCACAGGAGTAATCTTGGCTGTTAAGAGCGTAATTGAAGCCGTCAGGGAAGCCATCACCGAAGAGATGGCGCGCGACCCAAAGGTCTTTGTCATGGGCGAAGACGTGGGCATCCGCGGCGGTGTGTTCCTGGCCACCCAGGGTCTGGCCAAGGAGTTCGGCAACGATCGAATCATCGACGCGCCACTGGCCGAGGCCTCCATCATGGGCATTGCTCTGGGCGCCGCGTTCCAAGGCATGCGCCCAATTCCCGAAGTCCAGTTCTCAGACTTCGTCTGGCCTTCCATAAACCAATTGATCGGCGAGGCGGCCCGGACTTGCTACGGCACCAACGGCGCAGTACAGGTGCCGATGGTCATCCGCATGCCCTACGGCGGCGGTATCCGGGGCGGCCTGTTCCACTCCCAAAACGTGGAGACCCACTTTTTCCACACTCCTGGCCTGAAAGTAGTGGCCCCCAGCACACCCTACGATGCCAAAGGGCTTTTGAAATCGGCCATCCGCGACAACAACCCGGTGGTGTTCCTGGAGCACAAGAAGACCTACCGGCTGGTGCGGGGCGAGGTGCCCTACGAGGAATACACCCTTCCCATCGGGAAAGCCGACGTCAAACGAGTGGGCGGCAACATCACATTGGTTTCCTACGGCCTGACCCTCCACTATTGCCTCGAAGCCGCCGAAGAACTGGCCGGCGAGGGCGTTGACGTGGAGGTTGTAGACCTGCGAACGTTGACCCCTCTGGACACCGAGACCATTCTCGAATCGGTCAAGAAGACGGGCAAGCTGACCATCGTTCACGAAGACAATATCACCGGCGGAGTGGGTGCTGAGATCGCGGCTTTGGCGGCCGATCAGGCCTTTGAATACCTGGACGGACCGGTCACCCGGATCTGCGGGCCTGACGTCCCAACCATGCCCTTCGCCCAAACTCTGGAAGACGCGTATATGCCCACTGCTGATAAGATCGCGGACGGCCTTCGCAAACTGGCCGCCTACTAAGTGATTGGTACGAACTCATGTCAGTAACAATAGAACTGCCCCACGTTGGCGAATCGGTGGTCGAAGGGACCATCGGCAAGTGGCTCAAGAAACCGGGCGAAACCATCAAACGCTACGAGCCCTTGGTTGAGATAATCACCGACAAAGTGACCATGGAGGTACCCTCGCCGGTCGAGGGCTCCTTGGTCAAGCTGCTGGCCGAGGAAGGCGAGACCCTGCTCATGGGCGCGCCCATCGCCGAGGTTGCCACCGCTGATAGCCCCGAGGGCGCCGAGCCGGAAACCGCCTCCATCGAGGTGGAAACCGCGGCCCCGGACTCTCCGGGAACCACCGGCCAACTCTTGCGGGACGTAACCCCAGTGGGACCCACCGGCGGCGCAGTTGTAGAAAACCTGGAGCCCGCCGGAACTTCGGCAACCGCTCCAGAGCCCCGGCTTGCTCCGGCAGCGCCCGTGCCTACGGTAACCTCGGCTGCGCCTGCGACGCCATCCGGCCAGACACGTCTTTCGCCGGCGGTGCGCCGGTTGGCCCAGGAATATTCGGTAGACGTGTCCCGCATCCAAGGCACAGGAATGGGTGGCCGCGTCACCAGGGAAGACATACTGAACTTCGTGGAGAGCGGCGCAGCATCTGCTCCCGCCGCTGTCCCTGCCCGCCAACTGCACGGTGAGACCTCAGCCGATGGTCAAGAGACCCACCTCACAGTGACCCCGGTGCGCCGTATGATCGCCGAAGCCATGGTCCGCAGCGTTACCGAGATACCCAGCGCCTGGAGCACGGTGGAAGTGGACGTGTCCGGGCTGGTCGCCCTCCGCGCATCGGTCCGGGGCGAGTTCGAGCAGAAGCAGGGCAGATCTCTGACCTTTTTGCCCTTCATAATGAAAGCAGTGGTCGAGGCCCTGAAAGAGGTCCCCACCATGAACGCAACCTGGGGCGGCGACAAGATCATCGTCAAGAACAACGTGAACCTGGGGCTAGCGGTGGCTGCGCCCGACGGACTGATCGTCCCCGTGCTGCACAACGCCGACCAACTCAGCATCGCCGGGCTGGCCGCGGGCGCCAATGACCTGGCAGAACGGGCCAGGACCAAGAAGCTGACCCTAACCGACGTCCAGGGCGGCACCTTCACTCTGAACAACACCGGTGCATTGGGTTCCTACGTCTCTGGGCCCATCATTAACCATCCTGAGGCCGCCATCATGACCTTCGAGACCATCCAGAAGCGGGCCGTAGTCATAGACGACGCAATAGCTATCCGGTCGATGATGAACATCTGCCTGTGTTTCGACCACCGCATCAACGACGGCGCCGAGGCCAGCGGGTTCCTGTCAGCGGTGAAGAACAAGCTGCAAGCCATGGTCCCCGGCATGTCCATCTATTAGGCTGCCACTACCAAATTCCGGAAATAGCAGCCAAAACAATCCGCTCATCCTGAGCCTGTCGAAGGGCCCCGTTTCGGCGCAGCCATGGTTCGACGAACCTCACCACGAACGGTCGAAAGTACCAGACGGTTGTTAACGCGCATGATTGACAGGAAACTCTAACCACCATGCCTCACCCAAACCTCTGCCGCGCCGTCTGGCTCGGCGACATGGACTACCTGGAAGCCCGCGACCTGCAACTGTCGCTGGTGGAGAAGGTCCACTCGGGCCAAGAACCCAACACCATGCTCATGTTGGAGCACTCCCACGTCTACACCAAGGGCCGACTGAGTAAAGAGTCGGACGTGCTGTTACCCGAAGAAGAGCTGGCGGCCAAGGGCATCAACATCTACGAGACCGACAGGGGCGGCCAGGTGACCTACCACGGGCCGGGGCAGTTGGTCGTCTACCCCATAGTGAACTTGAGGGGCTGGGGCGGGCCGGTGAAATACGTCCGGGCCCTGGAGCAGGTGGTCATCGCCACCCTGGCTGAGATGGGCATCACTGCCAACTGCGAGTCCGGCAGCACCGGCGTCTGGACGGACCAGGGCAAGATCGCCGCCATCGGGGTCAAGATCAGCCGGGGCATAGCCTTCCACGGCCTCGCCCTAAACGTAAACACAGACCTCGCCTACTACCAGAACATCATCCCCTGCGGCATCGCCGACCGGCCCGTGACATGCATGGCAGCCATATTGGGCCAGCCGGTAGACATGAAGTTGGTGCGCTACGGGCTGGTCTATCAGTTCGGGCGCGAGTTTGGATGGCGGATGGAGGATGGGGTATTGGCCAAATAGAGCTTCCAATTTCGGATCGGACTCACATTCGCCCGATGTCACCTTGAGTGAAGCGAAGGGTCTGCCAAGTTCATGATTAGCAGGTTCTTCGTCGGCCTGCGGCGCTTGTCAGAATGACATTGCAGGGGGGTGTTCGCTTTCTGTGGCGGGCAGTTGAAAACCCTAAGCCACCGCTCTCCACCCCGCTGAAACAAGGTAATGATCGAGGGCAGCAGCGCTACCAGAAGAACGATCGTGAGGACCAGCGCAGACATCATAATGAGCTTGGGCCTGGCTTTCCCGAGTTCGACTATCGCTGATTGAAAATAATCCAAGGCCCTGACGATACAACGTCTCCGGCTGGCCCAGTGAGTGGGTAATCTATTAACTCAAGCATGGTACGGCAAAGGGCAATTTCGCTTCAAATAGAAATTTGTTAATGTTTCCTGCAAATATAGCCATAAAATTTTCTTCTTTGACACCCACAACCCCCGTTGCTACACTCGCCTGGATTGGGTCTCGAAGCTATCGGAGGTACATGCATGGCAGTGTCGCAGAAGGTCCGGCGATTCATGGAAGAGGGTGGCTGGATCCGGCGCGTCTTTGAAGAGGGGATGGCGCTGAAGGTCCAGATCGGGGCCGAAAATGTGTTCGATATGTCCCTCGGCAACCCTGTGATGGAGCCTCCTCAGGAGTTCCACGACGAACTGCGGCGCCTGGCCAACGCCCCGCTTTCGGGGATGCACCGCTACATGCCCAACCCCGGCTACATGGAGACCCGCCAGGCCGTGGCCGACGCCCTGAAAGAAGAGACCGGCCTGGACTTCTCCGGCAGCGGCGTGATCATGACCTGCGGGGCCGCCGCGGCCGCTAACGTCGTCCTCAAGACGATCTTGAACGAGGGCGACGAAGTGATCATCCTCTCGCCCTACTTCTGGGAATACCTCTATTACATCGACAACCACGGCGGCGTTGCCGTGGTGGCAGCCTGCGACGACCAATTCCAGCCCGACCTGACTGCGATTGAAGCTGCCATGACCGCCAAAACGCGCGCCATCATGATCAACTCACCAAACAACCCCTCCGGCGCCGTCTATTCCGTGGAGAGCATCAAGGGACTGGCAGCATTGCTGGAGCGGAAGCAGACGGAGCACGGCACCGAGATCTTTTTGATCAGCGACGAGCCATACCGGCGCATCATCTTCGACGGCATGACTTTCCCGCAGGTGCTGCCCCATTACGACAACAGTGTGGTGGTCACCTCCCACGCCAAGGACTTGGCCCTGCCGGGGGAGCGCATCGGCTATATCGCAGTGAACCCAAACTACTCCGGCAAAGAGGAACTCGCTGGCGGGCTCTCTTTCTGCAACCGCACGCTGGGCTTCGTCAATGCGCCGGCCCTGATGCAGCACATCGTCCGCAACCTGCAAGGCGTGAGCGTAGACCCAGGGTATTACGAGAAGAAACGCGACTATCTCTGCCAGCACTTGGGGGAGTTGGGCTACGACGTGGTGCGGCCCCAGGGGGCTTTCTACCTGTACCCCAAGGCGCCCATCGAAGATGACGTGGTTTTCTGCCGGACCCTGCTCAACAGCAACGTTCTAGTTGTGCCTGGCCGGGGCTTCGGCACGCCGGGCTACTTCCGCATCTCTTACTGCGTTGAGGACCGGGTATTGGAAGGGGCCGTCGAGGGCTTCGCCCAGGCCATGGCGGCACCACAGTGCTAGGCTTTATTCGAGGTGGGCTTGCTCACGGTAAGCCCGCACCCTTGCCGGTGTTCTTGGGTTAGGTATCACCCAATAGAAGATGGCCGCCAGGCCGTAGATTATGACGAGTGGTACCAGTGCCCATTTGAAGCTGTCCGTATGGTCGAAGATCACTCCCATCCACACCGGCGTGCTCATTGACATGAACTGATCGGGCAGATGCTGCCAACCCCGTAGTGTCGCGTAACTGCGCCGGCCGAAGTAGTCCCCCATGATCGCCCAGGCCAGGGGGTTGGCCGTCTCCGAGAATGCCAGTAGGACCACGAACGCCACGACTTGCCAGATGTTGCCTGAACCGTTCACCAAAGACAGCATGGACAGCGCCCCGCCGATCATGCAGATGGAGCTCAATTTCTTCTTGGACCACCGGTCTCCCAGCCAACCGATGATGGGGATCATCAACAACAGACTGAAGGACATCACGCCGATAAAGGCCACGGCGATAGGTTGAGCGTCGTCTTCGGTGCGCCCCGATCCCATCAGGAACCAGACGACCACTGGCACCATCAAGAACGTTATTCCGGAGTGCACCGTATTCCGCATCCCGACAGCAAGAACGAATATCCAGAATGTGGGGGTCTTCATGGCTTCGGGGGCGGTGAAATCCGGCTCTCCCTCATGGAGTATGGCGGCCCCGTGCCTCTCCATCTCTGGATTTTCTCCCGCCAGCGAGGCCGAGGACCCGATGTCGACCTCGTTCTCCGGAATGGGGTCTCCGTCCGGCCTCAACCCCATGCTCTCGGGGTCACGGCGGATCAAGAATGACATCGGGATGACCACGACCAAGATAACTACACCCGAGATGAAAGCCGCCGGACGCCAGCCGACTCCAAGCACCAAGAACCCCATAAGTGGAGCGATGAGTGTCCCACCGATGGCTGTGCCCGTGCCTGCGATTCCCATGGCCAAGCCCCGGTGCCGCCGAAACCACTGATTGATGGCGGGCATGGTGGCGTTGTTGTACCCCGCCCGAAACCCCAACGAAAGGAGGCCCACAAATACGAATACAAAATAAAGATAGTTCTGAGTAAAAGAGAGCAGGATAAACCCAAGTCCGGAGGTTACACCCCCGAACATCAGGATGGTCCGAGGACCGAAACGGTCGGTCGCCCAACCCATCAACGGGCCCTGGAGCCCACCCTCCATACGGCCCAACATCTCGGCGGTGGCAATAGCTGCTAGGCCAATGCCCAATTCATTCTTGAGGGGAATGAGATAAGAGGTGAAACCCTTGTTGAAAGTGCCGTGCTTAAGGGAGTCCACGCTGGCGGACATGATCGCGATCCACCAGCCGTAGAACATGTTGCCGGGCAACCGCATCTTCTGTGAGATTCTTTCTTTGATCAAATCGGAAGGGTCACTTGGGTCTGAAACGGCCGGTGGCCGCGTGATCGCCGGGTATGGGTGCGTAGTGCAGGCCGGGTCTAGTATACAACCTGTTTTGGCCTCCAGACCCTGTTCAACCGCGTTACCCACCCCAAACGCAACCGGCCCAGCCACTATTGGCTGGGCCGGTGATGGGCGCGTTAGGTGGCTGAGAGCTAGAGGTTTACTACGATGTTGTCCGGGCCGCGCGAAAGGATGACTTCAGCAATCTCGTCATAGTTATTACCTTCGATGTGATTAAAGTTGGCCGGCACGAACAGGAAATCTCCGGGCCCAGCTTCGATGTACTCTTTATAATCTTCACCGAAGTACACACCGATGCGTCCCTTGATCACGTAGGCAGCGGTTTCTGCTTCGCCGTGATGGTGGGCGGTCCCATGGTGTTGGCGGCGGCTTCCACCTTGCCAAGCCAGATCTTCGATGCGCCAGCGGTGTTGCCGTCGATTCCGGGGCTGCGAATCATTCCCGGAGTTTGGGCAGTGGTCTCAGGTGACGTTGTGCCGTGGACAAGCTTCATTTCTCTTCCTGCGATTGAAGTGCTCATATCTTCTCCGCATTTCCAAGTAGTTTTTCTGGATGGGCGGGGGCAACGGAGTGGCCGAAAATGATACGCCGCTGGAATGGTGAGTACAACTCATCAACCACCTGGTAGAGTTCATCCTCATGATGGCTACGCTTATCCTGCAAAAACAGCCCACTTATCCACATTCCTGATTCGACCCTCCACGACAGATAATTCAATTCATGGATATGTCATCTCCAGTAAACGCGGCTGCGCCGCCGGACGCTTGATTGGCGTGAGTAACCGTGTTTTACTGAGGCGAATAGATCGAAACCATTCCGGCACGGGAGAATAACCTTGGAAGTCACCAAAAAGATCGCTCAATATGTAGTCAACACCAGCCTGGAGAACTTTCCTCCCGAAGCCATAGTCGCCGCCAAGGCCGCCATCATCGATTGCCTGGGGTGCGCACTGGCCGGATCCAAAGAGCCCTTGGCCGACGTCCTGGTCAACTACCTGAACGACTTGGGCGGCAAGCCCGCCGCGACGGTCATCGGGCGTGGCTTCAAGACCACGGCTCAGGAAGCAGGACTGATCAACGGGGCTATGTCCCACGCTCTGGACTACGACGACATCACCTTTATAACGAAGACCCACCCCAGCGCAGTGCTTATCCCAGCCGCGCTGCCGGTGGCCGAAGAAGTGGGGGCATCGGGCCGTGACATGCTCCTCGCCTACCTAGTTGGATTTGAAGTGGCCTGTTCAGTGGGCGACGCCATCAGCCCGGCCTACTTCGACGATTTAGGCTGGCACCCGACGGGGCCTCTGGGGGCTCTCGGAGCCGCGGCCGCCGCCGCTCGTCTGCTGGGACTGGATGTGGAGCAGACGGCCATGGCCATCTCTCTGGGAGCGTCCCAGTCCTCGGGGCTACGCCAGAACTTCGGCACCATGACCAAGCCCTTCCACGCTGGTCACGCCTGCAAGTCGGGCATCACCGCCGCCAAATTGGTGCGGGGCGGCTTCACCGCGGGCACCGACGCCCTTGAGGGGCGCTTCGGCTTCATGCGCGCCTTTTCCGGCGGCAACGATTATGACCCGGAGAAAGCCGCCGCGTCCTTGGGCGAACGCTGTTTCATGATCGAGTCTGGCATCGAGATCAAGAAGTATCCTTGCTGCGGTAGCGCCCACCTGGCCCTTGACGCCACCAAAGCCCTACAACAACAAGAGATACTGGAGGCTGCCAACATCGAGCGCATCGAGGTGCGGGTGGACTTCGACCCGCCCCGGTCTCTGATCCATTCCCGGCCCAAAGAGGGGCTGGAAGGCAAGTTCAGCATGCAGTACTGCCTGGCCGCCGAGATTCTAGACGGACGCGTCGGCATGGCCAGCTTCACCGACGAGCAAGTGATGCGGCCCAAGGCCCAGGAACTCATCCCCAAGATTGAGATGAAGCGCCATCCAGGCTACGAAGGCCAATTAAGTTGGACCGAAGCCAACCACGAGGTCGAGATACACCTGAAGGATGGAAGGGTGCTGACCCAGCGGGCCGAGCGCGCCACCACCGGATCCCTACGCGGCGCCACATTAGAGGAGGTCCGGACCAAGTATCTGGACACCGCTGCCATAGCCCTGACCTCCGAAAACACCGCCACCACCCTCCAGATGTTGGACAATCTGGAGGACATCGGCCCTGTCGGGCCGTTGGCTGACTTGCTGGGCGGTTAACCTACTGCGCCGTCACCCCGCCGTCGATGACCAACTCTGAGCCGGTTACGAAAGACGACTCGTCGGAGGCCAGGTAGAGCGCGCCGTAGGCGATGTCGTTGGCGGTGCCGATCCTGGCCAGCGCTGTCCTGGAGATCGACGCCTCACGGCTGGTGGCGTCGGGCCAGACTTGGTCTCCCATGTCGGTGTCGATGGGTCCGGGATGAATGGAGTTGGCCCGGATGCCCTCGGCCGCGTATTGAACAGCCGTCGACTTGGAGAAGATGCGCACCGCGCCTTTTGACGCGCTGTAGGCCGCGCTGGTTTTGCTTCCCACCAGTCCTGCTGTGGACGAGATGTTGACGATGGAGCCGCCGCCCGCCTTCCGCATCTCTGGTATGGCTGCTTTGGTGCCCAGGAAAACTCCCTTGGCGTTCACATCTATGATGTCATCCCATTGCTCGGAGGAGGTTTCCATCACGTGGCCCCGCCTCCAGATGCCCGCATTGTTGACCAGGATATCCAATTTCCCGAAGCTGGCCACCGCCGACTGTACTGCGGAGTCCCATTCATCCTCGTTGGTCACGTCCAGGTGCACGTAGATCGCATCGCCTCCAGCCTCGGCTATCTCGGCCGCAACGGCTATCCCTTCCTGGTCAGTCACGTCCGCCAAGATTACCTTGGCGCCCTCCTGGGCAAACATCCGGGCTTCCGCGGCGCCCTGGCCCCGGGCCGCCCCGGTGATAAGCGCTACCTTTCCTTCTAAACGCATTTGACTCTCCCCTGGGTGTATTTCTGTCGCATTTTCCTTTCAGAGGAGCAGTCTACCTCAAGAGGGTAATAGGCTCAATATCAGAGCGGGATTCTAGACTAAAACTATTATTAGTTAGTTATTGACAACGAAAACCCACCACGACTAATATATGAGACTAGAATTATAGGTCGACAGGTGCCTTGTATTTACCCATACCCAGGGATACAAATCCGGTATGTCTCACATTTAAAGAGCATCACCGAGTAATAGGAGCAACATGAGTGACCAAGATATCGCCTTAATGGCCCACCTTATGCGCCGGGCTGGCTTTGGCGCGACCCGCGACGAACTTGAGGCCCGAGTAGCCAAGGGTTACGAAGCCACGGTAGAGGAACTTCTCAGCTCTGAAGAGCACGAAGAACTCAGCCGCGACGAGATGCAGCGTTTCCATCCCTGGACCTGGCGTCCGGGAACGCTTCCTGGCATGGGCGCCGCTGAGTGGCTGCACGACTTGGTGAACACCAAGCGTCCCCTGGAAGAGAAGATGTCCCTTTTCTGGCATGGCATCTTCGCCACCGGCGTCTCCAAAGTAGACCACTACGACGACGTCATGGACATGATTGTCAAATTCCGCCAAAAGGGCATGGGCGACTTCCGCGAGCTGCTCCTTGAGATGGCTAAAGACCCAGCCATGATCTACTGGCTGGACAACAACGACAACCACGCCGACGCTGTCAATGAGAACTGGGGCCGCGAGCTTCTGGAACTCTTCAGCATGGGCGTGGGCAACTACACCGAGGACGACGTTCGGGACTGCTCCCGCGCCTTCACCGGTTGGACCATCGAACCCAAGCTGCCACGGGGCCCCATCGGCCGCCACGACTGGTTCTTCGAGTACCGCGACGAAGACCACGACGACTCCGACAAGACTTTCTTGGGCCACACCGGCAACCACAACGGCGAAGACATCATCCGCTTCATCAGCGAAGACCCGGCCTGCGCGCGCTTCATCGCGCGCCACCTCTACAGCTTCTTCGTAGCCGACGAGGTCCAGGTCCCGGCTTGGTCGGTGACTCCGCCCCGCGACCCCGAAGCCGTTGACCTGCTAGCCAACACCCTGCTGAACAATGGATACGACATGCGCACCACCCTGCGTGTGCTGTTCAACTCCGACTTCTTCAAGAACTCCCGCTTCGAGCGCCTGAAGAACCCCACCGAAGTGGTGGTTGGAACTCTTCGGATGGTCGGCGGTGCCGAGTTCCCGGCCCCCGGCATCGGCGACCTGTCCCGTCAGCCCAACTACATGGGCCAGGACCTGCTCAACCCGCCCAGCGTTGAGGGTTGGCACACGGGCGCCGAGTGGATCAACAGCGGCTCCCTGATGCGCCGGGTGAACTTCACAGCCGAATTGGTTGGCGACGTTTCCCGCCCCGGTATCAGGAACATGGTCGACCGGATGATTGCCAAGGGCGAGACCTCACCCGAGGCCGTGGTCAACGGCGCCTTGGACTTGATGGGTCCCCTGGAAGTTAATTCCGAGAGCCACGTCGAGTTGGTCGGCTTCGTTAGCGAAGGCGGCGACTTCTCTTGGAAATCAGCTGACGACATCGAGAAATCCACGGTCCGCGTATCCGAGCTCCTTCAATTGATAGTCTCGCTGCGCGAGTACCAGTACGCCTAATCCGACCGTACGCCTTAATATCAGGAGATAGCTAACAGATGACTAGCACAAAGAAAGATCCGGTTCTGGTCGTATTTCAGTTGTCGGGGGGCAATGACTACCTAAACACGGTTATTCCCTACGCCAACCCGATCTACCGGGACGCCCGCCCCACCGTTGGTATCGCCGAAGACCGCGTGATCAAAGTTGACGATCACGTTGGTTTCCACCCCGAGATGGCGCCCCTGAAAAAGGTCTATGACCGGGGTGACATGGCCATCATCCATGGCATCGGCTACCCCAAGTCCCCTCGCTCGCATTTCCGCTCGATGGACATCTGGCACACCTGTGAGCCCATCCAGTTGGGAACCGAGGGTTGGCTGGGCCGCGCTACCCGCGACTTGGACCCGCAAAAAGAGAACGTTCTGACCACGGTCAGTTTCGGTCCCTCCCTGTTCCGGGCCCTGGCCCTGCCTGGCACGCCGGTTGCGGTTGTCGACGACCTCGACAATTACGGCCTGCTCACGGGCATCACTGAGAAGGAACAGCGGAACAAGATATTGGACCGCTTCGCCCGGATGTACTCGCCGGCCATTGGCAGCAGCGCCGTCATGGACTACATGGGCCAGACCGGCCTGGACACCCTGGAAGGCGCCGACATCCTGAACAAAGCCCCTGGGATGTACTCCTCCAACGTTGAGTACCCCGACACTCCCATCGCCAAGAAGTTGAAGGGCATCGCCCAGGTGCACATGGCCAACTTCGGCACCCGCGTCTTCTACGTTGACCACGGCAGCTTCGACAGCCACTCCAATCAGAATGGCATGGCCGACAAGCTGTGGAAGGACGTTTCCGAGGGACTGGACGCCTTCTTGGACGACCTCCGGGAGCACGACGTCAGCGACAACGTTTCGGTCCTGATGTTCACCGAGTTCGGACGGCGGACCCATGACAATGGTTCCGGCACCGATCATGGCGCCGGTGGGGCCGCCTTCATGTTCGGCGACGCCGTCAAGGGCGGACAATACAGCGAATTCCCGTCCATGAAGTCCGAGGACTTGGAACAGGGCGACGTCGTACCCAATTACGACTTCCGCGGCCTGTACACCACCGTCTTGGAGGACTGGATGGGCCTGGACGGCAAGCCCATCGTCGATGGCAGCTTCGAGAAACTGCCCATCTTCGCCTAGACTGACCAACCGGCCAGTCAAAATAGATCAATACGGGCGGCGCATGCGCCGCCCGTTATCGGATGCCCTAGCATTAAATCGCTAGCGCGAACTAGGCGGGGCGTCACTATACGGAGGTAAATAATGCTTACGGAAACAGTGGCAGGCAGGACATACGACTACAGCCACAACGTTGGCCGCGGCTCCCAGTCTGGAATGGGCTTCAACTGGCCCAACTCCATGACCTTCACCCCCGACGGCACCGTCTACATCTCCAACCGGGGTAGTGAGAGCATCAGCAACGTTGGCTGGAACCGCACCGGCGTAGGTCAGCGGATATCCAAGGTCACCATCGGCCCCGAGTGGGGCGATGAAGAGTTCTTGGGTGAATTCAGCAGATACGGCGACGACGACGGCCAACTAATCTGGCCCGCCGGTATCGCCTCAAATGACAAGGGCGAGGTGTTCGTTACTGACGAATGGCTGAACCGCGTGTCGGTCTTCGACAAGGACGACAACTTGGTCCGCTTTTTCAACACCGTTCAAGACGGTGACGGCGACACAAACGGCGCCGCTGGCATCGCCATCGCCGCCGACGGCACCATCTACGTCAGTGACAGCCGGAGCCATCGGGTCCGGATGTTCAAGAGCGACGGCACGTTCATCAAGTCCTTCGGCTCCAAGGGCGTGAGCGACGGACAATTCGATGGCCCCTGGGGTCTCACCGTAGACAACAAAGGCAAAGTCTACGTTGCCGACTTCAACAACCACCGGGTCCAGAAGTTCTCTGCCGATGGCAAGTTTGAACTTCAGATCGGTCGCCCCGGCAACAAACGCGGCGACCTTAACGGCCCCACCGACGTGGCTGTCGACCCAGAAGGCGACATCTATGTCTGCGACTGGAGCAAGAACAACTGGGACCGCGGCCGAGTGCACATCTTCACCGCCGAGGGCCAGTTCTTGACTGCTCTGGTCGGTGACGCACAGCAGCTTTCCCAATGGGCGCAGATGACCGTCGACGCCAACGCCGACTACGCCAAGCGCCGCCGGGAAGTTCGCACCACCGAGCCGGAATGGACGTTTGCCCAGCCCACCGCAGTGGAATGGGACTCGGCCAACAACCGCCTGATGGTGGCGGACACCCAACGCAGCCGCCTGCAGATCTACAAGAAGCAGTCCGGCTACCTGGTGCCGCAACTCAATCTCTGATTCCGGAAACCACCGGCTTCAGATTATCTAGTATCAACCGAACCTTGGCGGAGCCGTAACGGCCTCCGCCAAGGTTATTTTTAGCCATAGAAAACCCGATTCCAAAACTCGGCGGCGATACGACTTTTATGCCTGAACCTATGAGCCGGGAAGCCCAAGTTGGTTTCCTCAAGATGGCGGAAGAGCAACCGGACATGACCTGCGCGGACACTCCGGTTGCGATACTGGAAGCCGCCTCCGCTGAAGCCGAGCCGACCCCGTTCATGGAGGAGTATTTCGCCATCGGCCACGGAGCATGGTTGATGTTCAAGCACGGACGCCGCATAAGCTTGCCTCAAAACCTGATGGACCGCGCCATATTAGTTCTCTGGAACCGAGCCTGCCTCCTAGACACCGACCGCCTGCTGGGCCAAACCAGCCCCGACGCCGGGAAACCCTTTTTTAGCGACGAGGGGTTGTATTAGTAGCGACCAACTGACAGCTTTCACCTCTTAGAGGGGTTTTCCTCCCTCGCACGAGCTAACACCCACGACAACCAGGAGTAAACTATGGCCGAACAGTTCAACTATAACAGCCTATTCTCGGCGAATTCGCGGGATACCGCTCCGGGCAACGTCCGGCACTCGAAGTATGATTTTGCCGTGGCCTACCCCGACCCGGCCAACCTGCCATTGGAAGAGCTGATCGAGTCCGTGAGGGCTGGATTTGAGCGTGAAGGACGCGACTTGGCGTACTACTCCTCCCCCTCCGGCGACCCAGAACTGCGGAAGCTGGTGGCCGAGAAGTTGGCCCGCGAGCGCAACATGAATGTGACCGCCGACGATATGGTCCTGACCTCCGGGTCCGGCGAAGCCATCGGCATCCTGATCCAGGCCCTGACCGACCCCGGCGACGTGGTGCTGGTTGAAGAGTTCGTCTACCTGGGAACCCTAAACCAGATGCGCCGCTACGGGGCAGACGTGGTTGGGGTCAAGTGCGACGATGACGGAATCATTCCCGAGGATCTGGACTCGGTCATCACGGAACAGATCGGCAAGGGCAACAACGTCAAATACCTGTACACCATCCCCGCCTTCCAGAACCCCTTGGGCTGGACCATGAGCCTGGAACGGCGCAAGCAGGTACTGGAAGTCACCGGCAAGCACGGCATACCCATCTTTGAGGACGACTGTTACGCCGACCTCCGCTTTGAGGGCGAAGACGTGACTTCGTTCCACTCTTTGGACGACACCGGCCGGGTAGTCTACGCCGGGTCATTCTCCAAGATCATCGCCCCTGGCATGCGCATGGGCTACCTGGTGGCGCCGAAGCCGGTGATCGCCCGCGCCTGGAGTTTCAAGTCAGGCGGCGCTGTGAGCCAATTCACCGCCCTGGCCATCGCCGAGTTGATGAAAGGCGGCCTGGAACACCACATAGAGGTGCAGAACCGAGCCCTGGCGGCGAAACGAGACGCCATGGTGGCCGCCCTGGGAGAGAATTTCGGCAGCGCTGTGGAATGGACCGTTCCCCAGGGTGGGCTATATTGCTGGGTGAAGTTCCCCGAGGGCACCGACTTGGCCGCCGTTCAGGAAGAGATATTCCAGGAGGGAGTCAGCTACTACAACGGCTCCCAGTTCTCACCCACGGGCGAGGGCTCCAACTACGTGCGTCTCTGCTTCGGTCACCCGTCCGTAGAGACCATCCATGAAGGAGTGGCCGAGTTCGCCAGGATACTGGACCGGAAAAAGGTTTTTCCCGGATAGGGAAGGTCCCCATCTCCGACTACCTGGAGAGCCTCGACGCCATCGGGCCTAACCTTCTCCCTTACGAGGGGGAAGGGACTTCAGGTTGTTCCGCTCATGGTGAGCCTGTCGAACCACAAGTACTGGCTAGGCCATTTTCGAAACCGGTAACCTGGCCAGTGCGGCCCTTCGACATGCTCGGGACGAGCGGGCTGGGGTGGGGAGATCACATAACTAGAAATACGAAAAGGGCGGGTTTTTGACCTGTCCCTTTGTTGTGAACGCGATAACCTGATCTACTCGTACGGCATCAACTCTATGGCCAGGCCGTTGGGGTCTTTAACGTAGAACGAGCCGCCCACTTCTTGGTATTTGATCTTGCCCCGGTTGCACCGCCCTTTGATCTCTAGAAAGATGTCCTTGGCGATGGGCAGGGCAATGCGCGTCAGTTGCCTACGCCCTCGGGCGCCTTCCGCTGCAGGCGGGGCACGTGGGGGAAGTCGAAGAACGCCAGGGACATGCCGTTGCCGATGGCCACGTTCATGTGGGTCGATTCTTCCACGTCCCGGTTGGGAGCTATCGAATCACTGGCATGTCCATGATTTCGTCATAGAACTTGGCTGTTGTTTCCAGGTCTTTGGCGAACACTGCTATGTGGTTCACGCCTTGGGTTGGGCCGTCTTTCCCGCCCTGAGGTATCAGGCTGTGCAGCCGCTCCCGCATTGCTTCTGTCTTGCTATTTGACGAGGTCATGTTCATGCCTACTGGCTTCCGGTTGGTTGGGGTTCTCCAAGTCTAGGATAGAGATCAGTCTGCCGTAGCCGATGAACTGCCCGGTTATCATGCCAAGCTCGAAAATCTCAGGGTCCGTGAACTCGGCCCGAAGGAGTTCGAAGAAGTCGTCGTCCATGCTGTGGTGGTCAGTGGCCATCAGCTGGGCGAACTCGATGGCCAGTTTCTCGCGGCCTGTGATGTCCGCGCTCTCAAAGTCGGCCAGGCTGGCGACCATCTCCTCGGTCATTCCTTGCTGCACCGCCGGCACAGCCCTGCCCAGCTTTCAAGTTGCGCAGCCGTTCAGGTCGGCAATTTTAAGGCGGACCAGCTCCTTCAGTCTCTGCTCGAGCAGCCCTTCCAGCTTCAGGGGACCGTAGAAATCCCAGAAAGCCTCGTAGGCTCCCGGCAGGTTACCCGCCGCCTGGAAGATGGCCGGGTTCAGTTTATGAGCTTCAGCTCCCTTGGCGATCTTCCGAAGCCCGGGAGTCAACTCCTCCGTAGGCACCAACCTGATCCGAGCCATCTCCAACTCCTAGTCACGACTAAGCAAACCAAGTTCGTCCACATTGACGCCTCAGTAAACCCGGCTACGCCGGTTAGGCTACTGGGCGGTTGGTTACTGCGGCATCTACCTTTCTTGGGATGAACTGGCCGCTGCCGACAGCGGCTTTGAACTCGCGGTTGTCCACCACCACGTTGCCCCTAAGAATCGTGGTCACGGGCCAGCCGTCGGCCTCGAACCCTTCCCAGATGCTGTAGTCGGAGATGTGGAAATCGTCCATGGTCAGCTTGCGCTTGAAGCTCGTGTCTATCAGCGTGATATCGGCGTCGCTGCCCGGAGCCAGCACGCCCTTGCGAGGATAGAGGCCCATGATCTTGGCGGCGTTGGCCGACGTTACATCCACGAACCGCTGCAGGGACATACCGCGGCGGGAGACACCCTCGCTGTAAGTCACACCCATGCGGGCCTCGGCCCCGTTGTGCCCGCCGGTCACGTCAGAGACCGTGCGGCCAGAGATCTTAGTCTCCCAGGACGTGCAGTACTCATCAGTGGCCATGGTGCTAAGGCCGTTGTTCACGATGCCGTCCCACAAAGACTGGCGGTCGGCTTCCGACTTCAACGACGGATAGGTGTGGTACTTCATGCCGTTTTCTTCTTTATAATCATCGGAGCTGAAGCAGCAGTAGTTGTGGAGGGTCTCGCCGTAGACCGGGCGGCCGTTGGAACGCGCCTCCAAGATGGCCTGGAGTCCCTGTGTGGCGCTGACGTGGACGAAGTAGACCGGTGCGCCGGTCCATTCCGCGACCCGGAGCACCCGACGGAAGGAAACATCCTCCGACTCAGCGCTATGGACCAGGTGCATGTTGTACCACTCAGTCGTCTCTTCCCGGGCCAACTTCTGGTACATGTGCTGCACCATATCGTCGTCCTCCGAGTGGACCAGCAGCATGGCGTTCATGCGCTGGACTTCCTCCATCAGATCGTGGAGGTGGCCGGTGCCCACCATGCGTGGCTCACCGGTGGTCGCCGGAGGCCGGATGTTGGTGGTGAATATTTTCAGGCTGGGGAAGCCGTCTTCCACGGCCTCGTGCAGAGAGCCCAGAATCTCCGGGGGGATAGCGCCCAAGAGCATCAGATGGTGGGCGTAGTCGGCGTAGGAATTCCCCTGCCAGACTTCGGTCCTTTCCTGGATGGCCTGGGGGATGTCGATGCCGGGATACTGAATGGCGAAGTCCATTAACATGGTGGTGCCGCCGATCAGCGCCGCGCGGCTAACCTCATCCGGAGGGGCGGTTTTCAGGTCGCCGTGGCCCATGATGGGCGCGGAGATGTGCGCATGGGGTTCGATACCGCCCGGCACCACCACCATCCCCTTGGCGTCGATTACACGACCAGCCTCATCGGGTAGAGCACCCGGAGCAGCCACGGCCACTATCTTTTGACCTTGAATCGCAACATCCCATTCGCCTATTCCCATGGGAGTTACAACTTGTCCCCCTTTTATGACTAGGTCCAGCATCAGCGCGCCCTCCTGAATATCCGCATATTCGAGCATACCCAGACTCGATAACGGAGTTTAGCACATAGCCGGAGGCACGGCATCAGGCATAAAGACAGTGCGGAATAGGTCGGCCGAATAAAGGGAGTGCGCGTTGGGTCCGTTAGTCGCCGGCGTGGATATGGCCGGCGTGTGAGGCGCCGGGCAACTCATCTTCCCAGTTGGGCAGGAGCTCTTTCTTGGTCGTAGGCAGCACGATGATGCTGATCACACCGATCAGACTGAGAACCAACGAAAGGCCCATGGTAGCGTCGAAGTTGCCGGTTATGTCCCTCAGTTGGCCGCCGATCAGAGCCCCGGCGGCCATACCCACGCCTGCACCCATCATCTGGTATCCGTAGGTGGTACCGATGGGGCCGCTGCCGTAGTATTGACGGTTAATGATCGGGAAGGCGCTCATCTCGCCTCCGAACCCGATGCCGAAGAGCACCGCAAACAGGTAGAACTGCCACGGGTCGTGGGCGAAGAACAGCAGGAATATCGGCGCGACCTGCAGGAAAAAACAGCCGGCCATGGCTGGTTTACTCCCCATCCGGTCGGCGATGACAGGGACTGCAAACCTCGTGATGGTGCTGGTCACAGTCATGGTCACGAAAGCTCCTGCCGCCAACTCCTTGGAAACGCCTTGGTCTTCAGCCATTGCCACCAGGTAAACCAGGACGATGGCATGTCCGGCGCAACCCCAAAAATGTATCCCGATCAGGTTCCAAAAAGCGCTCGTCCGCTGTGCCTGCTTGATGAACACTTTGGTCCGTACTTTTGCGACCTCTCCTGTCTGGACTGCCTTGATCGGCTCGTCATCCGGAGCCCCTAAGGCCCGCACGCCGATCTGGGCGGGCTCGTTGTAAAAGAACTGGACCAACACTAGGATGATGAGCCCGCCCATGATGCCAGGAATCCAGAACGCCGCCCGCAGACCATCGATCCCGCCGCCAAAAGCCTGGATGATTAGCAGCATGATTGGCACCGCCACCAGCGGGCCGATTCCCTGTGACGACTGAAGCAGTCCCATACCGGCGCCTAGATGTTTCCTGAACCATATGGTGACGGCAGCGGTAAGCGGCACCTGGAATATCCCCATCGAAGCGCTCAGAATTACGCCAAAGAACAGGTAGAACTGCCAAAGGTTCTGCATGAACCCGGTCAGGACCATCCCGACGATAAACAAAAGAGCGCCCAGCCGCATGGTCCACCGGACTCCATAACGGTCTCCAAGCATCCCAGCGGGGGGACCGAACAAGCCGGATACGATCCATTGGATGGCAAAACCCAGTCCTACGGCGCCATAGCTCCAGCCGAAGGAGTCGACTAGGCGGGGGATCAGGATGCTGGAAGACGAGCGGAAGGACGAGCTGAACAACCGCATGACAGCGCCGACAAACACGATGACCCAAGCGTAATGGATGGGCCGGCCGCCCACGGCTAAGCTAGAAGGTTTGAGGCTTAATTTTGCCATTCTGTCCTATCTGATTTTGGTTGCCGTGCCCAGGGCGTTGCTGGTGAGGTTCTCTACCTTAGTAAGCGGCCACACCGTCACTACACCGTGCACACACAGATGGATGTATACTTCCAAGCATATAATTCAATACTACGCCGCCGGAACTATAACATCTTTGGATGTTAGCCCATAGGGCTATTAAATCGAAGGGTAATCGCCGGGCAAAAAATTTGGCCTCGGGTCCAGGTGGCGAAAACCACTGAAATCCCTAGGCCATTACGTTGACATTGTAGCAAATACTTGTATAATTGATGTTTACTAGTGCGATGCCTCATGTGACGAATTCGTTCACCACACTTGATTTTAGCCTTCCTCCAGCAATCACTTTCGCCGCGTACACTCGCGCCTCAGGCATTCGGCCGCCCGGCCAATCGCGTCCACACACGTTAAGGAGTTAGTAAATGGCTCTGCCTCCTGTTCTGAAAGGGCAATCTGTGCAACTGCCCGACGTCAAGACCTATGCTCAGATTCCGCAGATAATTGACGTCCCCAATCTGATCCAAAGTCAGATACAGTCTTGGGATTGGATCAAGGCTGAAGGCCTAACCGAAGTTTATCAGGAAATCTCACCAATTGCCGATTACACCGGCAATAAGTACGAGCTACATTTCCTAGAGCACTACTTCCGCGATCCCAAATATTCACCCCAACAGAGCAAGGAGCGGGAGATCACCTACTCCCAGCCTCTCTATGTGAAAACACGCCTGGTGATGAAAGAGACCGGCGAGATTAAGGAACAAGAGATTTTCATGGGCGACATCCCGATGATGACCAACAACGGCACGTTCATCATCAACGGCGCCGAACGCGTCGTGGTAAGCCAGTTGGTCCGGTCGCCGGGCATCTACTTCGTCTTAGAGCGCAACGCCATTAGCAACCGCAACTTATGCTCGGCCAAGCTGATTCCGTCTCGCGGCGCCTGGCTCGAATTCGAGACCAGCTCCAAGGACATCATCTCCGTCAAGGTTGACCGGAAGCGCAAGGTCTCTGCGTCCACCTTCCTCCGCGCCCTGGGCGTGGCGGACGACGACGATATGATGAAACTGTTCTCCGACATCGACACCGACGAGACTCACAATTACATGCAGACCACCTTGGACAAGGACCCCATTCTTGAACCCAAGGATCTGAACTTCAAAGAAGACGACCTACGTTCTCTCTGGGAATGGCTCCACGAAGACAAAGACTTCGACGGTGACGCCGCGCGGCGCATCGCAGCCGCCCAGATCGAGTTCTACCGCCGCCTGCGGCCCGGTGAGCCTCCCAGTTTGGAGAATTCCCGGACCTTGATTCGGAACTTGTTCTTTGGTCCCCGCCGGTACGACCTTGGCCGGGTGGGCCGCTACAAGTTGAACCGCCGTCTCGGACAAGCCACCAATAACGACCTGATGACCTTGAGCCTGGACGACGTAGTGTCGGTGATTCGCACTATGGTCCGCATCAACCAGGGCGAAGGCCGCCCCGACGACATCGACCATCTGGGCAACCGCCGCGTCAGAGCGGTGGGCGAACTAGTGCAGAACCAGGTCCGGGTGGGACTGCTCCGCATGGAGCGCATGGTCAAAGAGAAAATGACGCTGGTGGACCCCGAAGCCGCCGCACCACAAGGGCTGGTTAATATTCGCCCCGTGGTCGCCGCGGTCAGGGAGTTCTTCGGCGGTTCCCAGTTGTCTCAGTTCATGGACCAGACCAACCCTCTGGCAGAGTTGACTCACAAGCGCCGTCTCTCAGCCCTAGGCCCTGGCGGACTATCCAGAGAACGGGCCGGGTTCGACGTGCGGGACGTTCACTTCTCCCACTACGGCCGTATCTGCCCCATCGAGACACCTGAAGGCCCCAACATCGGCCTGCTTAGCTCCCTGGCGTCATTCGCCAGGATTAACCCTTACGGCTTCATCGAGTCGCCCTATAGAAAGGTGTTCAAGACCTTAACCAACGACTCGGACGACCTGAAAGGCAGGACGGTCACCCAAGCCGTGCTGGACTCAGACGGCAAGACCATCGTGGGCAAGGGCCGGGCCATCGGGGCCAACAAGATGAACGCCCTGAAACAACTGCCCAAAAACACCGTCATTAACGTACAACCCTTCGTCGCCGCCCGAGACGATGAAGTTATTTACCTGTCTGCCGACCAAGAAGAGGACTTCTATGTCGCCCAGGCCAACGCGGAATTGGACCGCTTGAACCAGTTCGTACAGGACCGCGTTGAGCTCCGGGTAGGTGAGGAATACACCCAGGAAGCGGCGGACCTGATCGACTACATGGACGTTTCGCCCATGCAGATCATGAGCGTGTCAGCCGCGCTTATCCCATTCTTGGAGCATGACGACGCCAACCGGGCCCTGATGGGGTCCAACATGCAGCGTCAGGCTGTGCCTCTACTACGGCCCCAAGCCCCGGCAGTCGGCACGGGTATTGAAAGCCGCGTGGCGCGGGACAGCGGACAGTTGGTTCTCTCCGAGGTCGCCGGCGTCGTAACCTCGGTTACAGGCCGTGAGATCATAGTGACCGACGAAGACGGTGAGGAACACACTCACCCCGTCATCAAGTTCTCCCGTACCAACCAGGGCACCTGCTTCGACCAACGGCCCATCGCCACCAAGGGCGACGTCGTTGACGTTGGCAGCGTATTGGCCGACAGCTCATCCACTGACCACGGCGAACTGGCCCTGGGCCAGAACGTGCTGGTAGCCTTCATGTCCTGGGAAGGGTACAACTACGAAGACGCCATCATCGTCAGCGAACGCCTATACCGCGACGATTACTTTACCTCCATCCACATCGAGAAGCATGAGATGGAAGCCCGGGAGACCAAGTTGGGTCCCGAAGAGATCACCAGGGACATCCCCAACGTTGGGGAGACCAGTTTGCGTGACCTGGACGAGTTCGGCATCATCCGTGTCGGAGCCGATGTTGGTCCCGGAGACATCCTTGTAGGCAAGGTCACTCCCAAGGGTGAGACCGAGCTGACCGCGGAGGAAAAACTCCTGCGCGCCATTTTCGGAGAGAAATCCCGAGACGTTAAAGACACTTCCTTGCGCGTGCCCCACGGGGAGCGTGGCAAGGTTATCGACGTTAAAGTCCTAACCCGCGAGAACCGGGATGATCTGTCGCCGGGCGTGAATGAGGCCGTCAGGGTCTGGATAGCCCAAACGCGGAAGATATCCGTTGGAGACAAGATGGCCGGCCGCCACGGTAACAAAGGTGTGGTAGCCAGGATATTGCCGGAAGAGGACATGCCCTACATGGCCGACGGCACGCCTGTGGACATCATCTTGAACCCGATCGGCGTTCCCTCCCGGATGAACCTAGGTCAGGTGCTGGAAACCCACTTGGGTTGGGCCGCCCGCGGCCTGAACTTCCGGGCCAATACCCCCGTGTTCGACGGCGCTGGGGACCCAGCCATCGAAGATGCTCTAGCTCGCGTGTGGTTCACTGAACAAGCAGGCGCCACCAGCATCGGACCGGCCGACGGCTCGCCCGAGGTTGATTATCCTCAGGTTGACCGCTGGCTGGAAGAGAAAGGCTACAACCCAAGAGAGATATTCGACGAGACTAAATTCGGCGCGGCCCAAGAGGCCTGTCTCCGGATGTGGCTCACCGACGAAGCCGGTGTCGAGGCCAAAGAGATGAGCCTGGACGAGATGCGCAGGACAGCCATCGACGTACACCGGGAACGGCGTATCGCGCCGCCTACCTTCGGCAAGTTCGAGCTCAGCGACGGACGGACCGGCGAGAACTTCGACCAATTGGTCACCGTGGGTAGTATCTATATCTTGAAGCTCATCCACTTGGTGGAAGACAAGATTCACGCGCGCTCCACCGGCCCCTACTCCATGATCACCCAGCAGCCCCTGGGCGGAAAAGCCCAGTTCGGCGGGCAACGCTTCGGTGAGATGGAAGTGTGGGCTTTGGAAGCCTATAGCGCAGCCTATAACCTGCAAGAAGTGCTGACGGTCAAGTCCGACGACGTCGCCGGACGCGTCAAGACCTATGAAGCCATCGTCAAGGGTGAACCCATCGGTCAGCCGGGTGTGCCGGAATCCTTCAACGTTCTGCTCAAGGAACTCCAGAGTTTAGGTCTGGCGGTTGAGCTGTTGGACGAAGAAAAACGGTCTCCTATGTCCCAGAACATTTCAGATGAAACCGATCTATTCCAGGCGCTGGAGACGATTTAATGGTCAGGATGGTAGATAGGGCGGAAACTCCGGGGACTAACTTCAATGCGATCCGCATCTCCATTGCATCCCCTGAACAGATACTCAACTGGTCTCACGGCGAGGTAACCAAGCCTGAGACCATCAACTACCGCACATTGCGTCCGGAGAAGGACGGTCTCTTCTGTGAGAGGCTGTTCGGCCCCACCAAGGACTGGGAATGCTTCTGCGGCAAGTACAAGCGCATCCGCTACCGCGGTGTGATCTGCGACCGCTGCGGAGTTGAAGTCACGCGTTCCAAGGTTCGCCGGGAGCGCATGGGGCATATCCGCTTGGCCGCCCCCGTGGCCCACATCTGGTTCAGCAAGACCACGCCCAGCCGGCTGGGTCTGCTGTTGGACCTGTCTCCCAGGAACCTGGAGCGGGTGCTTTACTTTGCCCAGCACATCATCGTGGCTGTGGACGAAGACGTGCGCCTGGAAGCCATTGAATTAGAACAGGCCAAGTTCGACTTGGAACTGAAGAAAGCGCGCCGGCAGGCCGAGGCCCGCACCGAAACGCTAAAAGAACGTTTGGGAGGCGCCGAAGCAACGGCTAACGAACCTGTCACTGAGGACTCTGCAGAAGAGTCTGGTGAAGAGGCAGCTGCCGCCGAAGACGTAGTCGAAGAGACCGTCGCCGAAGTCACCGAAGAGACTGGTGGCGTCGATGAAGACGCTCCCGTTCTGCTGGAAGAGCCACAAGTTGAGATGGATCCGGTTGCCATCCAAGCAGAGATCGACGCCGTCGCCGACCTATTGGCCACGGAAGAAGGTCAATTGGAAGAGCAACTCAAGGCCGCAATCGACGAGCTAGAAGACCTGCGCATCCACAAGCTCATCGCCGAGACCCGCTACCGGGAACTGAAAGAGGCTTACGGAGACGTGTTCGAAGCGAACATGGGCGCCGAGGCCATCTTGGCCATCCTGAAAACCACCAACCTGGAAGCCCTCAGAGACCAACTGGTCAATGAGGTGCATTCCACCTCCGGCCAACGGCGGAAGAAAGCCATCAAGCGCCTGCGCGTGGTGGAGTCCTTCCGGAATAGCGGCAACCGCGTTGAGGACATGATCCTCTCCGTGTTGCCCGTGCTGCCTCCTGAGTTGCGCCCCATGGTGCAATTGGACGGCGGACGGTTCGCCACCAGCGACCTGAACGACCTCTACCGCCGCGTTATCAACCGCAACAACCGGTTGAAGAGACTCATGTCTCTGGGCGCGCCAGAGATCATCATCCGCAACGAGAAACGGATGCTGCAGGAGGCGGTCGACGCACTGATTGACAACGGCCGCCGGGGCCGCCCCATCCAGGGCAGCCATAACCACAAGCTGAAATCACTGTCTGATCTGCTGCGGGGCAAGCAAGGGCGTTTCCGCCAGAACCTGCTGGGCAAGCGGGTGGACTACAGTGGGCGCTCCGTGATCGTCGTGGGCCCTGAGCTCAAGATGGACGAGTGTGGATTGCCCAAACGCATGGCCCTTGAGCTGTTCAAGCCCTTCGTCATGCACCGCCTGGTGATCCTGGGCATAGCGCCTAACATCAAGAACGCCAAGCGCATGGTCGAGCGCGCCCGGGGGGAGGTCTGGGACATCCTTGAAGATGTGATCAAAGACCGCCCCGTGCTGATAAACCGCGCCCCCACGCTGCACCGGCTGGGCATCCAAGCCTTTATGCCCGTGCTCATCGAGGGCAACGCTATCCAGATTCACCCGCTGGTCTGCTCCGCATTCAATGCAGACTTCGACGGCGACCAGATGGCCGTCCACGTTCCCCTGTCCCGTATGGCGGTGCTAGAAGCGAAAGAAATCATGCTCAGCACCCACAATATGCTGTCGCCCGCATCCGGAGACCCGCTGGTGGCGCCCACGCTAGACATGGTGATGGGTTGCTACTACCTGACGGAGATCCGAGAAAACACCGCCGGCGCAGGAAGTAAATTCAACGACTTTGACGAGGCCAGCATCGCTTACGCGTCCGACCTTATAGACCTGCACGCCCCGATCCACGTCCGCGAAGTCCGCAACTACGTCGGCGAATGGGTCGAGACCACCCTGGGTCGCATGATCTTCAACGAGATTCTGCCGGCGAAGATCGGGTTCCAAAACATCCTGATGGACCGGGGCACCCTAAAAGACCTGACTGCCGACCTTTACCGGACTCTCACCAACGAGGAGACCGCCGAGGTCTTAGACGGCGTCAAGGACCTGGGTTTCCATTACGCGACCACGTCCGGAATAACCATCGCCATCAACGACATCCAGGTTTCCGCCAAGAAGCCCCAGGTGTTGGAAGAAACCACTGAGCTGGTCAACCTATTTGAAGACCAGTTCCTCTCAGGCCTTATCTCCGATGAGGAGCGGTACGAGAAATCCGTGGACGCCTGGACCAAAGCTTCTGACCGGACCACCGAGTTCGTGGAAGAAGAGCTGCCCAACTACGGCGGCATCGCCGTGATGGCAGTTTCGGGCGCCAAGGGTAACATCTCTCAGATCAAACAGATGGCCGGTATGCGCGGCCTGATGAGCAACCCGAAAGGACGCATCATCGACCTCCCCATCAAGTCCAGTTTCCGTGAGGGTCTAACGGCCCTGGAATACTTCATTTCCACTCACGGAGCGAGGAAAGGCCTGGCAGACACCGCCCTCAGGACCGCCGACAGTGGTTACCTGACCCGGCGGCTGATCGATATCGCCCAGGAGATGATCATCCTGGAAGAAGACTGCGGGACCATCGATTCATACTGGGTCGTGCCCCGCCCCGAAGACGAGACCGGAAAAACGCTTCCCGAGCGGATCAACGGCAGGCTGGCCGCCGCTCTGGTAGCCCATCCCGAGACCGGCGAGATACTGATCGACCGCAACCAGATATTTAACCTTGAGATCGGCCAGGCCTTGGTCGATGCCGGGATCAGAGAAGTGGCAGTGCGCTCTCCATTGATCTGCGAATGCCAAAGAGGCGTGTGCCAGTCCTGCTACGGCCGGCTGCCCGCCACCGGGCTATTCGTTGAGATGGGACAGGCCGTCGGCATCATCGCCGCCCAGAGCATCGGCGAGCCCGGCACCCAATTGACCATGCGGACGTTCCACACTGGCGGTATTGCCGGTCTGGACATCACCAGCGGTCTTCCCAGGGTAGAGGAGCTCTTTGAGGCGCGCGTGCCCAAGGGAGCAGCCATCCTGGCCGACATTGACGGCGTGATCGAGATGGAGTCCGACGAAGAAGGCCGCCGCCTCAGAATCACCAGTAAAGAAGAATTCCGCGAGGACTACCAGGCCCCGGAGAACGGCCTGATCCTGGTGGATGAGGGCGAAACCGTCGAGCCAGGGATGGTCCTGGCCACCAGCATGCCCGCGCTCAAGAACAAGAAGTCCAAGGCCGCCATCAAGAAGGCCGCCGAAGATGCTATCGAAGCAGCCCAATCCGGTGAAGGCGAGGCCATCGAACAGGTGGTAGCCAACATCGGAGGCCGCGTTGAGATCGACGGCGACGTCATCTCCATCGTCTGGGACGATGTGGAAGTTCGCGAGCACCTGATTCTCGCGTCCTCCTACATGTTGGTTAAAGACGGCGACAACGTCATGGCCGGCGAGCCGCTGATCAGCGGGCCGCTGAACCCCCATGACATTCTCCACATCCGCGGTAAAGATGACCTGCAAAGCTACCTGGTCGACCAGGTGCAACAGGTCTATCAGTCACAGGGTGTGGCGATCCACGACAAACACATCGAGATAATCCTCCGGCAGATGCTCCGCCGCGTTCAGGTGGAGTCCACCGGAGACTCGGATTTCATACCCGGCCAAATGGTCGACAAATTCCAGTTCCAAGACCAGAACGCCAAAGTGCTGGCCGAGGGTGGAGAACCCACCACCGCCAAGCCCATCCTGCTCGGTATAACCCGGGCATCTCTGCTGACCGACAGCTTCCTGTCCGCGGCCTCCTTCCAGGAGACCACCAGGGTGCTGACCCAAGCAGCGGTGAGCGGGGCACAGGACTGGCTCCAGGGACTGAAAGAGAACGTCATCATCGGCAGGCTCATCCCAGCCCGGGTCGAAATACCCGGCATGGAAGAACTGCTGAAGCCCCAACCGGTGCCGGAGATCGCCGCGGTGTCCCTCGAAGGGTGGTTGGGTGCGAGCGACGGCGAAGAAGCCGCTCCCAGTGGCGCCCTCGACCAACTTGTTGATGAAGACGATGTTCCCGCCGAGCCCAATATCTTTACCGACGGCAACGATGGAGCAGGTGAAGAAGCGGCGGCGAACACAGACTCTCCGGAGATGGCCGTCGAAGAAGAAGAGGACGACACTCCTGTAGACGCCCCGGACGACGAACTCGATGCCGAAGAGGAAGAGGACGAAGACCTGGACGTGGCTGAGACCGGCGAGCTCAGCACCAACGGCACAAGTCCGGCCTTTGGAGAAGAGGATGCGGAGGGGAACGACGAACCAACCGTCGCCACAGATAATGAGGGAGACGAATAGACCGGAGTCTGTTCAAGGGCTAGACTTATTCGTGGATCTGGCCCCCAACAACCCCCATCATCTGCGGTTGGCCAATCCGGTGATGATTGCCTCTGGGACCTTCGGCTACGACGGTTACGGCAGGGGCATCACCGAAGATATGGATTTGGGCCAACTGGGCGCAGTCGTACCTAAAACATTCACCCGCCTGCCTAGAGAAGGCAACCCAGAGCCCAGATGGTACCCACAGTCTTACCGTGAGGCTTGGGATGTCGGCGACATTCTGTTTCTCAACGCCATCGGACTCGCCAACCCCGGCATCGAAGCCGGAATCCGCGATATTACGCCCACCTGGGACCAATGGAACGCTACTTGTGTCCTGAGTTTCTCCTCCGATACCGCCGAACAATTCGGCGAGATGGCCGCCATGGCCAACCAGGGGGCCGGGTTCCGGGCAATCGAGCTCAATCTCAGTTGCCCCAATGTGGAAGATGGGTCCCTCTTCGGCCACAACGCCGAACTAACTGCTCGGGCGGTTGCGGCGGTTAAGGCCAATACAGACCTGCCAGTCCTGGCCAAGCTTGCGCCCAACGTTCCCAGCATCACAGACATCGCCAAGGCGGCGGTAGACGCCGGGGCCGATGCCCTGACCATCTGCAACACCATACCGGCCATGCGCATCGACACCGCTACCCGCCAGCCGGTGCTGGGCAATACTACCGGCGGCCTCTCCGGCGTCGGTCTGCGCCCCGTATCACTGGCCCTGGTCTACCAGGTCTCCAAAATGGTGGATGTGCCGATCATCGGCGTCGGCGGAATATTTTCCGGCGAGCACGCGGCCGAATACATCCTGGCAGGCGCGTCCGCCGTACAGATAGGCAGTGCCAATCTGGTTGGGCTGACAGCGCCCTGGCGTATCTTGGCGGAACTCGAGGACTGGATGCGGCAGTCTGGAATCTCCAGCCTGAAAGAACTGGCCTAAAAGACGCCGTCTTGCAGGTGAAATGGGCCATAGGGGTGTGCATCCCCCCACGACTTTGGATACAATATAACTGGTTTTGCCGTGCCTGCTAGTCTCAGGCGCCAATACACGAGGTCTAGATATAGATGGTTTCCGTTCTCCAAAAAGTGCTTGGCGACCCCAACGAAAAAGCGTTGAAAAAGCTAACTCCTTTCGTAGCTAAGATCAATGAACTAGAACCGGAATTCCAAAAGATGACCGACGAAGAACTCGTGGCGATGACCGAGGAGTTCCAGTCGCGGCTGGCCGAGGGTGAATCGCTGGAGGACATGGTCCCAGAGGCCTTCGCCACCGTGAGAGAGGCCGCGCGCCGTACCCTGAAACAACGCCACTACGATGTTCAACTCATCGGCGGGTTGGTCCTGCACATGGGCCAGATCGCCGAGATGAAGACCGGTGAAGGCAAGACCCTGGTCGCCACACTGGCCGTCTACATCAATGCACTTGAGGGCAAGGGCGTCCACGTAGTCACCGTCAACGACTACCTGGCCCGCCGCGATCCAGTCTGGATGGGCAAGATCTACCATGCGCTGGGACTGACGGTCGGTTGCCTGCAACACGACAACAGTTACATGTACGACCCCGAAGTCACCGATGCCCCCACCGGCATGGAATTTCTCCGGGCTGTTTCGCGCCCGGAGGCCTACCATGCTGATATAACCTACGGCACCAACAACGAATTCGGCTTTGACTATCTCCGCGACAATATGGCGCTAGACAAGGCCAATCGGGTCCAGAGAGAGCTGAACTACGCCATTGTGGACGAGGTCGACAACATCCTCATCGACGAGGCCCGGACACCCCTGATCATCAGTGGCCCGGCAGAAGAGCCGGTACAGCTCTACCAAAGCTTCGCCAAGCTTGTGACCCGGCTGGACGATGAGACCGATTTCACCATCGACGAACGCACGCAGTCGATCTCCTTGACCATCGACGGCATCTCCAAGATGGAGAAGTGGACCAATACCGACAACCTCTACGACCCTGAGAATTACCACCAGGTCCATTACATGGAGAACGCCCTGACCGCGGAAGTCAACAAGATCCGGGACAAAGACTATGTGGTGCAGGACGGCGAAGTGGTCATCGTCGACGACTTCACCGGGCGTCTGCAACCCGGTCGCCGTTGGTCCGACGGCCTGCATCAGGCGGTCGAGGCCAAAGAGGGCGTCAAGATACAGCGGGAGAGCATCACCTACGCCACCATCACCCTTCAGAACTATTTCCGCCTGTACCAGAAGCTCGCCGGCATGACCGGTACGGCTCTCACCGAACAGGACGAGTTCTACAAGATCTACGGGCTGGAAGTCGTGGCGGTGCCCACCAATCTACCCATGTCCCGGGATGACAACTCAGACCTTGTTTTCCAGACCGAAGATGGGAAGTGGAATGTGGTCGTCGAGGATATCGTGACACTCCATGAAACCCACCAGCCGGTGCTGATCGGCACCACCTCCGTGGAAGACTCCGAATACCTGAGCGACCGCCTGAAAAAACGGGGCGTGCCGCATCAGGTGTTAAACGCCAAGAACCACGAGCATGAGGCCACCATCGTCGCCCAGGCAGGCCGGCTGGACGCCGTAACCGTGTCCACGAATATGGCCGGCCGCGGTACCGATATCGTGCTGGGCGGCAGCGACAATGACCGTGACGGCTGGGAGGACGAGCACAGCCAGGTCATCGAGCTTGGTGGTCTCTACGTCATCGGCACCGAGCATCACGACGCTCGCCGTATCGATAACCAGCTAAGGGGCCGCGCCGGACGCCAAGGCGACCCCGGCAATTCCCAGTTCTATGTTTCTTTGGAAGATGAACTGATGCAACGGTTCGGCGGCGACCGGATCAAGTCGATCATGGGCTGGGCCGGTCTGGACGAAGAGACCCCCGTTGAGAACAAGATCATCACCAAGTCCATCGGAAATGCGCAAGTCAAGGTCGAGGGTTATCACTTTGACATGCGGAAACACCTTCTTGACTATGACGATGTCCTCAACAAGCAACGTGAGGTCATCTACGAGGACCGCTTCGAGGCCCTGAGCGGCGAGTCTCTCAGGGAAAAATTCGTTAACATGCTGCGGCGCGAGTTCGCGGACGCGGTAAATCACCACCTGCCCGGAAAACACGTCGACGACTGGAATCCCACCGGCCTGATCGATGAGATACGGCAGGTCTGTCCCCTGCCTCCGGAGCTAGCCACCGAGGAACAGATCTACGAATGGAGCCGCGAACAGATCGATGACATCCTCGAAGACTTCGCCGAGACGGTCTACGAGGCCCGGGAACAGGACGTTGGCGAAGAACAGGCGCGGACCATCGAGCGGTTGTTGCTGTTACGGGGCATCGACAGCCACTGGGTGCAGCACCTGACGGCCATGGAGAACCTGCGCACCGGGGTCGGATTGCAAGCCTACGGCCAAAAAGACCCGTTGGTGGTATACCGCACGGAAGGGAATAAAATGTTCGGCGACTTGCAGGTGGCGATCGAGACTGAGGTGGTGCACACCGTGTTCCACGCCACGCTCACCCAAACACCTGCACAGACTACCGGGCGGCGCCAGTCTGCCGCCAATACACTCAAAGAAAGCCCGATGAAGGCGGTCAACGACTCCAACCGCTCCCCATCCCCCGTAGCTTCCGGCGGAAAAATAGGGCGCAACGCCAGTTGCCCCTGCGGCAGCGGCAAGAAGTACAAACGCTGCCACGGAGCCACCACCTAGGGGTATTATTCCCGGGTCGCGCCAATCTCACTCACTTATCTTGAGCGAATGAGCCATGTGGGTAGCGCAGTAGATTTCGACTTTCGCCGGAAGGAGGAGAGTGCTAGGGTGAGGACGACGCTTCTCCGTTAGTCAATCAACAGCAGACAGACGTGGTTTGCCTGGATTCCTGCTTTCGCAGGAATGACGTTGGGCGACGCAAGAACACCCCTCCTCTCGATCATCCTGAGCCTGTCAAAGGATCGCTGTGGAAGGGTAGGACTGGATTCCGGAGATAATACCCCGAACATCCCCTAACCGTTATTTCCTGCCGAATAACCTGGCGAAGAAACCGGGCTTGTTGGCCGTCGGCGCGGTCTGAGCAGACGCATCCGGCATGTGGTGCCCGTGGCTGTGGCCGCCGGGACCGTGATCATCGTGGCCCTCTTCAGCAGCGGGTTCCTCATGAGCTCCATGATCGTGCCCTTCGTGATCGTCGTGGTCGCGAGCTTCAGACATGTATTTCTCCGGTTCTTTGTCGAATGCCACCTTGCAGCCGGGAGCGCAGAAGTAGTAGGTCGTTCCTTCGTAATCGCTCTGCCCTCCGGGCGGGTTGTCGATGTCCACATCCATCTGGCAGATCGGGTCTATCTCCGTCGCCATTCTCGTCTCCTCGTTGTCCACTGGTCTAGTCGTCTATCAGTTGCCCGCCGGTGGGCAGGCTATACACTGGCCCGCCGCAGTCTCAGTGAATTGCTAACCACGGTTACCGAGCTGAACGCCATGGCCAACGCGGCCAAAGCTGGATTCAAGAATCCTTGGTCCCCAAAGAAAAAGTCCAAACTTCCCGGCACGCCGCCTACACCTTGGAAGACGGGGTAAAACGCCCCGGCGGCCACCGGAATAAGCAGCACGTTGTAGAAGAAGGCCCAGAAAAGGTTCTGCTTAATAGTGCGGATGGTCTTACGGCTCAGGTCCAGCGCCGTCGCCACGCCGTTGACGTCGCTCCGCATCAGGGTGATGTCCGCGGATTCCATAGCGACATCGGTGCCGCTGCCCATGGCCAAACCCACGTCGGCCTGGGCCAAAGCCGGGGCGTCGTTGATGCCGTCGCCAACCAT
>DCWQ01000003.1:51031-107100 GCA_002328185.1 Dehalococcoidia bacterium UBA2158
GTCGTTGATGCCGTCGCCAACCATCGCAACCAGGCGGCCCTCAGCCTGCAGCCGCTTAATAACGGCGGCCTTGTCCTGGGGCAGCACTTCTGCCTCGACCTGCTCCACGCCCAACTGGCCTGCGATGGCTTGGGCTGTCTGGATGTTGTCGCCGGTCAGCATCACCACTTCAAGGCCCATGCTCCGCAGCCTGGCCAGCCCCTCAGACGCTTCCGGTTTCACCGTGTCGGCCACTGCGATCAGTCCCATGGCCTGGTCGTCGCAGGCCAAGAACATGGGCGTTTTGCCTTGGGCCGCCAGCGCTGACGCCTGTTCCGCCATGCCGTTCAGCGGCACACCCGAGTCTTCCATCAACGCTAGGTTGCCGAACCGGACCACGCGTCCGTTAACCTGGGCCGAGATGCCCCGGCCGGGTATCGCTTGGAACCTGGAGGCAGATTCCAAAGTCAGTCCACGGTTCTGGGCCTCCATGACGATGGCCTCGCCCAGAGGATGCTCGGAGCCACGCTCGGCGGACGCCGCCAGGAATAGCAGCTCATGTTCTGAAATCCCAGCCGCGTCAGAGAGCGCCAGGTCGGTCACAACTGGTTTTCCGGTAGTCAAGGTGCCGGTCTTGTCCAAGACCACTGTATCAACCTTGTAGGCGATCTCAAGGGCCCGTACCTGCTTGATCAGCACTCCATGCTCGGCGCCCTTACCGGTGCCCACAATGATGGCCGTGGGCGTTGCCAGCCCCAGAGCACAGGGACAGGCAATGATCAGCACCGAAACCAGGACTAGGGTTGAGAAGGTCAAGGCCGGGGCCGGACCCAGCAGCATCCAGAACAGGAACGCTGCCAGGGATGCGAATATCACCGCCGGCACGAAGTAGGACGCCACCTGGTCGACCAGCCGCTGGATGGGAGCCTTGGAACCCTGGGCCTCTTCCACCAGCCGGATGATCTGTGCCAAGACTGTTTCGCCGCCCACCTGAGTAGCCTCGAAATAAAGTGCGCCGGTGGAGTTGATCGTCGCCGCAAATATCTTTTGACCGGGGACTTTCTCCACGGGCATGCTCTCGCCGGTGAGCATCGACTCGTCCACCGCCGAATAACCGCCAGTCACCAGGCCGTCTACCGGAACCTTCTCTCCCGGACGCACAAGAACCGTGTCGGCAATAACGACTTGGTCCACGGGAATGTCTACTGCTTCGCCGTTGCGAACCACCCGTGCAGAGGTTGGCGTGAGTCCGATAAGCCGTCGGATGGCTTCAGAGGTGCGGCCACGCGCCCCAGCCTCCAGGAACCGGCCCAGCAGGATCAGGGCGATGATGATGGCCGCAGTGTCGAAATAGACCTTGGCCTCGATGCCGTTGTCGGCCAGCACGCCTGGCGAGAATTGGCTCAGCAACACCACCGCTGCGCTGTAGGCATAGGCGACAGTCGTGCCCATGGCGATCAGGGTGTGCATGTTGGACGTGCGGTGCCTCAGCGCCCCCAATCCGGAGCTGTAGAAATTGGAGCCCGCCCAAAACTGCACCGGTGTCGCCACGGCCCACAGCAAGAAGGAGTAGTAAGCCCAGCCCATGAGATTGGAGACCCATGGCAAGGCATCAAACGTGCCTAGAAACAGCAGTATTGCGCCGGTCCCGGCAAACATCAGCCGGTTGCGCAGCTCTCTAATCTCTTTGACTTTGGAGAGCCGCTCCAATTCTCTTTCATGGTCGCCCGAATCGTTCAGACCCTCCACCCGGTAGCCGGATTCTTCTACCGCTTTCTGTAGGTCGGCGATCTCGACCATGCCAGGGACGAACTCAACGGACGCTCTTTCCACGCCCAGGTTGACGTTGGCTTCGGAGACTCCAGGCACGCCTTTCAGGGCGTTCTCCACGTGCATCACGCAGGCTCCGCAGGTCATGCCGCCGATGTTCAAGGAAGCCGACTGAGTGCCCAGTTTATAACCGGCCCCGGACACGGCCTCTTCGATCACCTGGAACGAGGCCTCGGCGGAGTCGAACTCCACCGAGGCTTTTTCCGTGCCCAGATTCACAGAGGCGTCGACCATACCGGGAACACTCTGAAGAGCGTTCTCCACGTGGGCCACGCAGGCGGCGCATGTCATGCCTTCCACCGGCAGGTTGATCTTTATGATGTTTTTGTCTGTCGTAGACATTCTCATTATTCCAATTACAAGCCGCGACCCATTTGATGCGCTCTAAGCAGGAGAGGCGTGGCGCCGGACGTTAGCCACCTTGGGCAAAGATCAAATTTCCTTTGGAAGCGCTCTGGCGGAGCTTCTTCAGGTCGGTGTATTCCGGCGAGTTGTACCAGGCCTTGGCACGCTCCATACTCTCGAACTCCAACACCACCAGACGTTTGGGACTCCACGATCCTTCAAGGGTTTCGCCCTTTGCGCCACGAATCAGGTATACACCACCGTAGGCAGTCACGGTGTCCGGAACCCCTGCCGCGTACTTGGTGTACACGTCCGGATCCGTCACTTCGATGTCTCCGACTAAATACCCCGGCGCTCCCGTGTCTCTCCCTTGCAGCGGTGGCTCTACCCCCTCAGCAACGAGCAACGACCCAGTGGACGCGCTCTGCCGAAGCTTGGTGAGTTCTTTGTATTCGTCCGAGTAATACCAGGACTTGATGGTATGCACGTCTTTGTACTCAGCCAACACGAAGCGTTTTGGGTTCCAATCACCTTCGGCGCGCTCACACTTGTCAGGACCACGCACCAGGTACTTGCCGCCGAATGCGCCGCTACTGACAGGCACCAGGCCGGCGTACTTGGCGAAGGTCTCCGGGTCGGTAACGTTGATGTCTCCAATGACGTATGCGGACATTTCTCTCTCCCTAAATCGCTACTTGTTGGACAGGATATACAGGTCTTTGAGCTCGTCTATGATCTCTTCGGCGCGGCCAGACTGGATGCCTTCTACCACGCAGGACTTCAGATGTCCTTCCAGCAGCAGGCTCTCCATCTTCTCGATGGACCGGCGCACGGCATAGGTCTGCCTCAGCACATCCACGCAATATTTGTCCTCTTCCAGCATCTTCCTGATGCCGGCCAAGTGCCCTTCGATGTAGCTCATCCGCTTGAGCGCGTCTTCTTTGACTTCAGGAAACATTGCGGATCCTCCCGAACCCATACCCCCTGGGGGTGGGTATATACCTCCATATTACTCTCGTTCGATCGGCGGGTCAAATGGAAATCTGCGATATGTTAGGCTGGTCCAATCCGTCAATCGAGGAGGGACTATGGACGCCCAAGAATTCTGGGCAGCGTTGAAGGCGCGGGGACTAAATTTCTTCTCCGGCGTCCCCGATTCCACCTTCCAGGGCGCCTACAACGTCATGGTCGATGACCCGGACATCAGCTATGTCCCGGCGGTGCGCGAGGACGTGGCGTTGGGCATCGCCAGCGCGACCTATTTCACGGGCGGGCTGGGCAGCGTGATCATGCAGAACTCCGGGGTGGGCAATCTGGTGAACCCCCTCACGTCTTTCAACCTGATGTACAAGATCCCAGCGTTGCTGGTCGTGGGCTGGCGCGGCTACGGCGGCCCACCCGACGACGCCCCGGAGCACTGGATCATGGGCGCCAAGACCCCTCAGTTCTTCGACCTGTTGGAGGTCCCTTACGAGATTCTTGAGCCCGATAACCTGGACTCCGCAGCGGACAGTCTCCTGGCATCCATAAAAGGCCGCTCTATCCCAGGGGCTTTACTGGTCCGCGCCGGGGTGATCTCTTGATCGCGCGCTACCAGGCCATCGAGCAAGTCCTGTCCCACGTACAGGGCGGCGACCTGGTGGTCAGCACCACGGGAATGATCTCCCGGGAATTGTTCACCTTGAACGACCGGCCCGGAAACTTCTACATGATTGGTTCCATGGGGCTGGCGTCGGCCATGGGACTGGGATTGGCCATCCAGGCTCCACGCAAACGGGTATTCGTACTGGAAGGTGACGGAAGCGCAATGATGAGCCTGGGCACACTGCCGCTCATCGCCTCGGAAGCGCCGTCCAACCTGGTCCACATCATCCTGGACAACGAGGCCTACGAGTCCACCGGCGGCCAAGCGTCCATCAGTTCGAAGTTCGACCTAGCCCAGACCGCTGGTACAACCGGGTACCCTTGGACACGCCGAGTGGAGGACCTTGAGGAGCTTGAGGCAGCCTTAACGGAAGCCAAACAAGACGGCCAGCTCAGTCTCATCTTAATCAAATGTGGCATCGCCCCGATCAAGGGCATCCCGAGGGTCTCCCACACGCCTGAAGAGATTCGGGACCGGTTTCGGGGAGCGGTCCAGGCCTAAAACCTACCCCACGTACCCGTTCCGCTTATCCCACTCATCCGCTGTTTGGCTGCGCTCTGACGGGTTGCCGTAGCCGCCGCCTCCGGATGATAGACAGTAGACGTGATCGCCGGGGTTGACGACGACCTCGGTCTCTTTGGAGCCCAAGGGCCGTTCCAAGCCGTTGGAGAGGATTTTGTAGTCGTGGGAGAGGCCGTCTTCGCCTTCGAATAAGCCGAAGGGTGGGACGACTATGCCGTCGCCGGCGGTGTTGAGCAGGGCTGGGCCTTCTCCCTGGTAAACCAAGTCACAGATGCCGCCCAGGCCGCCGCGCCACTCTCCCTGCCCGCCCGAGTTTGGGCGAAGCTCGTGCCTGCGGATGAAGAACGGGAACCTTTCTTCAGTTACTTCGATGCTGGGACTGCGGATTCCGCCGGCCACGTTGATCTCGCCGACACCGGGCCACCCGTCATACCCATGAGTGGCGCCGCCACCGCCGCGGGCCAGGAAGAAGTGCCAGATGAACTGCCGACCGGTGCGCGGGTCTTTGCCGGTGATGGCGTAGCGCAGACGGCGGGAGAACCCGGCATTCACTTCCTTAGGCACCGCTTGGGCCAGCGCCTTGAACACCGCCTCGACTATCTCCTCGGCGCAGTGGTTGGTGCTCATGCACACCGGGGCGGGCGGATTGGCGTTCACGATCAGCCCCTTGGGCGCGATTATGTCAACCGGCCGCATCGAGCCCTCATTTTTGGCCACGTTGGCTGGAGCCACGTACATGATGGCGGCATGCGCAAGGGAGCGGGTGTTGGCGTAGGCGCTGTTGATGAACCCGGTCACCTGTGGGCTCGACTCGCCCAGGTCGATGGCCATGGACTCTCCGGAAATAGTCACCTTGGCCCGGATGGGAATCAATTTGTTATCGAAGCCGTCGTCGTCCACCAAGGACTCGCCGTGGTACACGCCGTCGGGCCACTCCGAGATGAACTGCCGCACCTGACGTTCGGTAGCGGACAATATCTCCTCGACGGAGGCCAACAGCCGGTCGGCGCCATAGCTCTCGAGCAGACCGGCGATGCGCTGGGCTGCAATCATCGTTGAGCCGATCTGGGCGTTGAGATCGCCCAGGAAATTCTCGGGTTGGCGCACGTTGGCCGAGAGCATCTGCAAGACGTCGTCCCTGGGGACGCCCTTGTCGTACAGCTTCAGGGGCGGGATGCGGATGCCCTCTTGGAATATCTCGGTGGCGCGGGGGTTGTAGCCGCCGTGGGTGCCGCCGCCAACGTCGCTGTGATGGGCGCGGTTGACACCATAGAACAGCAGCCGCCCTTCATGGAACACCGGCTTGATGATGGTGATATCGGGGAGGTGACTGCCGCCGAAATACGGGTCGTTCAAGATGAACAAGTCGCCCTCGGCCATGGTGTCGCCGAAGTAGTCCCGCACCGCCGCTCCGGCCACTGGCAGGGCGCTTACGTGCACCGGTATGCCTTCCCCCTGGGCGACGAGCTGAGCATCGGCGTCCAAGATGGCGGTGGAGAAATCGCGGCTGGAGTTCAGTATCTGCGACATTGCCGTCCGCAGCATCACCTCGGTCATCTCCCTGGCGATGGACTCCAACCTATGCTCCACCACAGCCAGAGTCACAGGGTCCGGCCGGTCCGTGGCAGCCGCCGTCGAATCTGTGGTCGCAAGGGAGACTGTTAATTCGATCCCGCCGTAAGGGTCGATGGTTGCCGAATCACCAGCCTCGACCAACACAGTTGTGAAGTCAGATTCCAGGACAGCCGGGCCGGCCACCGAACAACCCGGCGAAATGTCCCCAATCTCATAGACTGGTGCCTCGACCCATCCCCCCAGGTAAATCTTGCGCTTGGTTTTCTCTTTGATCGGCTTGGCAGAGCCACTGTCCAATGGCGGCGGGTCCATCTTGGGCAGCCTTCCCACCACGGTGGCTCGCAATGTCACCAGCCGTATCTCCTGCTCGGACTGGCTGTAGGAGTACAACTCTTGGTAGCGCCCGTGAAAATTCCCGGCCCATTGATTGAGCAGCGTATCGGCATTCTGACCCAGATCAGGAACCGGGACATTGACCTCATATATCTGGTCTAGGTAGCGCATGTCGGCCGAGATCGAGACCTCGATATTCGACTCAGAAACGCCCTGACTCAAAAGCTTTTCGCGGCCCTCGGACTCCATGCCTTCCACGATATTTTTGATTGCATCAAGGTCCATGCCCAGCAGGGCGGCCGGGTGAGACCGGGAGTAGTCGTATTTGAGGTCTGTGGAGAGCATGCCGTGAGCCGAGAGCACGGCTGCGGCTGCGGGTATGACTACCTTCTCCACCTGTAGCTGTCTCGCCACCTTCCCTGCCTGGAGTCCGGCTGCTCCACCAAACGCCATCATGGTGAACCGCCGGGGGTCCACGCCGCGCTGCACAGACATCAAGCGGATGCCCTCGGCGATGGAGGTTGAAACCACCTCAGTGATGCCTTCAGCCGCCTCGATCATCGAAAGACCGGTCGGTTGGGCAACGTGCTCCCCGACGGCCCGCTCAGCCAGTGAAACGTCCAGTCTCGCGCTACCGCCCAGGAAGTTTCCGGGGTCCAGGTAACCGAGAGCTAGGTTGGCGTCGGTGACTGTGGGGCGGTCGCCTCCCTTGCCGTAGGAAGCCGGGCCAGGCAGCGCTCCGGCGCTCTCGGGGCCGACCTGCATGATGCCGCCAGGGCCCATGGAGGCGATACTGCCCCCGCCTGCGCCCATGGTGTGGATGTCGATCATCGGGACCGATATCTTCCACCCGGCCTCAAATTTCTCGGTGCTCAGGTGGGGCTCTCCATTCTCGATCAGTGAGATGTCGGTGCTGGTGCCGCCCATGTCGAAGGCGATGATGTTGGACGTACCGGCCAGTCTGCCATAGGCTGCCGCGCCGCTGACACCGCCGGCGGGGCCCGACAGGATGGAGCGCACGGCCAACCGGCGCGAGTCCTCGATGGGCGCGACGCCGCCATTGGACTGCATGATCAGGAAATCGCCTGCCTGATGATAGGAAGTCAACCGCTCCTGAAGGTTCTCCAGATAGCGGCCCAAAACCGGGCCCACGTAAGAGTTGATGACGGTGGTGCTGAGGCGATCGAATTCCTTTATCTGGGGTATGACCTGAGACGACAGCGAGGTGTACATTCCAGGGAATTTGGCGTTGATGATCTCGCCGACCCGGTCCTCGTGTGCCGAGTTCAGATAGGAGAACAGGAAGCATACGGCCAGCGCCTCCACTCCCTCGTCCTTGAGGCCGTCCAAAGCCACGTTCAGCGCGTCTTCGTCCAGAGGGAATTTGACGCTGCCGTCGGACAATACCCGCTCCGGCGCTTCGGCCCGCAGGTATCTGGGAACCAGCGGCTCCACCGGGGTCATGCGCAGATTGTAGCGGTCCTCTTTCAGACCCTCCCGCATCTCCAGCAGGTCCCTGAACCCGTCGGTGGTGATCAGGCCGACCTCGGCGCCCTTGCGCTCCACCAGGGTATTGGTGGCCACGGTGCTGCCGTGGATTATCATGTCGGCCGAAGCCAGAAAATCTTCCAACGACAGGTCATGGGCCGATGCCGCGTCGTTCAGCCCCGTCATGAGGCCCTCGGAAGGGTCGTTGGGCGTGGATGCAGTCTTGAAATAGCGGGGAGGCTGGCCTTCTCGGGCGACCACAAAGTCGGTGAACGTGCCACCAACGTCGATTCCAATCACGTACACGGTCAGCTACTCTCCTGTTTATTTCAGGTTGGTCCGTGGGCCTAGATGAATCGGGGTTCTACGTCATGAGGCAGGCTGAAGGCGTGTTTGCCGATCAGTTCCAGGGCATCGAACCCGCCTAGGGGGTGCATGCTCCCGGCGCGGACATCCCGGTAGTACCGCTCCAGGGGTCGTCCCTTGGCTAGGCTGGCGCCGCCGACCATGTCCATCGCTTTGTTAAGCACGTCCTGAGCCGCCTTCATGCAGAAATACTGCATCCCCACGGCGTCCATCAAGGTACCGTGGTCTCGGCCGTCCTCACCGTCCAGTCGTATTGCGATATCCTTTTGGAACGCCCAAGCCGCGTTCAGGGTGATATCCATCTCAGCAGCCAAGAACTGGTGGCCGGGATAGTAGCTCTCAGGGAACTTGAACGGGATGCGGGAACGGCCCTTGGTTTGCTCGATGGCGAAGTCTCTGGCGGCTTTGGCGATGCCAAGGTAGATGCTGCCGAAGCTGCCGCCGTGCCAGGCCCAAAGTCCCCGGGCAAACTCGTCCCAGACCCAGGGCTTATGCTTGATCACACCCTCATCGGAGACGAAAACATCTTTCAACTCCCAACTGTGACTCTGGCTGGCTCGCATGCCCATGGTGTTCCAGTCGTTCAGGCAGGTCAGGCCCTCAGTGTCTGGGGGAATAATGAAGATCAGGCCAACATCGCCCTCGTCCGGGTCGTTGTAGATCGCCGTGCTGCCGAATAGATCGCCTCCGGGGCTGTTGGTGGCGAACCCCTTACGGCCGTTGATCAGGAACCCGCCGTCGGTCTTGGTAGCTTTCACCGTGGTGTAACCCAGCCCGGTGATGCCCTTCAGGGAGTCCACCTGGGGGTCGGTGACGGCCCCGAAGACCATCAATTTCTCTGCGGCGATCTTTTCCAGAAGAGGCCGGGGGTGGTCGTCGCCCGCCTTGATCAAGTCGCACATGATGTAAGGCAGACCGAAATGCATGTTGACTGCCAAAGCTGTGGCGCCGTCGCCTTGGGCTAGGCGGTTCTGGGCGATACAGACCTCTAGGAGGGAAGCTCCTCCGCCTCCCATGTCTGCGGGGATGGGCATGGACGTGTAGCCCGATTCCCGGAGGGCGGCCATGTTCTCAAAGGGATAGCTGTTCTCTTCATCGTGCTGGGCGGCCCGCTGAGCGAAATCGTCGCCGTGCATCGCCGCCAAGTCATACCATTTTTGCTGGGATTCAGTGAGCAGGTCCGGCATGGGCCCCTCCATCAAATTGAATCCGGAAAATCAGTCCGGTTGGTTATTCCGGCATCGCGAGCCGGTCAAAGGCACAGGTATTCTAACGGCGGGAGGCACCGCCGTCCAACCTTGTTCTAGGACAGCCAGGAACTGGGGCTGCTCTGTAACGTCACTTCCCTGGTGCCAGACGTACGGCCAACCAGACCGCGTTCCGACAAATAGGCAGTTACGGCGCGGCCCAGGGAACCGCCCAGATGGAGACCCGGTTCAGTCCAGTCCAAACAGCCAAAGGCGAAGATCCCGGTGGACTTGGCCGCCGCGGTCAGGTCCACTCCCATCTCGTCCATCGCCTGGAGGCCTTTGGGGGTTAGTTCATAGCGGACCTTGTTGCCGGAGACGGGTTCTGAGTTCTCTTCCAGCCATTTCAGGCCGAGCATCTCATCCATGAGCGCCACTCCGGCCACGCCTGCCAGGTGCCCATAGCAGGTCCGTGCCTGTCGCAAGTGGGTATTGCGGCGCACTTCCCGCTGTGACTGAGGGCTGAATTTTGGGCGTATTCTTATTGGTTCGTTCTGAGTCATGTGTGGACCTCTGTCATCAATGGACTGATGGGCGCAGCAGAACATCACTCTAACACTGGCATTCCGAGGAGTCAGCCGAGGAATCTCGTTGCTGCTCAATCGACCTTGCACGATAGCAAAGATACCCCTCTCCTTCCGCAGAAGGATCGGGGTGACAGATGAATGCGGTCGTTAGAAAATCAAATGGCGAGGCCGGCGTTTCCGCTGGCCCCGCCACATTGTTGCCGGGTATCGGTTGGTATGGGGTTAAAGCTGGCCGAGGCAGCCACCGCCGATGGCGGGGAGGAAGTGCACTTCGGCATTTTCCGACACCTTCTCCAGCATGCCCAACTGGCTAACTTCGCCGTCGATTATCACCGCGATGCCGGGAATCAGGTCGTCCTCTACCTCGTCGATGAGATACTCCTTGATACCCGGAAACTGCGCTTCCAGGTGGTTGATCAACCGGCGCACAGTTGTGCCTTCAACCTGGACCTGCTGATTACCGCCGGTCAGTTGCTGCAGCTTTGGCGGAATCCATATCTCCGCCATGCCTAGTTACTTGCCTCTTTGGCCCAGAGTGCCTCCAGGATCTTGTCCGGAGACATGGGCAGGTCATTCATGCGAATGCCGATGGCATCGTATATCGCGTTGGATATGGCGGCCATGGGAGGCACTATGGGCACCTCGCCCACGCCCCTGACACCGTACGGGTGGTTGGGGTTGGCGACCTCCACGATGACCGTGTCAATCATGGGCAGGTCGAGCGTCGTGGGCATCCGGTAGTCCAGGAAGCTGCTATTCAGCATGACGCCGTTGTCGTTGTACACGTACTCTTCGTTCAGCGCCCAGCCGATGCCCTGGACTGCGCCGCCTTGGATCTGGCCTTCAACGTAGTCCGGATGGATGGCTTTGCCGGCGTCCTGAACGGCCGTGTAGCGCAGTATCTCCACCTTGCCGGTCTCGGGGTCCACTTCCACATCGACAACGTGGACGCCGATGGACGGTCCGGGGCCGGGCGGGTTGACGCCCGCCGAGCCGACGATGGGACCGCCGGTGGGAATCATCCGCGCGGCGATCTGCTTGAAGGTCAACTTCAGTTCTGGGTCGGACCTGTGCTGGAGGACGGCTTCCTTGTACTCAACGTCCTCTTCGGGAATCTCCCAGATCTTGGCAGCCCGCAGGACCATCTGCTCTTTCACGCTCTGTGCGGCGTTGTAACAGGCCCAGCCCGACTTGAATGTGGCGCTACTGCCGCCCGTGTTGGAGGTGAAGCCGATGGTGTCGGTGTCGCCGACCTGGGGCTTGATGTCCTCAACCGGAATATTCAGTACCTCGGCAACGTGCATGGCCATGGCCACGCGGCTGCCGCCGATGTCCGGTGATCCCTCTGTCAGATTGACGGTGCCGTCGGAGTTGACCACGGCCAACGCCGAAGCTGGACCGGAGTTGTTGCCCCAGAACCCGGAGGCTACGCCGCGCCCTCGCATCTTGCCGTCCAGTTTCGTGTTGTAATGCTGGTGGTCTTTGGCCGCCTGCAGGGTCTCGATGTACCCGACCAGTGGGTTGACCGGACCGGTGACTCGGCGAGAGCCCTCTTTGCCACTGTTCATCAAGCGGAAGTCCAACGGGTCGATCTCCAGCTTCTCGGCCAGCTCGTCCAGGGCCGTTTCCATGGCGAATGCCGCTGCCGGGGCGCCTGGGGCGCGGTAGGCCGCCGCCTTGGGACGGTTGATCACTACATCTATCGCCGTTAGATGGGCGTTGGGAATGTCGTACTGGCCCATCATGCATTGGATGGCGGCGCCGACGGGAGAACCAGGGAAAGCGCCTGCTTCGTAGACCAGTTCGGCTTCGGCGGCGATGACCTTTCCGTCTTTGGTGGCGCCCACTTTGACCTTGATCTGCGTGCCGGAGGTGGGGCCGGTGCCCTCGAAGACCTCGGTGCGGGTCAATTGGACCTTTACTGGACGGCCTGACTTGCGGGACAGTAGGGCCGCCACCGGCTCCACGTAGGTGATGCCCTTGGCACCGAAGCCTCCGCCGATCTCCATGGGAACGGCTTTGACCTGGCCAACTGGGATGCCGAGGAAGCGGGCGGTCTGGTCACGGACGGTGAACTGCCCCTGGCTGCTGGACCAGACGGTCACTTTGCCGTCTGCCTGCCAGTGGGCCACGCCAGCTTGGGGCTCGATGTAGCCCTGGTGCACGGCCTGAGTGGTCGTCTCTTTCTCGACGATGATATCGGCGTCTCGGAAACCTTGTTCCAGGTCGCCAAGGCTGAATTCAAACTTGTTGGAGATGTTGGTTTGCATGCTTGCGGCGTCGTCTTCCAGCAGTCCGCCAGGCCGGAGGGCGGGGCTGGATACGGCGGCCAAACGGTCGTGCAAGATAGGAGCGTCCGGCTTCATGGCATCCGCGGCGGTTAACACCGGTTTCAGAACTTCGTAGTCGACCTTGATCAAGGCAACTGCTTGCTCGGCCACGTGGGGGTTGACCGCAGCCACGGCGGCGACAGCGTGACCTTTGTACAGGGCCTTGCCTCTGGCCAGGATGTTCATGCTGAGGAAGCCCAGGTTATGGATGGAGCCCTCGGCCAGGTCGGTGAGCTTCATAGAAGTCTCCGGCCAATCAGCAGAGGTAACCACCGAGTAAACCCCGGGAAGGGCCTCGGCGGCACCGGTGTCCACGGACTTGATCACCGCGTGGGCGTGTGGGCTGCGCAGTATCTTCCCGTAGAGCATACCGGGCATGTTGGTGTCGGCGCCGTACTTGGCGCGGCCGGTTACCTTGTCGGCGCCATCGTGACGGATGGGCGATTTGCCGACTGCATCAAATTCTTCGTTGGAGAGGACCGTATTGGGCTTGTACTCAAGCATTCTCTCGCTCCTAGATATTCATATATATTCAGGCACGCTTTGGCGCCGTTTGACGCTGATGGCGATGCCGATAGACATACTAGATAAGTCTTGGAGTATATTATCACAATCGCAGAGGCAGACTCACGCCTGACCACACAATCATGCAGGCGGGCGGGTGGCGGGTTATGACAACTCGATTTTTCCCGCCGGATTGGGTACTGTACTGCCCCTGGCGAGTTGAGATATACTGCCAAAGCGTTTCGGGGATGACCGGATGGCCCCCCGCACAATACGGCACCGGAGTAGATGTTAAGGATGCGCTTTCCCAGACTACGCGCTCACCGGGCATTCGTTGTTCTCTTTTTGATCGCCATAATCCTGATGGCAACCACCGCCAGCCATGGGTGCACCGTCAGCGGCTCCTAGAACCTATAGATCGGACGTTGGCATGATCTCCGTGGGTATCGCGGGGTCCGCCTTTATACATAGATTTCCCTGTGATTTTCCGGCGAATCAGCCATTTCGCATTCGCGGGTGATAGCGCCGGACCTTTGGGCCTCATTGGCTCTGTGATTCGATTCCCGTCGATCCGACGTATCAAATTGAGGAGACAGCTATGCCAGACCCCGATGGCAACCTGAATGTTCTATCTGAAGACCCTCTTTGTGCGGCCGTATTTCTACCAAACCTAAACGTCCCCATCTCCCCCAATGAAGGCCACTTCATCCGCAGCCACTTCCCTGCTCCCCAGATCAACGCTTCCGATTGGTCACTTACAGTCGACGGCCACGTAGATAGCCCTCTGGATCTCTCCTACGACGATTTGCTCAAGATGCCCAGTCGCGAAGTCGTCAACCTCATGGAATGCGCCGGCAATAGCCGCTCAACCATGCAACCCCCGGCAGAAGGCGTCCAATGGGACAACGGCGCGGTCAGCGTCTCCTGCTGGAAGGGCGTCTCATTGAAAACCGTGCTGGACCAGGCTTCACTTAAGAGTTCAGCCACTGATGTCCTATTCATAGGCGTTGACTCCGGAAACGTGCCTCAGGCGGGCACTTCAATGGCCTATGAGATGAGCGTGCCGATGGAGAAATTGCTGGACGAAGACACTCTGTTGGCCTACGAGATGAACGACGCGCCCTTGCCCTTAGACCACGGTTTTCCCATCCGATTGCTGATTCCCGGCTGGTACGGAATGGCTTCGGTCAAATGGTTGACCAAGATCACGGCAATGGACCATCCCAATGGCGGATACCACGAGTTGGATTACCGCTTTTACCCCGCCACCGACGGCAAGTCGGACGCTGAGATCGAGCGTGTTTCGTCCCTGAAAGTAAAGTCGCTCATCAGCACCCCGTCCAAAGGCAACATCCTCCAACCCGGCCACCACACCATCACGGGCGTGGCCTGGTCGGGCGACGGCCACATCACCAAGGTTGAAGTCAGCACCGACGACGACCGCACTTGGCGTGAGGCCAAGCTGGAAGAGCCGTCCGGGACCTATTCATGGCAGCACTGGGAGATCGACTGGGATGCTGTTAATTTAGGGCACTCCCTACTCCGTTCCCGGGCCACGGATAGCGCGGGCAACGTGCAGCCCATGTTGGCCACCTGGAACTTCCGGGGCTACCAGGTCAACTCAATACACTCCGTTCCAATAACCGTTAGAAAGTCCTAACGGGCAACAGGTCGGTTTCAACCGCCGAAGGCCAGTCCTCCGAAGGTGATTTGTTGAAAACCATCGCCCTCACCCTAACCCTCTCCCGCGCATGGGAGAGGGAATTGCCCTTCCCCCTCAGTCTCTACCGCGCCCGGCTTGGTACCAGCGGTCCCATGGCTGTACGCCAGACCGCCCTGGAATCAGGGGTTCCTTGATGACGAGCTCGTAGGCCCCGGCCAGCACCATGCCGGCCACGAAGCCGCCTATGTGGGCGAAGAACGCCACGCTGACTGTGCCCGAAAGACCCAACGACATGCTCCCCTGTAGTAACTGCCATACGAACCACGCCCCCAGCAGCCACATGGCCCGCATTTCCACGACCGTGATCAGGTAAAAGATGATCAGCGCCTTGACCTTGTTGTTGGGGTAGATTATCAGGTAGGCGCCTAACACCCCAGAGATGGCCCCGCTGGCCCCGATCAAGGGCACCTGCGAGCCGGAGTCGATCATCCACTGACTTAATGTGGCAGCCACGCCGGCAACCAGATAGAAGACCAGATACTTGACGTGGCCCAGCCGGTCTTCGATGTTGTCGCCAAACACCCAGAGGAACATCATGTTGCCGGCCAGATGCATGAAACCGCCATGAATGAACATGGAGCTGAAGATCGTGAACACGGTATGGACCGGCGATTCGATATCAGCTTGACCGAACGAGGTATTGAGGATTTCATAGGGTTGCCCGGAGGTCAGTTCCTGGGCGATGAACCCCCATTTCAAGAAAAAGAGGTCCAGCTTCAGCCCGCCACTGCCGGTGAGGGCCCCGCCGCCGCCCAGCGCCATCTCATAGAGGAACACCAGCACGCTGATTCCAACGAGTCCGGCATTTACGTAGGGGAATGTCCGGTGATGGACGCTGGCGTCGGAGTAAGGAAACATCTAGGCGGAAACCCGACGGCCACCATAAATGATAGGGGAACGGGTGACACCCGTTCCCCTGTCATTCAATCTCCGGTTCGGCCTACTAAAGGTCAAGAGACCAGGTCGCCCGCTGCGTGGCAGATTACCTCCGCCGCGACCTTGGGGTTCATCTTGCCCATGTTCAACATCATGTGATAGTGATGAGCCTCGTTGGGATGGACCTTCCAGAATTTCTGAATGAAGTCCTCTCTGGCCCGTTCCAGCTCGTCCACGTGGATCTCGGCCTCTTCCCGCTCGAAGTGCTCTCGGTCCATCAGCGTCTGAACACGCACTTCAATGGGCGCCAGAAGGCCTACGTGCAGCGTGTGTGAGGCGTCGGCCAGAATTTGGTTGGCCCCACGGCCGATGATCACGGCATTGCCCTTCTCATGGAGGTCATTGGCTACTTTGGTCATGGCTTCGATGAAAGTTTTGTCGTCCAGTTTCTGGGCTACGCCGCCACCCTCGCCGGTGAGGTCCATATAGGTCTCGGGAGGCAGGTTCTCTATGCCCCGGCCGAAGTACGGCTCGCCGCTCACGCCGGACATTGCCGAGCGCTCCAGCATGGTCTGGACGAACCGGCCCAAGCGGTCGCGGAACCGGTCCACCCGCTGCTCCTTGGCGATGAGGGTACCCACCGGAGTGCCCACGATTCGCGCCGCTTCTGTGAAAAACAGGCGGTCTACGAAATTCAGGTCCATCTGCTCGGCGACCATCTGGCCGATGGTTACTGCCCCACATCCAATGGGGCCGTTAATGGTGATTACTGGCATTACAGGTCCCTCCGAATTTTCAATTTGTATCGCTTATTCTTGTGAGGGATGGACGCTTATCCAGAGCCTAGGCGACTGCGGTCTCCATCAACTTGGCGCGGCGTCGCGGATATTCCTCAGATAGAAGACCTAGGATTGAAGAGTCGAACCATTCGTTGTTCTTGGGGTGGGTCTTGCGTAGATGCCCTTCCACAACGAATCCGACATGTTGGACCATCTGCATGCCCGGCTCGTTGTATTCGGGCACGTCGACCCAGACTCGGTGGAGCCCCTGTGGGCCAAAGGCGTAGTCCAAAAGGCCGATGAGTGCGCTGGTGCCGTAGTGGTGATTCCACAGGTCTTTCCGGCCTATCAGAAGGTCGGCCCGGGCTTCGAGTAGCGGCCATTCGACGGTCAGTTGGCCTTCGCCGATGTGCTCGCCGTCTCCGCTGTAAACGGAGAAAATCACACGGTTCTCGTCGTTAAAAACGTGGCTCCATTCGTCAGACCCACTGGCCAAGACAGCTTCCGGAGTGTAACCGGTGTGCAGGGGTTTGCCGTCATTCCCGGACCCATACCAGACCATGCTGACATCCGGGTCGTTGAGCCAATCAGCCATCCGTTGGATGTCTTCCCTAGTTGGCGCCGTCAGTGTCACTTCTGGAAACATATCTCACCCCCAACTTCAGTCGAAAAAACGAGCCTGATTAAGGTGTCGTCGAGACCATTTCTACTATCACTTATCGGGATAATTTTCATTATAACAACGCGTCGGCATAGAGGCAATTTGCGGTTTCCAACCAGATCGGGTCTGTGGGCGCCAGAGCCTCATTCAGGTTGGCCGCTCGCCGATGTGCCGCGTAGTATACTCCTGTGACTGCCGGCTGCAATCCGCAACGAGAAATTGGCCTGTAACTTTGGCCGATATTTTCGTAACATAGTCTCAAATGGAGAGGTCAGATGCGGGAGAATACCCTAAAACAAAAGTTGAACGACGGAAAGGCGGTTTTCGGCACGATGCTCACATTTCCGTCAGCCACGATGGTCGAGATGCTGGGGTCTTTGGGCTACGACTGGATATTGCTGGACAACGAGCATGGCGATATCACGGTCGAGAACGCTGAGAACATGATCCGGGCGGCCGAACTCACTGGCATGGCCCCAATCGTGCGGCCCATCGGCAACGAGTTGGAGTTCATCTGCCCCTTCCTAGACCGCGGCGCCTGGGGCGTGCAAGTCCCCCATGTAAACACGGCGGAAGAAGCCCAGAACACCGTCGAGGCTGTCAAGTATTACCCCCTGGGCAACCGGGGCATCTTCAGTCGCAGCCGCCCCGCCGGTTTCGGTTTTTCCGGCTCGACGGGAGACTATGCGGAAGAAGCCAACAAGAACACCTTGGTCTGCCTGATGCTGGAAGAGGTGGAAGCCATAAAGAACTTGGAATCCATGGTCCAGGTTGAAGGCGTGGACGTGTTTTTCATCGGCTCCGGAGACCTGTCCCAGTCCATGGGCTACGTGGGCCAGCAGACCCATCCAGAGGTCCAAGAGATAATGGAGCGGGGCGTGGAAATCATTCGCAAGGCCGGCAAGTTCGCAGGGGTGAGCTGTCCCGAGAACCTGGTTCCCAAGTATCTTGACCTGGGCGTCCAATACTTCCACGGCACCGTGCAGACCTTGATCCAGACCGCCAGCAACGAATACCTGAACACCATGCGCAAAGCAGCCGGGGAAGCAGGGCTCTAGGTTGCCCGTGCCGGAAGGAAAATCTGGTTGACACACAGCCGTCCGGACAGGAAAATACCTGCAATAGTTAATATCATTGCGGACCGCCGGAATCACGCCTGAAATGCCCTGTTTTTCTAGTCGAACGCTGCTCTGGAGTTGATTCGATGGCCATTGTAGTCAATGAAGACATCGAACTTATGGCCCATCTCATGCGGCGCGCCGGATTTGGCGCCGACCGCGACGAGCTGGAACGACGGACCGCCGTCGGTTACGAGGGCACCGTGGAAGAACTGCTCAACCCCAAGGGAGAGCGGGCCGACCGGGAATTATTCCTCCGGTATCACCCTGGCTTCCGGCGTCCGGTCACTTCTCCGGGCATGGGCGGCTCAGCCTGGCTCTACGACATGATGCACACCGAGCTTCCGCTGGAAGAGAAGATGGTCCTCTTCTGGCACCAGATATTCGCCACCGGCCAATCCAAGGTTGACCACTGGCACGAGCTGATCGCCCAGGTGGACATGTTCCGCGAGAACGCCATGGGCAACTACCGGGAGATGCTAGTGGCGCTGGCCCAGAACCCCGCCATGATCTACTGGCTGGACAACTGCGACAACCACGAGTCCGGCGTTAATGAGAACTGGGGACGCGAGCTGCTGGAACTCTTCAGCATGGGCGTGGGCAACTACACCGAGGACGACGTTTTCGAGTGCTCCAGGGCCTTCACCGGCTGGACGATAGCCACCGTGCCGCCCAGGAACTACTACAGCCGGTTCGACTGGTCCTTCGAGTTCCAAGAAGAGGACCATGACCAGGGCGAAAAAACCTTCCTGGGCGAGACTGGAAACTTCGACGGCGGAGACATAATCGACATCATCTGCCGGCAGCCGGCCACGGCCGAGTTTATCGCACGGCACCTTTATAATTTCTTCGTGGCCGATGAGCCCCAGGTGCCTGCTTGGTCGGTGACCCCTCCCAATGACCTGGAGGCCATCAAGTTATTGGCCAAAACCTTCAGCGAGTCCAACTACGACATCCGCGAGGTTCTGCGGGTGCTGTTCCTCTCTGACTTCTTCAAGAACGCCCGGTTCACCAAGATCAAGAGTCCCGCCGAGGTGGTCGTGGGCACGCTCCGCCTGGTGGGCCAGGACAAACTTCCCGGACCTGGCATCGGCGACCTCTCCAAACAGGCCGGTTACATGGGACAAGAGTTGCTCAACCCGCCCAGTGTGGAAGGCTGGCACACCGGCGTTGAATGGATCAACAGCGGCTCATTGATGAAGCGGATCAACTTCGTAGCCAATATGCTGGGCGACACCAGCAGGCCCGGAGTCCAGAAGATAATCGGCCGGCTGCAAGCCCAAGGCAACCTGGGCCCCGAAGAACTGGTGGATAGGTGCCTGGAACTGGTTGGGCCGGTCAAGGCGGGCGCGTTAACTCTCAAACAATTGGTGGAGCACGTTGCCCAACGCGGCAAACTGACTTGGAATAACGACGATGACGCAGAAGCCTCCACCGCGAGGGTAGGCGAACTGCTCCAGCTGATCGCGTCAGTTAAAGAATACCAATACAGCTAAGTTTGGTGGATTAAGGAGAAAGCAATGGCTACCAACAATAAAGACCCGGTCCTGGTGGTTCTACAGCTTTCCGGCGGGAACGACTACCTGAACACGGTCATTCCCTATACCGACGGGCTGTACTACGACAACCGCAAGGCGGTTTCTCTCACCGAGAACCAGGTCTTGGCCATAGACGGCGGCGTTGGGCTTAATCCAGCCATGGGTCCGCTCAAGGGTATGTACGACCAGGGCAAGATGGCCGTCATCCACGGCATCGGCTACCCAGACTCCCCCCGCTCTCACTTCCGCTCCATGGACATCTGGCACACCTGCGAGCCGGAGACCCTGGGCACCGAGGGCTGGCTGGGACTGGCCACCCGGGACATCGACCCCAACAAAGAGAATATAGTGACGACGGTCAGTTTCGGGCCCAGTCTATTCCGAGCCCTGGTCCTGCCCGGCGTGCCGGTGGCCTGTGTGGACGACTTGGACTCCTATGGGCTGCTCACTGGCATTTCGGGCGAGAAGCAACGGGAACAGATCCTGGACCGCTTCTCCCGTATGTACGCCCCCGAGGTGGGAAATGACGTTGTGACCGAGTATCTAGGCCAGACCGGACTCGAGGCCATGAAGGGCGCCGACATCCTGAAGGCCGCCCCCGTGACCTACTCATCCACCGTCGAGTACGCAGAGACGACCATCGCCCAGAAGCTGCGGGGCATTGCCCAGATCCACCTGGCAGGACTGGGGACCCGCATCTTCTATTGCGACCACGGCAGCTTCGATAGCCACGCCAATCAGAATGGGATGCACACCACACTATGGACCGATGTCTCCCAGGCATTAGACGACTTCTACGCCGACCTCCGGGAGCACGACGCCGCGGACAATGTGATCGTCCTGATGTTCTCGGAATTTGGCCGGCGGGTCCGCGATAATGGCTCAGGCACCGACCACGGGGCCGCCGGGGCCGCGTTCGTCATCGGCGACGCCATCAAAGGCGGGCAGTACGGCGAGTACCCTTCCAGAAAGGCCGAAGACCTCCAACAGGGCGACTTGGTGCCCAACATGGACTTCCGGGGCCTGTACGCCACCATATTGGAAGACTGGCTCGGCCTCGACGCCAAGCCCATAGTCAAAGGAAATTTCGAGGCTCCCAAGTTCATAAGGTCTAACTAGGCCCCACTCTCAGTCTCACTCACCTTACAAAGGTTGATATATGCAAACGCAGATCGCAGCAGGCCGGGTATACGACTTCAGCCACGCGGTAGGCCGGTCGGCAGCCTCGGGAACCGGGTTCAGACACCCCTGCGCCATCGCGACCGGCACCGGGGCCGACGCTGACGCCGTCTACGTCATCAGCCGTGGTTTCGAGATGATCCCCAACGTCCATTGGAACCGCACGGCCCTGGGCGTCCGCGTCAGCAAGGTCAAACCCGGCCTGGTGTCGGGAGAAGAAGAGTTGGTCACCGAATTCAGCACCTACGGCGAGGACCCTGGAAAGGTCATCTGGCCGGCCGGGGTTGCCGTGGACAGCCAAGGAACGGTCTACGTGACCGACGAGTGGCTGAACCGCATATCGGTCTTCGACAGCGAAGGCAAGTTCTTGAAGTGCTGGGGCGAGACCGGCGCCGGTGAGGGCCAATTCGACGGCCCCTCAGGCATCCTGGTCGACCCGCAAGATAACATCTACATCGTCGACACCCGCAACCACCGGGTGCAGAAACTGACCGAGGACGGGGCCCACCTGGCCACCTGGGGCGAGTTGGGAAGCGCCGAGGGCCAACTCGATTCTCCGTGGGGAATCGCGTCCGACTCCAAAGGTTACATCTACGTAGCAGACCACATGAACCACCGGGTGCAGAAGTTCGCTCCGAAGGGTGCATTCGTTGCGTCATTCGGTAGCCCAGGTACCGGCCGAGGCGAACTGGGACGTCCCTCTGGCGTGGCCGTGGACTCCGACGGCGACATATATATCTGTGACTGGTCGAACAACCGGGTGCAGGTATTTGCAGCCGACGGCCGGTTCGTGACCACCCTGCTTGGTGACGCCCGCGAACTGTCCCACTGGGCCAAGATGACCGTCGAGGCCAACCCCGACGCCGTCAGACGCCGTCGCGAGGTCAGGGATCCCTGGGTGGAGTGGCGGCTGTCCATGCCCAATGACCTGGTCTTCGACGCGGTCCATGACCGGCTGATCGTCGCCGACACCCAGCGCCAGCGGATACAGATATACAACAAGTTGAAAGACTACACGGTGCCCTCCCGCACCATCTAGGCCCTTCGGCAATCCCCATTGATAACCAAGAGGTAAGTCCATGGCTAGCGTATTTCTAGGGATCAACGACCGGACATTCACCTACGAGTCCACGGCGGCTCGAGCCGAGCATGTGGGCGCCGGGGTGCGCTACCCCGTCGACTTTGCGATAACCTCGGATGACCTCGCCTACATAGTTAACCGGGGCCGCGAGGACCGACCAGACGGCACCCGCCTAACGATCATGCGCCTGGGGGAAGATGGCGAGGAATACATCAGCACCTTCGGTTCCCACGGCGAAGGCAAAGGCCAATTCATCTGGCCCATGGGCATCGCCCTGGACAAAGACACCAACGTCTACGTCACCGACGAGTGGCTGAACCGGGTCACTAAGTACGACCGAGACGGCGAGTACATCACCCACTGGGGCATCCAAGGCTCCGCGGATGGCGAGTTGGACCGCCCCGCCGGCATAGCTGTCGGCCAGGACGATACGCTGTACATCGTGGACGGCCGCAACAACCGGGTGCAGAAGTTCAGTCTGGACGGCAAGTTCCTGGGAAAATTCGGGACCACCGGCTCTGCCGATGGGGAGTTCAACCTTCCTTGGGGGATGTGCCTGGATAGCGAGGACAATATATTTGTCGCCGATTGGCGCAACGACCGAGTCCAGTCTTTTACTTCCGAAGGCCAATGGCTCGCCAGCTTTGGCACCCCGGGCACCGGCGGCGACTGCTACAACGCCCGCGTGAAGGGCGGGATCACCTATTCCGACGCACCCGTGGGCCAGTTCAACCGCCCCACGGGCGTCTGCGTTGACCAGGACGGCGACATCTACATCGCCGACTGGCTGAACAACCGGGTGCAGGTGCTAACGCCTGAGGGGCGGTTCATCACCGAGTTCACCGGCAACGGACATCTCTCAAACATGGGCATCGCCAAGCTCAAGTCGAATCCCGACATGATCCGGCAGCGCAACACCATCCAGAACTTCACTCCGGAACGGGTGCTATGGGCGCCCTGCGCAGTGAGGATGGGGCGAAATAACCGGGTGATAATCGCCGATACCACCCGCCACCGCTTCCAGATCTACCGCAAAAACACAGAGCCCATTCTGGTCTAGCGCAACGGGTTTGATTGTCGGTCGACCGAGTAGGGGCAGGTTTCCAACCTGCCCTTTTTCTGTGCCACGTCGGTCGTGATATTCAACAGGCCGAAAAGTTGGCCGGCCTGTGACAGCCTCGGCAGCTGGAGCGTGGTTTACGCGTGCCAGGGCGGGTTAGAAACCCGCCCTTACGGCCATCGAGCCAAACCGGCGCCTCTATCCGATGTATCCTCAACCAAAAGAAAAGGCCGCGTCTAACTCGCGGCCTTTTCTTATCTGTGAGCTGCCGGGCATTTTGTGTTACGCGGGCTGGGCCACCGCGCCTTTGAACCGGTTCTCCAGGTCTGTCAACAGGGCTTTGTCCGTATCGTCCAGCTCGGAGTACACCCAATCGATGATCCAACGTGGGTCATCCGCGGTGTCGTCCATGAGCAACTTGCGGATCATGTAAAGCTGGCCGGCTTCGTCAATCTCATCACGCACCAGCGAGCAGACGAAAGCCTCTTCATTCTCAAAGTGGTCCAACTCCAGGATTCGGACCCCCAAAAGACGGCTGTGGATGTGTCGGATGGTGCGGGCGGTTACTTTCTTTTCGCCGAGTACGTCTTTGAGGGCCGACTCCACTTCATAAAATTTCTCTTCAAGGGCCCTGTGTTGTTCCTTTTCCAGGGAGAAGGCAGCATCCCGGACGCTCTCTTCAATTCCAGCGGCGTTGCCCATGGCGATGAAGCTGGCCAGGTCGCCGGCCTTTCCGGCTAGCTCAGCATGCTCGGTCTCGTTGTCCCGGGCAGGCTGATTGTCCTTTAGAGGAGCAGTCATCACTTCGTCTTCGACGGTGGCATGGTACAGAATTTGTTTCACCCAGAAGCCAAATGTCTCGGTCAATCTGGCTATGTCGTCAAAGGTCGTCGCCTCGGCAGCCATCGCCTCTGTACGGTCAGAGACAGCCCGAAAAGCCTTGTGCATCAGCGGCATGACGTCGATGGGGTCTTCTATTCGCTGTAGGTCTTCTGTAGCCATTTCCTCACCCTTTGGATTCTGACTTTGGACTAACTAGGCCACTGGTTGGGCTTGCTTGATATGGGACTCCAACTCAAGTAGCAACTCGTTCTCTTTGGGTGTAAGGTCTTGGGAGATCCACTCGATCACCCAATGTGGGTCATCAGCATCTTTGTCAACGAGTAGTGCGCCCACGACCTCCAACTGACACGCGGGGGAGAGGTTCTCCCTGAGCAGGGGGATGACCATCGCCTCTTCTGTCTCAAGATGGTCTTCCTGGGCGACGCGAAGGGCGATAGCTTGGCCGTAGAGGTGTTGTTGGGTGCGCAAGATGACACTGGTGGCGCCGATGTCTTCTTCAAGGACGGTCATGACATCCATGACGCCTTCGAGCAGTGCGGCGTATTCCTCGTCCTCTTGCGCCAGGAGAGCCCATTTCACGCGTTCGACGGGGTCATCGGCGGCGGCCTTGCGTGTGTCATCCACCGACTTGGCCATCTCTGTGCCCACTTCTTTCTCGGCGTGGTACATGATGGCGGTGGCCCAGGCTGTGAAGGCCAACTTGAACGGCTGGAGACTATTTCCATCTTCGAGGGACCGGGCAAGCTCGACCGTGCGGTCAGCCTCGCCTCTGAGGGCTTTATGAATCAGATACATCGCGTCGATGGGCTGCTCGAGGGTGGTGATCTCCACGGTCATGCAATTCCTCCCAATGTTTTCGCTGAGCCGGGTCTAGAAGCAGACTTTTGTTAGGGTGGTTTGGCTGGAAGTATAATCGGGCTCAATCTTGGGACAAGTCTGCAATTTCCTTTCCACTGAGAGGCATGACCTATCAGTGGGCCCTTTCATTACGGAATAAACATTACTTACGTGTATCGCGTTTGTCAATACTGCTATATGTCTATTATTATTATTTGGTTTGCCAATGATACTAACTGAAGCGCTGCATGAAACAGTGCATTCTGGCCCTGATTTGTAGTGCCGATGGTCACTTTTAGCCACAGGCGACAAAAAAGGGAGGGCTCATGCCCTCCCTTGCGGTTTTCTTATTAGCCGGCGTGTCGGGAATAAGGGTTAGCCGGCGGTGACCGGATCCTTCCTCACCGACGCGATCGCGTGGACTTGGTCCATCAAGATATCGAAATTTTCAAATGTGAGGGACTGGGGTCCGTCGCATTTGGCAACGTCCGGGTTGGGATGGACCTCGATCAACAGACCGTGTGCTCCGGCGGCCACCGAGGCCAGGGCCACGGGGGTCACCAGGTACCACTTTCCGGTGCTGTGGCTGGGGTCAGCCACGATGGGCAGATGGCTCAACCGCTTGATCACGGGCACTGCGGCCACGTCCAGCGTGAACCGGGTGAAGGTCTCGAAGCCGCGAATGCCTCTTTCACAGAGGATTACTTGCTCGTTGCCCCCGGCCATCACGTACTCAGCGGCCAGCAACCACTCTTCGTAAGAAGCGGCCAGTCCGCGTTTGACCATGACCGGTTTCCCGATCAGACCAACCTCGTCCAGCAGATTGTAGTTCTGCATGTTCCGGGCGCCGATCTGAAGGATGTCGGCGTACTTGGCGACGGTTTCGACGTCGGCCGTAGACATCACTTCAGTGATGATGGGAAGTCCGGTCTCTTCTTTGGCCGTTTGTAGGAGCTTCAGGCCGTCTTCGCCCATACCGCGGAAGCTGTAGGGGGAGGTCCTAGGCTTGAAGGCGCCGCCACGCAGGACCGTGGCGCCGGCAGCCTTCACGGCTTTGGCGGTGGAGACCATCTGCTCTTCGTCTTCAACAGAGCAGGGGCCGGCCATGATTACGGGCTTGGGTCCGCCAATGACGGCGTCGCCAACCTTGATGATGGTGTTGTCCGGATGGAACTCTTTGCTGGCTAGTTTATAGGGCTTTGAGACCATCACGACCTCGGAGACCCCTTGCATCAACTCCATCTCATCTTTGAAGTCGGGAGGAATGGACCCCATGACTCCGATTACGGCCCGCTCCTCTCCCAGGTTGATCTGGGCCTTTAGCCCCCGGCTTTCAATCCTTTGCCGCACGTTTTCCAGGTCTTCGCGGGCAGTATCCCGTGCCATTACGACGATCATTTCAGTACTCACCTTTGGTCCGTGGATTTATTCGTATCCCATCCGGTCATTTGGAGGACCTAGGACAGACCTTGACGAAATACCCCACCACTACTGGAGCCTGCTGCCACCGTAACTAGGCTCCCTCACTGCCATCATCCGGGGTTATCCTGCTCTATGCGCGCAAGCTCGCGGCCCCCTTCAGATATTTGTATACCAAGTCCTTCGGTTCCTTATCAGTATTCACTAGTATAAGTATCCTGATACAACGGGGCAAGCTACCCTCTACAACCACCTGGGTCATGTCCATCAGCGGCGCGTTGGCCCAGGCCAGTTTGCGGGCTGCGGTGGCCGGAAAAGCCGCGTCCAGGTCCGGGGTAATAGTAAAGAATACCGCAGCCAGAGAGTCCTCTTCCACGCTGTTGGCATCGATCAATGCCTGGACCAACTCGGTGGTGGCCTCGTGGATGGCCTCCTCGGTGTTGGCGTCGGCGGTTGTCGCCCCCCTGATTCCCCGGCATGCTGTCATCTATAAATTTCTCCCCGATGTTGAAGTTGGCGGTTGCAGCCCTCTTGCCCGCCAACAAGCGGTCAATAGCCCAAATCTTTCTAAGATGGGAGCGAGACTCCTGCCAGTTCGGCTACGAACCGGCTGGCGCGCTCAACAAGCTGTTCCCTTGGCGAATCCAGCATCACCCTGACCAGGGCGCTGCCCACCACAGCGGCCTCCGCCGTTTCACCCACTTCTTCAACGTGGGTCCTGTTGGATATCCCGAATCCCACAGCCAGGGGAAGGTCGGTGTGGGCCCTCACCCGGTCGAGCAGCTCGAAGCTTCGGCCGGAGACCTGCTCACGGGCGCCGGTCACCCCAGTAACGCTGATGCAGTAGACAAACCCGCTGCCTTCGGCGCAAGCGCCTTTTATGCTCTCATCGGTGCTGGTGGGCGCCAGCAACGGGATCATCGATATGTCGTGCGAGCGGCACTCCGCCAACAAGGGAGCGGCCTCGAACCCGGGCAGGTCAACGGCGATAAGCCCATCAACCCCCGCCTCCTGGCACCGCTGCGTGAATGGGGCCAGCCCATAGGTGTGGATGGGATTGTAGTACCCCATTAAGATCAGTGGAGTGTCGGGAATTTTCTCCCGCACGGTCTCGGCGGCGGTCAGGCAGTCTTCCAGGCTGGTGCCGTTCTGCAACGCTAGGAAGCTGGACTCCTGGATCACTGGACCTTCCGCCAGCGGGTCGCTGAATGGCACGCCCAGTTCCACGGCGTCGGCCCCGGCCGCAACCAGGGCTGGGACCAACTCCAACGTGGCTTCTATGTCTGGGAAACCGGCGGTCACAAACACAATCAGTCCGGGACGCTTCTGCTCCCGGACTGCATCGAACATACGCCTGATTCTTGGTTCGCCCATACCTGGGACCTAAGGTCCTCCTGGCTTTAATACAGCAGGAAAAAGAGCCTGCGATTCAAGCAAATTTAACTTACAACCCCAGCGGTGTCTACCCCTTGGAATCTACCGGGCTAAGAATTTAGCCGCTGAGGGCTGACACGCCCAAGGCCAGGGCGTTCTGACCGGCGTGGGCCCCGAGGGCCGCCCAGAGCGATCCGGTCCGCCAATATAGCCACGCCAACAGGGACCCAGTGATGAATATGGGGATCAACATACCGATGGACATGTGGAAGGCGCTGAAAATCGCGGCGCTTACGAATATGCTCCCCCACGGGCCGAACCTCGTAAGTAGGCCACGGAAGATGAACCCCCGGAAGAACAGCTCTTCGCTCATGGGTGTGATGAAAGCCAGGGCCTGGAAAGTCAGCAACACGAACGGGCCGTCGAAGAAGATGTCCGACTCGACCGAGGTAGTCGATAGTTTGTCCAGACCCAGCCAGTCCACGATATCGGCGTAGACCGAAGTGGCGATCAAACTTGTGCCCAACACCCCGAACATCAGCAGGACGGTCCCTTTCTTAGGCACCTGTACCCTGCTGAGCCGCAGCAAGACCAAGGGATACCTGCTATGCCGCAGACCCAGGTACCAGACCGTGCTGAAGATGGCCATAGCCATGAGATGGACGCTGATCCACGTGGCTACCGCATCTTCCTGTTCCGAATACAGAGAGCCGATAACCAGAGCTAACGCCGCTGCCGAGAACAGGGAGAGCATGACTAGGATTATCCCGGCGGCCATCTGCCAGCCGCCCCATGGCACCCTTACCATGTGGCGAGTTGCCCGGCTGCCTGAAGATTTAGCGGTTGAGATTTCAGCCTCGGCCGCGTCTCCCGGCGAGTATCCGCAATCGGCACAGTCCTCCCGTCCCATCCCCCGATGACTGCCACATTGAGAGCAAAGCGTGGGGTCAGTGAAAGACCCGCCCATAGTCTGCTCTGACGGGTTTTCGCCGCGCTCGCCTGAGCGCCATGGCATATTGTTATCGGACTGCAATTTGGCTCTGCATGTGCGCCTTGAAAATCACTGCTTCGAATTATAGCAACTTGCTCCTTATTGCCAAGTCTTGGGTGGAGTCCAGCCCGCACGACGCCACACCCGATTGCCAGATAATCAAACCTCGGCCATAATGACGGCGGCTCAAACCGGCCTGCCTAATGGAGATGACGATATGGCTTCAGAACAACCATTATCCCGGGAAGATTTCGACCACCTGGCAAAGCTGATGGGCATTGACGGCGAACTCGCCTACCTTGACGGGCTTTATTCTCAGGCGCGCGGGGTCTTCATCAGCGCCAAGAGCATCAGTGACATCGACGTCACCGGCGCCGAGCCCGACATGGCCTTTATTCCGAAGAAGGACTAAACCTCAACACTTGATTGGGAGGCAACGCCCTGATGGACGCACTGGAAATCTGCTACATGAGCGCCGGGGACCTATCGAATCTGGTCCAGAGTAAAGAAGTTTCTCCCGTCGAGATAATCGACGCGCATCTGGCCAGGGTCGAAGAAACTGAACCGGTGCTGAATTCGTTCATCACCCTATTGGCGGATGAGTCCCGCGCCGCCGCCCGCCAGGCCGAGAAGGACATCCAAGCCGGCCGGTACAAGGGGCCCCTCCACGGCATACCCGTGGGGTTGAAGGACCTGTACAACACCGGAGGGGTGCGCACAACCTCGGGCTCCAAGATATTCGACACGTTCATACCTGCCGAAGACTGCACCGTGGCCGCCAAGTTTCAGCAGGCCGGCGCTATCCTCCTGGGCAAGCTGAACATGCACCAGTTCGCCTACGGGCCCACCGGGGAGAACCCCGACTACGGCCACATGCACAACCCCTGGAACCCAGAGATGGTGACCGGCGGCTCCAGCGGCGGCTCTGGTTCTGCGGCCGCGGCGGGCCAGTGCACCATCACCACCGGCAGCGACACCGGCGGATCCATCCGTATCCCGGCAGCCCTCTGTGGCATCGTCGGCCTCAAGCCCACCTATGGGCTGGTCAGCCGCTGGGGACTGACTGCGCTGTCCTGGTCCCTCGACCACCCAGGCCCCATGGTGCGCACCGTTGAAGACGCCGCCATCACCATGAACGTCATCGCCGGCTACGACCCCAGGGACGTTGCATCGGCGAAGGTAGATATCCCCGACTACATCACGGCACTGACCGGTGACGTGCGGGGCCTGCGCATCGGCATGCCAAAGGAATACTTCGACGCGCCGCTTGACCCCCAGGTGAGGAAGGCCGTGATGGACGCCGTCAGTCTCCTGGAGAGCATGGGCGCCGAGGTCAAAGAGGTCTCGTTCCCCATGTTCAACGAGTCCCAGGCCATCTCCAGCACCGTGCTCATGGCCGAAGCCTCCGCCTACCACCGCGACCTGCTGGAGAAAGACGGCCATCAACTCTATGAACCAGTGCGCCAGCGTCTGGAGGCAGGGTTGTTCATCAGCGCCGCCGACTACCTCCGGGCGCAACAGGCCCGCGCCATCCTGGACGCTGAGGGTCGAAGGCTGCTAGACGACGTTGACCTGCTGGCTGGCCCCACCGAACCCGTCACTGCGCCCGAGCTTTTGTCCTCCAAAGTGATGGCCGGAGAGCAAGAGATCGGAGTGGTTGGAGCGCTGACCCAGTACACCAGGCCGTACAACATAAACGGCTTCCCGGCCATTTCGGTCCCCTGCGGCTTCTCTGAATCGGGGATGCCCATCGGCCTGCAACTGGCGGGAAAGCCTTTCCACGAGCTGACGGTCCTGCGTGCCGCCCACGCCTACGAACAGGCCACGGACTGGCATACCCGCCGCCCGCCCCTGTAGGCAGCCACTCAAACTCCCATACCGGTTGATCCGTAAGGCTAGCGGGCAGCGTATTTCGTGTAGAATCCCTGTACGACCCGGGTTTTAATCTAAGATCTGAAATTGATTCTAGTGGGCCGGATGTGGGGAGTCGGCAGTTTTGGCGGAAATCACCACTGTTACCTTCGACCTCTGGCAGACCCTGTTGCTGGACGACCGGGACTTGGGGCAGGCCCGCGCCCTGGTTCGGCTTAAGGGCGCCCAGTCAGCGCTGGCCAAGTTCGGCGAAAATTTTGATCTTGACCACATCCGGGAAGCCTATATGGCCTGCTTCCAGCAATGCCGCGAAGTCCGGGACAACGGTCTGGACGTGGACTTCCGCGAGCAGGTAGCAATCTTCGTCAACCACATCACGCCAGGCCTGGCTGATCGGCTGGACCCGGACATCATGGATGAGATCGCAGAGTTCTATTCGGACTCCTTCTTGATCCATCCGCCGCCCGCCCATGTGGACGCGGTCCAGGTGCTGCAAAGCATCAAGGACATGGGCCTTATAATGGGCCTGATCTCCAATACGGGGATGACTCCTGGGTTCACCTTCCGCTCCTACATGGATGAAGAGGGGATGCTGGACTTCTTCCAAACGCTGACGTTTTCAGACGAGGTCAAGCTGGCCAAGCCAGGCAGCCAGATCTTCATGATGACGCTGAAGGCGCTGCGCGCGACCCCGGAGCAGACTATTCACGTGGGCGACCACGTGACCAACGACGTTGTGGGCGCCAAGCGTTGCGGTATGAAAACGATCTGGATCAACGGGTTCTATGAACGGGAAGACCCCAACGACCCAGAGACAGAACCGGACATCACCGTCTCCAGCCTAGCCGACGTCGTCCCAGCCGTCGCCAAGCTGGCTGGGCGAGTATGATTTTGTTGGATCAAACGCTTATCTTGACAACCAGATTCTGCCAATGATAGTGTCGGCTTCTCTGTACTTTCTGACGGAACTCAATACCGAATTGTTCATATTTGGCTTAAATTCGGTGGAATTATTTACAAATTAAGGCTATTCAGAACAAACAGCGTTAGCTGAATTTGTGTCTGACATGGGTAACGGGATGCTAAAAAGAGTCCTGACAGGAACGCAGCATGGCTGACTCAGCCGAACTTAACGAGCTCTGTACCGCCGTCTTTGCAAAACGATCGCTTATTTTGGTGAGCAACCGCGGTCCAGTTGAGCACCAGATGCCCGGCGGCGGCCGTCCGGAAGCCCGCCGTGGCAGCGGCAGCGTGGTCACCGCCTTCAGCTCGCTGGCCCAGAAATTCGAGTTCACCTGGGTGGCCAGCGCCATGGGTGAAGGCGACCGCGTCGTCTCCGACAACGGCCGGGGCCCCCACCTACGATCCCCCCTGCCGGGTCACCAGATCGATCTCCGGTACGTAGTCACACCCCGGCGTGTTTACCACAAGTACTACAACATCCTTTGCAACCCGCTGCTCTGGTTCCTCCAACACTATATGTGGAACCCGCCGTACAACCCCAACGTGGACGCCGCGGTGCATGACGCTTGGGAAGGCGGTTACATACCGGTTAACCAGGCATTCGCCAATGCCGTGATCGATGAGGCACGCGCCCTAGAGCAGGCGCCCATCGTCATCGGCCACGACTACCACCTGTATCTGTTGCCCGAGTTCGTACGACAGGGCGTGCCCGAGGCCGTGATCCAGCACTTCATCCACATACCCTGGCCCACGCCCCAGTACTGGCACATGATCCCTGACTACATCACCCGGCGTATCTGCGAATCCCTGTGCGCCACCGACCTCCTGGGGTTCCAGACCATCGGCGACGTCCGATGCTTCTTGGACACCGTTGACGAGTTCGTGCCCGACGCTGCCGTCGACCGGAACAACCACACCGTAGCCCTGAATGGGCGCACCACTTCGGTCAAGGTCTACCCCATATCCATCAACGTCGAGGAAGTCCGACGCATCGCCAACACTCCCAGGGCGCTGGATTATGAGGCCAGGCTGTCAGCGGACACCGGAGAGGCGACCATCGTCCGCATCGACCGCGCCGAACCCAACAAGAACATCGTACGCGGCTTCCGGGCTTACGAGCTGATGCTGACCCGCTATCCCGAGCTCAAAGGCAAGGTTAAGTTTCTGGCCTTCCTGGTGCCTTCACGCACGCATATACGCCAATACCAGAGGTACATGGACGAGATACAGCAGGTGATCCAGCAGATCAACAACAACCACGGCACCGAGGACTGGCAGCCCATCGTGCCCTTCATCGAGAATAACTACACGCAGGCCGTCGCAGGCATGAAACTCTACGATGTGCTGCTCGTGAACACCATCATCGAGGGCATGAACCTGGTGGCTAAAGAAGGCGCGGTGGTCAACAGCCGCGACGGCGTGCTGGTCTTGTCCCACAGCAGCGGTGTCTACCAGCAATTGGCCGACGGCGCCCTCAGCGTGTCGCCCACCGACATCGAGGGCACGATGGAGGCGCTGCATCAGGCGATCACCATGTCACCCGATGACCGCAAGGACCGGGCGGCACGGATGCTTGAGTCGGTCTGTCGCGAAGACATCAACCATTGGCTCTACCAGCAGATGAAAGACATCTCAACGGTCTTATAGTCAGCACCCATCTCGGATATGCTGGCCATGACCGTTGGCTGGATAATTGGAATAGCCCGGGTTAAAGTGTTAGGGCGGCGGCAGTCCGCAACATCTAGAATTTTTCATCTCCAGAATGCCCATTTTCTACTGAGTTTCAGGCCTAGTTCCGGGAGTACAGAAAGCGGACCAAATGGAACAATTGTTCAACCCACAATTACCCGGCGGCGGCCGGCCTGATATCCAACTCTGCATCTTCCCGCACCTGCCCGAGTTCCTGGTCATCGACTCCAGGGACGAATCGCCTCAGGTGATGCTGCTCAATACTGACGACGTTTTTGACGAAGAGTTCTACAGGACCGTCGAAGCTGAATTCTCCGAGACTCTTCGCTCGTCCAGTGAATTTCTCTTTTCCCACTTCATGAACCTGCCCGTGAGCATCGAGGAGTCGGTGCGCGACATCGCCATGACCTTCATCCTCGACCGGCTCGGAGTGCAGATCGAAGACGAAGACGAGATACCATCGGTGGTCGTCTACGTGGTCGCCGGCGGAGCTCTCACCACCCACGCCGCAAAGATACTTGATGGCCTGAATGAACTGATCCGCGCCAGCGCTAGAGGCCCCGAGGCAGCCCATTGGGAGACCACCGTCGCCGACCTAGTGGAACGGGAGACAGCCATCATGCAGAAGGTGAATGAACAGCAGATGGAGGACGCCCTGAAAGGCGATTCCCCGGATTACTTCACCCTCTGGGAAAGCCGCAACTGACGTCCTGTTCCGCGTATTTGACTGGCTTTCCATCCCTGGCGCGCTCCTCGCTTTCTCCTCTATAATCCCCAAACGACCCTCCTGCCTATTCGCGCCGAGAAAAATCGACGGCCTCGATAGGATTGTCATTGATGAATGAGATAGGGCTATCTATCAACACCCGCTACGACATCTCAGATGGAGAACTGATCTCCATCGCCAAACATGCCGACGACATGGGGTATCACTCTTTCTGGGCTGCGGAATCCTGGGGCCGTGACGCATTCACCGTGCTGACCATGGTCGGCTGCAACACCCAGAATATCCGCCTGGCCACCGGCATCGTCAACGTTTTTAGCAGGACACCCGCGCTCATCGCCCAGACCATCGCTTCTTTGGACATACTATCCAACGGCCGCGCCATCTTGGGGTTGGGCAGCAGCGGGCAGATCGTGGTGGAAGGCTGGCACGGCGTTCCCTTTGATTCTCCGCTTGGCCGCACCCGTGAGTACATCGAGATCATCCGCAAAGCTCTGAGCGGCGCGCCCGTTAACCACGATGGTAAGTTCTACCAGATCGAGCGGTTCCGCATGCTCGCTCCGCCGGTGCAGGAACGCCTCCCCATCTATATCGCCAGTCTGGGGCCCAAGAACCTGGAGTTGACCGGCGAGGTCGCCGACGGCTGGCTACCCGTCTGGTTGAACATGGAACGTATCGCCGACTTGAAAGAACGGCTCGCCGTCGGGGCCGCCAAGTCGGGCAGGAACGTTTCCGATGTGACCGTCGCCCCCTATCTGATGTGCTACACCTCCGACAGTCCCGAGGACCTCGCCCACGGCGCGGACTTGTTGCGGGCCCATATCGCCTATTACATCGGCGGCATGGGGACGTTTTACTTTGAGAATTTCAGCCGCGCCGGATTCTGCGCCGAAGCCAAGGCGGTCCGGGACGCCTGGGGCTCCAAGAACCGGGACCAGGCCGCCAACGCTGTATCGGACCGGATGTTGGAGAGCGTGACGGTGTTGGGAAACCCCCAGCAGTGCCGCGACCAGATGGCCAAGTTCCGGCAGGCAGGGATCGACATGCCCGTCGCTACCTTCCCTCACGGTACTGAAATAGCCACAATCCACCGTACCATTGACGCGCTAGCTTTGGAGGCTGGAGATTAGTGGCTACCAAGATCGGCGTTATCTCCGACACCCACTCGGCCGGCAGCGGTAGAGATCTGCCGGAGACGATACTCGACGCCCTGCGCGGGGTCGACATGATCCTCCACTGCGGCGACCTTGAATGCTTGGGAGTGCTTGACTACCTAGAAGAGGTGTCCCCTTTGCTGGCGGTGCGCGGCTACGAGGACCCCTTGGAAGATGGCGATCGCCTCGCCATGACCACCAGGGTAGTCAAAGTCGAGGGTGTGTCCATCGGCATGGTCCACGACATCCAATGGCCGGGCCCCAAGATACCCACCACCCCCGACGGGGCCGGACTAGTGCTCCCAGACGGCAACGGCCGGGACATACTGGCCCGAAAGTTCAAAGAGCCAGTGGACGTGGTCCTATTCGGCGACACCCACGAGGAACTGGTCATGGACTGGGACGGCGTCCTAATCATGAACCCCGGCAGCCCAACCTACCCCGGCCGAAAACACAAACGCGGCGTCCTAGGCACCATCGGAATACTGCAGATAGACGGCGAAGAAGCTACCGCTCGAATCGTCAATCTGGAACCGTCCGAGTAGCGCGCCCATGAAATCCCCTCTCTTCCTTCCGCGGGAGCAGGAGAGGGTCCGAGTAAGGGCAACGCTTCTCCGCAAGTCATCCAATAAGTCTCAGGCGTAGTCGCATGGATTCCGGCGAAGGCTGGAATGACGGCATTACCAGAAACAAAAAAGGGGCCGGTCCTTCCATGGAAGGACCGGCCCCTTTTGCTTGAACCTATTTGATGCCTAGTTGGTGAGCTTGTCGATGAGCGGGGTGACCTCCAGGAACACCGGAGCGAACACCAGCGACACTATTGCCATCAACTTCAGGAGGATGTTCAGGGACGGGCCCGACGTGTCTTTGAACGGGTCGCCGACAACGTCGCCCTCCACCGCGGCCTTGTGGGCGTCGGTGCCCTTGCCGCCGTAGTGGCCAAGTTCTACGTATTTCTTAGCGTTGTCCCATGCGCCGCCCGCGGTCGCCATCATGATGGCCAGCATGAACCCGGCGCCAACCGCGCCGATGAGCATTCCACCCAGGGCTTCAACGCCCAGAACGAACCCGGTGGCCAGAGGGGCCGCCACCGCCATCAGGCCGGGCATAATCATTTCCTTGAGCGCGCCCTTGGTGGCGATGTCCACGCATTCTTTGTAGTCCGGTTCGGTTGTCCCCTCCATCAGCCCGGGAATCTCCCGGAACTGGCGGCGGACCTCATTCACGATAGACATCGCCGCCCGGCCCACGGCCTTCATGGTGAAGGCGGAGAACAAGAAGGGCAGCATGGCGCCGGAGAGGGTGCCAACGATCACCGTGTGGTCCAAGAGGTTGATCTCTTTGATCTCGGCCGCTATGGCGAACGCCGCCAGCAGCGCCAGAGAGGTCAACGCGGCCGAGCCAATGGCGAAACCCTTGCCGGTGGCCGCAGTGGTGTTGCCCAGTGCGTCAAGCGCGTCAGTGCGCTCTCTGACTTCGGGATCAAGTTGTGCCTGCTCGGCGATACCGCCGGCGTTATCAGCCACGGGGCCGTAGGCGTCGGTGGCCAGCGTGATTCCCAGTGTGGACAGGAGGCCGACCCCGGCCAAAGCCACGCCGTAGAAACCGGCCAGTTCGAAGGCGATGATGATGGTGAAACCCACCGCGACCAGAGGAATCACCGTGCTGATCATGCCCGTAGCGATTCCGGCGATCATCACCGTTGCCGCGCCGGTCTGCGATGACTCCGCTATCTGCTGAGTAGGTTTATAGTCGTAGGACGTGTAGTACTCGGTGGACAGGCCGATAATTATCCCTGCTGAAAGGCCCGTTATTATCGCCCAGAACCATTTGATCTCCATGTCCAAGGAGAGCACGACCACCAAGGCGAAGACCGCGAGCAAGATAGCTGAAGCGAAGATGCCCCGCCGGAGCGCCCACAAGAGTTGGCCGAAGTCCGCGTGCTCGCTGGCGCGCACCACGAAGGTGCCCAAGATTGCGGCCACGATCCCTGCACCGGCCAGCATCAGCGGGAGTACCGCCTTATCAGAGTCCCAAGCGACCGCAGCGCCGGCGGTGCCAGCGGTAGCCAATGCGATGGCGGCGATGATCGAGCTAACGTAGGACTCGAACAGGTCTGCGCCCATCCCGGCGACGTCGCCCACGTTGTCACCGACGTTATCGGCGATGACTCCGGGGTTCCGAGGGTCGTCCTCGGGGATGCCCGCTTCGATCTTTCCGACCAGGTCGCTGCCAACATCGGCGGCCTTGGTGAAGATTCCTCCACCAACCCTGGCAAACAGGGCGATCGAGCTAGCTCCAAAGCCGAACCCGGCGACCACCGTGATGTCTTGGAAGATGATGTAGAGGATGGTCACACCCAGCAGGCCGATGCCCACCACGGTGATTCCCATGACCGAACCGCTGGAAAATGCTATCCGCAGCGCCGGGTTTAGCCCGTGCATCGCGGCGGCGGCGGTTCGTACGTTGGCTCTAACAGCGACGTTCATACCAACGAACCCGGCGAAGGCGGAGGCGCTCGTGCCCGCCAAGTAGGCGATGGCCGTCTCCGGGACTTTATTTTCTAGGGTCCACCAGTCGATCAACGCCCAGAGGCCGATGGCCACGATGATGACGAATGGGGCTAGAACCATGTACTCCCGGCGCAAGAATGTGCCGGAACCTTCGCGTATCGCGTCGCCAATGGCCCGCATACGCTGGTTCCCAGGGTCGGCGCGCAGCACGCGGATGGCGGTAAATGTAGCGAACATTAGAGCTACGCCCCCTGCGGCGAGGGCAACAACGATAGATTCCATGAAGAGACTCTCTTAAAAGGGACAGGCGTGGCCTATTTGTCTACCGGTTTATTTAATCCAAACCGGCCTGTTTTTAGGCGTGCGCAACGTATCATATGGGCCTGGGGGTGTCAAGCGGATTTCGACGCCAGATACGCCTATTTTGCACGGGTCTCGCCGCGCTGGAGAGGAACCTCCCCTGGTGTTGTAGGGATACCTGGGCGGCTAGGGGGTGTGTATTTCGATGTCCGGGAATGAGATGGCCACCGCGAACCAGAACGATCGGCGGGTGCTCACCCGTTCCAAACGGTTGCCCGCCAAAGGCCCGTCCCCACCGCGTCCGGCAAAGTCCCAAGAGGTACCGGTCTCATTGTCGGTGAATCTCCTGGCTCCCGCATATTCAAAACTAAGGGTTTGCCCATCCACCGTGCGAGAGAAAGCCGTCACCGACAGGCCGCCCATAGCTGTAAAGACCACCACCGGCTCGCCGCCCACTTTGCCATTAATCGCGCCGCCGTCGATGTCTCCCAATGGAAACGCCGTAACCGCGTCGCCGATCTCCACGGTTAACACTATCTCGCCCGCTGAGAGCCGCCCGTCCAGTTTGTCTTTATCCACGGGGAAGGCAAACTGCTCGCTATTGATGCGGTCTTGATAGCCACTGCCAAACCCGTTGCCATAGGAGGCGCCGGTGAAGAGGGTTTCCAGTCCCCCTTCGACGCCCATTATCAGAAGCGTTTCGGGGTGGAGTGCTTTCCAATTCGCCCAGGGCATGGTCGCCGATGGCAAGGGTTCGAGCCGGGAGCCGGTAAGGGTCCCAACCACGGCCTCGCCGCCACCTGGAACCGATAAGAATTGGTTTGGTGGTCGTACATCACCAGATCAGACTGATATAGGGCACTGGTGTTGCCAAAGGTGAGGGCCTCTCCGTCAACTTCCCGGTTGAATACCACGCCGCTGAAACAAAGATGGCAGTAGGTAATCAACACCGGTACGCCGCCGATGTTATCGTTCACGATCTCATGGAAATTCAAGATGTTGATGGGATAGGCGAATGTCTCGTCTCCAGACTCGTACCCCAGGACCAGGTCTTCGTCCTCCAGCCACGGCAGGGCATCAGAGGCGCCGTATACCGGCAGGTCCACCGGGATGATGGCGTCCCGGAGATCCGTCTGAAGCTCGTCCAATATCTCGCTAAGAGGCACGAACCGGGCGCCGGTCGTGCCGAAAGTGTCAAACAGGATGTCCTCAATGGGCACATTGTGTTTGGTCAAGTCCACGTCTGGAACGATCTTCGGTACTATGGAAGACCCTTCCGGGACGATCGAAGTCGCCGTTGGTTTTACCGTGGTGGCCTGGGCCGTACCGCCCGCTTGGCCTGGCGCGGGAGTTGAGTCGGAGCCGCCACAGGCAATAGCCAAAACCAGTAGTGCGGCTGCAAAGGCGGTCCAATGAGCTGAGTTTGGCAGCTTCAACCGTAACCTCTATGAGAATCAAAAGGAATTAAAGTTATGACTCAAGATACGATGCCGCCCAAAGCAATTTGGGTACATGTTCTGACCGCACAGTTGTCCATTAACGGGAATCCGATGCTATAATGCGCACCATCGGACCCAGGCGTAACCATTATGCTGCGCCGGACCGGGCACGAACCAGCATAGCATCGAAAGCAGAAGGAATCGCTACATGTTTATCGGCTACTTCACTGAACGGCCCTACCAGGACCCTGAGTCGGGGTTTTTCGGCGCGACGGGCACGCCCATCAAAGACCTGACCTTGAGCAACGGCGTGTACAGTCCCGAACTGGGCGCCCGCCTATACAACCGCTATCTAGACGAGAAGATTTACGCCGAGGAGATGGGATTCGACGGCCTGATGCTGAACGAGCACCACAGCACACCGTTCTGCATGGGCGGCGCAATGAACGTCGAAGCCTCCATCCTGGCACGCATCACCAAGAAGGCCAAGATCGTTCTCATGGGCAACATCCTGCCCATCTGGGACGACCCTCTCTGGCTGGTCGAGCAACTCGCCATGATCGACCTCATCTCCCACGGCCGCCTGGTCTCAGGTTGGGTGCGGGGGACCGGCCGCGAAAGCGTGGCCCATAACTCGCCGCCGCCTTACAACTGGGAGCGGTTCCAAGAGGCCCACGAGTTCATTATCAAGGCTTGGACCGAGCCCGGCCCCTTCCGCTGGGAGGGCAAGCACTACCAATACCGCCACGTTAACCCCTGGGTGCGCCCGTACCAGAAGCCGCATCCCCAGGTCTGGTTGCCTGGTGTGATCAGCCGTGACTCTTTGAAGTGGGCTGCCGAGCAACGCATCCCGTACGTTATGCTTTCAACCGAGATGGACCCAACAAGAGCAGCGTTCCAGGTATACCACGACACCGCCAAGGAACAGGGGTATGAGTCGGGTCCCCAAAACCTTGGCTATCTCTGGAAGGTCCACGTCGACGAGACCGAGGAACTGGCAGAGAAGACCGCCAGGAAATATGTTCAGGGCCCCAGCAACCCATTCCTAGCCGGCAATGAGGGCACCAACAATCCAGCCCTCCTGAAGCTGCCCGGACTCACCAACCGCCACAGGGTGCTGCCCACCCAGATAGCGGCCACCGCGGCCCGAGGCGGAAGGGTCGATGTGCTGGGTCGGCCCTATGAACAACAGATCGAGGACTACACCATCATCACCGGGACGCCCAAGACGGTTATTCCCAAGATTCGTCACGTATTGGAGTACCTCCGGCCTGGCAGCGTGTTCTTTTGGGACGGCGACGGCGCTATGACCCACGATGACGCCATGCGCAGCCTGAGGCTCATGGGTGAAGAAGTCATACCCGCCGTCCACGAGATCGCCAAGGAATTGGAATTGCCAAGTTCCTTCGAGGTGGATACGGCCACTGGAAAGCCGATCTCCCAAACCCCGCAGGCCACCGCCGATACCGCAAGCGGCCACGGAGAGGACTAGCCCCCTCCGGCGCGCAACAGCAAACAACTAAATCCCCCAGGCCTGTCCTGGGGGATTTCGATTCAGGCGATACACTACCCACCTAGGCATCACGGGCGCATAATATGCTGCGATGACCACTGATTCGAACGCTGACCCAAACCTGGATTTGAGCGCCGACGTTGTCGTGATCGGGGGAGGCCCCGCCGGCAGCGCCGCAGCCACCATGCTCGCCCGGAAGGGATGGCAGGTGACGGTCCTGGAGCGGGAGCAATTCCCCAGGGACCACGTTGGGGAGTCCCTGCTGCCAGCCTCCATCCCTATTCTGGAGGAGTTGGGCGCATTGCCCGCCGTGGAAACCGCGAGTTTCCTGCCCAAGCACGGGGCAACCATGGTCTGGGGCAGCGGCGACGCACCCTGGAGCTGGTACTTCAAAGAGACCAGCCAGCGATACCCCCACTCCTATCAGGTATGGCGTCCCCAGTTCGACCAGATCCTGCTGGACAACGCCAAAGCCCAGGGTGTCACGGTGCTGGAGGGCCACCAGGTCACCGAGGTGATTTTCGACGGCGATGAAGCAATCGGCGTGGAGTTCACCAATGCGCAGGGAGAATCTGGGGAAGCGCAGTGCCGGTTCGTGGTCGACGCCAGCGGACAGTCGACGTTGCTGGCCCGTCACCTGGGATCGAAGCAGTGGGACCCGTTCTTCCGGAACCTGGCCGTCTACGCCTACTTCAAGGGCGCAAAACTCCTTCCTGAACCCGACCAGAACAACATCTTCATCGAATCATACCGCTACGGCTGGCTCTGGAGCATCCCCCTGCACACCGGGAGCACCAGCGTCGGCGCAGTGGTCGACTCAACCATCGGGCAGGAAGGCATCCAGCAGAACGGCGCCAAGGCATTCTTGGAGGCCCAGTTGGCCCAGAGCGGTCACACCCGGGCCATGTTGGAGAACGCCGAGATGGACTCGGAACCGACCGTGGTGATGGACTGGTCGTACACCGCCGAAAAGCTGTACGGACCGGGCTACATATTGGCCGGAGACGCCGCCTGCTTCGTCGACCCACTGTTCTCATCGGGCGTCCATCTAGCGCTGATGTCGGGGGTGTTGGCCGCTGCCTACGTGACTACGGCCCTGAACAACGCGTCGATGGCCGATGAAGCCGGCCAGGTCTACCAGGAGCTATACCTCAAGGAATACAACCAGTTTCGGGAGATGGCCCGGCTGTTCTACTCCAGCAACCTCAGCGCTGAGTCATATTTCTGGGAGGCCCGCCGCATCACCGACGCCGGCGCGTATTCCCCTCGCCAAAGCTTCATCCAAGCTGTTGCCGGACAGCCGCCCCGAGGCTATGAGCGCGTGGTGTTGGACCGGGGCCAAGCGCCCGAAGAATTCGTCAAAAGCGTCCGTGCCGTGGAGTCGGAACGCCAGTCCCGGACCCAGTGGTTGGCAGCTCTCGCCTCCGACCCCCAACGCAACCAGATACTAAACGCCGTGCCACGGCTGGCAGAGGGCATCCAAGTACAACGCAAACCAGTGCTGGCCGAGGGGGAGTTCGTGGAAGGGTACGTACTCAACACCGTCTCCCAGCCTGAGGGCACGCCCTGCAGCCCTTTGGTCGCCGCCGTGATAGAAGAGATCGACGGCCAGAAGTCGGTCTCCGACATCGTGGACGGCATGGGAGCACACCTAGACCAAGCCGGCCACGCCCAACTAGAAGAAGCCGTCTCCCGGACCATCGAGATACTCTACGTAGACGGCACCGTAGCTCGACTAATCACGGATTAAACCAAAAGTAACTTCTCCCGCGCACGGGGGAAGGTTACGATGGGGGCGCTGCGTTACGGCCAGTCGGCACGAGACCGCGACCACTCAAAATAATCAAAACAAAACCAACAGGAGAGAACATGGCCACGAGACAGATACCCACGGAAGATGAAGTTATCGGTTGGATGGACTCACTCAGCAACTGGGGACGCTGGGGCAAAGACGACCAACTGGGCACGCTGAACCTGATCACCGACGCCAAACGCGCCCAAGCGGCCGCACTGGTCAAAGAGGGCATCAGCGTTAGTTGCTCCAGGCTGATCGTTCCGGAGCACGCCGCCGATGTCACCAGCATTCCGCCCCTGCATTACATGATCCGGGCCGGCGACACGATCCCTGCCGAGGGTCCGGGCGGGACCTCCGACTTCCTAGGATTCTCCTACCACGGCCTGACGATCTCCCACCTGGACGCCTTGTGCCATCAAGCCTGGAACGGCAAGCTTTACAACGGATTCGATGCTTCTCAGGTCGGCAGCGAGTCCAAGGCCACAGTGTTGAACATCGACGTTGCCAAAGACGGCATCATCACCCGGGGCGTCATGCTGGACATCGCCAAGGTGCGTGGCGTTGACTGGCTGGAGGCTGGCGAGGGTGTGTTCGTTGAGGACCTGGAAGCCGCCGAGAAGGCCCAGGGTGTCAGGCTGGAAGAGGGCGATGCTCTGATGCTGCGGCTGGGATGGTACAAGCGCAGACTGGACAAGGGCGCCCCGGAATCAGGACGGCCCGGACTGCACGCCGAGACTCTGCCCTGGCTGAAAGAAAGGGGCATCTCCTTGGTCGCCGGCGACGCCTCCCAGGACGCCGAGCCCAGCGGATACCCGGCCATCGGGCTGCCGATACACCGGGTGGGCATCGTAGGCATGGGCCTGTGGCTCATCGACGCCGGCAACTGCGAAGAACTGGCGGCGACCTGTGAACACCTGAGCCGTTACGAGTTCATGTTCATAGTGGCCCCGCTACGGTTCAAAAACGCCACCGGCTCACCCACCAACCCACTGGCAGTGTTTTAGGCGGCAGAGAGCCCATCGCCAAGATCCTTTCCCCTCGGGGGAGAAGGTTAGGTTCGACGAAGTCGGAGATGGAGGGTGCCGTTACTTCCCCTGTTTGATCCAGTCGGCTACGCGCTCGCCGATCATCATGGTGGTTACGTTAGTGTTGGCGCGGATGCAGTCGGGCATGATGGAGGCGTCGACCACCCGTAGGCCCTCAATCCCGTGGACCTTGCCGTACTGGTCGACCACGGCCATGGGGTCTGAGGATGGGCCCATCTTGCAGGTACAGGATATATGCTGGGAGGTGCTCACCTCGCGGTACAGAAACTCGTCAAGCGCCTCGTCCGAGGCCAGTTCGGCGTCGGTGGGCTCGATGCGGTCTGCGATGATGTCCTTGAACGCCGGGTCTTCACCCAGTGCCACGCAGATGCGCACCGTCTCCCGCAAGCGCTCCCGGTCGACCTCTTCCTCCAGGTAGCGGTAGTCCAAGTACGGTTGCACGGAAGGGTCGGCAGATTGGAGTCTCAATTCTCCGGCCCCGGCGGCCAATTGGATGCCGCTGGACATGCGTATTCCCAGGGGGACCATGCGGTTTCCGCCCTGGTTGATCCTTCCGGTGGCGAATGACTGCATGGAGACCTTCATATCATTGCGTAGGTCGGACCCGGCGGCAGTGTAGCGCAGGGTGGCCTGCATCCGGGGGGCGTTGCCGTCCAACTCGACTTCAGGCTTGGTGCGCCAGGTCACGAAGACCAGTGGATGGTCGCGCATGTTCTGGCCGACACCCGGCGCGTCGTGGACCACCGGTATGCCGAACTCCTCAAGCTGCGCTTTAGGTCCAACGCCGGAAACCAGAAGGGTATGTGGCGAGCCGATGGCCCCGGAACTCAAGATGATCTCAGAGCCTTCTACGGTAAAGATCTGGCCGCCGCTCTCAACGACAACGCCCGTGGCCCGCTTTCCTTCAAACAGGATACGTTGAACGTGGCAATTAGCCCGGATTGTCACGTTGAGCCGGTGCCTGATCTGGTCCAGATAACCCAGCGCCGTGCTCATGCGGATGCCGTTGGGGTTATTCAGCGGCGTCGGGCCGACGCCAGTGGAATCTGGGTGGTTATGGTCGGGAGCATCCGGGTAGCCGGCGGCCTTGCAAGCCTGATAGAAGGCTTCAGAGGCCGGGTGCCAGGTGTCACGGGCGAAGCGGTGCATCACGATGGGGCCTTCCGTGCCGTGGAAGTCATCACTGAAGTCGGTATCGGTCTCTATCTTCCGGAAAAATGGCAGGCAGTCCTGGTACTTCCACTCGGTATTCCCCATCTCGGCCCAGGAGTCGTAGTCCTCGGGTACTCCCCTCAGGAAGACTTGGCCGTTGATGGCGCTAGAGCCTCCGGTCACCTTGCCACGGGGAACAAGCATCTCTGGAGACTTTTCTGTGGCTTTGCCGATGAACTGCCAGTTGTGGTCGTTGACCATGATGTCGATCTCGGTGGCGTAGCCGAATTTCACCTCTTCTGGCAGGTGTTCAAAGTCGGGGTAGTCCGGTCCCGCCTCCAACAGCAGGATATTCTTGCTGGAGTCTTCAGAGAGTCGAGTTGCGACGATGGAACCGGCCGATCCGGCGCCCAGGACTATATAGTCGTATTTCATGTTCACTCCGGTAGAAGTACAGTCCTCCCACATGTGGAAGGACTGTCTTTTTTGATCGGGCCGGATCTCTCCGGCGGGGCCCTTGACGGTCGGAGCTCTAGAACAACTCCTCTGGAGTATTAATGCCCTCGAAATCAGCCTCGGAAGCCGGGTCCTCCGGAGTGATGCCGAGGTTGTTCTGCATGTAGTGGTAGACCTGTTTCAGGTGGTGGGTGCTGTGGCTCAAGATGATGTTCAGCAGTTCCAGAACCGTGACCTCGCCGCCGTAGTGGGCGGGCACCTCCCGGTCGAAGGCTTCGTTATTGCCACTATTTAGGAAGGCGATGATGTCGTGCCGGACCTTATTACCGTACTCGACCATCTCCTCTGCCGTATAGATATCCTTCAGACGCTCGTCGGAGGCACGCATGTCCTCTTCGCTCATGCTGCCCACCTTGTGGCTCAGGTAGGCCACCTCGGGGAAGGATATGATGTGCATTACGGTTTTTCGGCCAGTCCACGGACGCCAGGGCACATCGGTGTCCAAATTGTCCTGGGAGAACTGGGCGGCGGCCCGGCCGGCGGCGCTTAGGATCTTCTCGTATTTGTCGGCCAGCCATTCGGTCTTACCTGACAGATCGACCTTCACGTCCAGATTGAATGCCGGTATCAACTTCTTGGGGAAATAGCCGATGATGACCTCTGTGTCGTCAATGATGGTCACCGGCAGAGCCTTGATTCCCCGGCTGCGCAGGTCTTCCATAGCTTGTTGGTCTTCCAGCACATTGTGGTGCTCGTACTGAACCCCGTTGGACTTGAGGAACTCTTCCAGAGTCCGACAGCTGAATCAACCAGGTTGCGTATAAACTTGGACATCCATGGCATCCTCCATTTGTTGAAGCACTGTATTAATGAAACGGAAAGGCCCAGGCAGGCCTCAAAAACCAAACACATCCTAACACGTGTTTGAGCTTAAAGTTTAGGCCTGTTACATGGCCGAGGGTGCCCACTTGCCCTTAAGAATCCGGGTATAGCAGACTAAATTGCTGTCTCTCACGTCGACACCGCCTTGCTGAAACCTGGCGTTCACCCTTTGTTGTCAACCTGGAAACTAACCGCAGTAATAACCGCCACGGCAATATTCTCGTTGGCCTCGGCCGCCTACACTCAGACCGTGCTGGAAGACACTCCGGTGGCCGCAACCGCCACTGCCACGGTCCCCGTGGTGGCCGCCACCAGCACGCCGACGCCCACCGGCGTTCCAGCGCCCACCCAGACATCTGCGCCAACAGTAACCGCCATACCCACGGCCGCCCCTCCACTGACCCCACACCAACTCCCCAACCCATTGAGACCCCGAGGTCGCCAATCTTGGACGCCACCGATTTCAGCCTCGGCGCGGGGGTGGTCTTGAGCGTCTCTTTCTACCTGTCAGGCCTCCCGCTCTGGATGCCAGTCAGGGTCACATTCATCGGCCCTCAAGGTGGTCCTGTATCTTGGATCACGCCCGAAAATGTCCCTCTGCTGGAATCAGACCGGTCAGAGGCAACCACTCGATGGATGTATCCAACGGTTGGGGGGTACCGGGACTGGGCCTGGGACGGCGCCCAAGACGAGGTTGGAGCCTGGTCGGTTGACATCGCATTCGCAGGCAGGATCTACACGGCTAACTACACACTTGGCAGCCTTGCATTCAGAGACCTTGAAACAGTATCGCTGGGAACACATCTGATCCATCACCAAACTCCCGGCTCCAACATCCACTACTCAGACCTGGTGCCCACGGCCTTGATCGCCGACCTCCAAGAACACTTGAGCGATGGTGCCCGGCTCTTGGAGCAAAGTATCCAGATCGAGCCGGGCACCATCCCCGATGTTTACCTGATGGGCAACCGCGATCTGATGGGGCCGGTTAGTTCCGTGACAGGGATCGATCTGGGTTTCGAAGATGGCTATTACACAAATTCTGGGTAACGTTCCGGCATATTCATGCGGACCGACCTGAAGGGCAACGAGGTGCGCCGGTTGCTGACCCACGAGTACATCCACCACATATTCGACGGTTTGGCCAACGACTTTCCACTGCCGACTTGGCTAACCGAGGGCCTCTCCAAGTATTACGAGGTTGACACTGCTCTCGGGCGTACAGCCGGATGCGACCAAGCTAAGGCATTTGACTTCCGCCGACCTGGCTCGGGCGGGAGCCCAATCAGGTTCTTTGTTCACCTTGGTTGCACTGGAAAGCCAGAACGATTGGAATTCCCGGACCGACGAGAACGAACTCGCGCTCCAGTACTCTGAAGCCTACATGCCGTGCGCTTTCCGAACGAGACCTACGGCCCCTTGGCAGGCAAGAACCTAGTGGAATTGATCGGCCTCGGGCTCGATCTGCCCGAATCTATGGTCACGCTAACCGGACTGTCCCTCGGCGAGTTCGAATCGACGTTCAAACTGTGGCTGGTCGGATGGGAAGGCCCAGTTCGGGAACCGGTCGCCCGGTACCTGATCGCCTTGGGCCCCATCCTGGCCGCCGAGACCGCCAACTCGCAGCAACGCACGGCCAACCTCGGCGCTTCCACGGCCGCCAATGAGTCGATCAGCAGCCGCGCCACCCTGGTCCATTCCACAGAGGAATTGGTCGACACCCTGCAAGCGCTCACGCCGCCGGAGCAGGCCCTATTCATCCACCAAGAGGCGCAAAGGCCACCTTGGGCGCGTTCTAGTTTGGCTTTCCCTGGAGTTGGAGGCGGCCGAAGACCAAAACAACACGCCTCTGATGGCCGCGAACTCCATGATCCCAGAGTTCGGAGCCCGGGATTTCACACTGAAACGTAACATCTCCAACCTCAGGTTCGTCTTCAACATCCCCGGCTAGCTCGCGACACGCCAATCGCAAAATGCCGCCGCCGGTCTGATATGCGATAATGTCGTCTGCCCACGAATGGGCCTCCGCAGGCAATGTAGCCAGCTTTGGCCTCAGATAGGAGCAAACTTCAATGAAGTACGACTATATAATCGTCGGCGCCGGTTCCGCTGGCTGCGTAATCGCCAGCAGGCTATCGGACGACCCCAGCAAGTCAGTCTTGTTGCTGGAGGCCGGGCCCGACTACCCTGACTTCGAGCACTACCCGGACGATTTGAAATTTGGCTACAACCAGACTGCCTCGGCGGTGGACGCGCCCCATAACTGGTCTTTCCAGGGCAACACCACGCCGGAGCAGACCGCTCCAATCCCGGTGCCCAGAGGCCGGGTGGTGGGCGGCTCCAGCGCCATCAACGGCCAGGTGCTGCTAAGAGGAATCCCAGAGGATTACGACGCCTGGGCCGCCATGGGCAATGACCAGTGGGGCTTTACCGACGTTCTGCCCTACCTGCGAAAAATGGAAACCGACAACGACATCCACGATGACTTCCACGGCTCGGAAGGGCCGATCCCGGTGCGCCGCCACAAGCGGGAAACCTGGCTGCCGGCCCAGAACGCCTTCTATGCTGCCTTCCGCGCCCAGGGCCATCCCGACGACCCTGACATGAATAACCCGGATTCTAGCGGCGTCGGCCCCATACCCATGAACAACCCCAACGGCATCCGCATGAGCACCGCCCTGACATATCTGGCCGACTGCCGGCACCGGCTTAATCTCACCATCAAACCCAACGTCACAACCCACCGGGTGATCTTCGAAGGCAGCCAGGCTACCGGCGTCGAGGTGGAGAGCGACGGCGAACGTTTCGTTGTGGAAGGCTCGGAGATCATCCTGTCCTGCGGTGCCATCGGATCGCCTCAACTGTTGATGCTGTCCGGTGTCGGCCCAGCACAGGTATTGAACGGATTGGGTATACCGCAGGTGCTGGAAGCGCCGGGTGTGGGTCAGAATCTTCGAGACCACCCCAACGTCCGCGTGCCCATAGAGGTCCAAGACGACTTCCCTCTCAATCCCGAGGACCCGCGCTCCCAGGTGGCCCTCCGTTACACCGCCACAGGCTCCGACCTGCGCAACGACATGCAGATCATGGCGTCGTCATTCTCATCGCCCATCTCCGGCGACCCCTTGGAGGCCGAGGGCATCCGGTTCACCTGTATCTTGGAGCTGGCCTACGGCGCCGGCCATCTCAAAATCACCTCCACCGACCCCAATGTTCAGCCTGAACTGAACTACAACTACTTCCAGGACGACCCACGTGACCTTGAGCGGCTCAGGGAGGCGGTCCGGAAATGCGTCCAGGTACTGAAACATGACGACTACAAGTCCATCGTGAAACAGCTACTTGAGCCCCAACCAGCCGACCTGGAATCGGACGACACGCTGAACCTGTGGCTGAAGCGGAGCGTTACCACTACCCAGCACATCTCCGGCACCTGCAAGATGGGCCCGGACTCAGACCCCATGGCCGTGGTCGACCAGTACGGCAAGGTCAAAGGACTGCAGGGACTACGCGTCGCCGATGCATCGATCATGCCCGATTGTATCCGGGCCAACACTAACTGCACGACTATAATGATCGGTGAACGAGTGGCCGATTGGATCCAACAAGGTTAACCGGGAGTAAATATGAGATTCGGCAGCTTCGTCTTTTCGATCAGCGCCGACCAGAATGCCGACCATGAAGTGATCGGCCAGACCCTTCGTGAGATAGAGATCGCAGAGGAGGTGGGGTTCGACGCCATTTGGCTCACCGAGCACCACTTCGACGGGGCAGTGGCCTACGCCGACCCAGTGGTCTTTGGGGCCGCTGTGGCCGCTCGCACCAAGCGCGTCCTCATCGGCTTCGCGGTGGTCGAGATGGCCTTGCACCACCCCGTGCGCCTGGCGGTGCAGACATCGCTGTTGGACAATCTGAGCAACGGTCGGCTCATCATGGGCACCGGCCGGGGCTCCGCCTACAACGATTACGAATACATCGGCTATGGCATAACCCTGGAGCAGGGCCGGGAGATGTTGGACGAGGCCGAAGAACTGCTGGTGAAAGCCTGGACCGAAGACAATGTGGTCCACAAGGGGAAATTCTGGGACTTGTCCTTCCCCGGCCTGCGCCCCCGTCCCTATCAAAAACCCCACCCGCCCATCGTCCGGGCCTGCATCTCCGAGGAATCGATGATTGCCATGGGCCAGGCTGGTAGGCCGGTGCTCATCGGAGTCCAGACCGTCGACACCCTCAGGCACCGTTTTGGACGCTACAAAGAGGCTCTAGAGGAATCGGGGCTGACCGAGAACCAAGTTGAGAGCACCCTAGACCAGAGCTGGGCCCAACGCGGATTGTTTGTCTGCGACAGCGATCAGGAAGGATTGGACATAGTCGAAGCTGGCTTGGACCGTTACAAAGCCCACCTGCTGGATGCCCGAGTGCGGTTCAATCCCGGTGGAGTTCCGCCGCCCGCTCCGGGCACACCGACTCCGGCCGGCGAGATAGTCGAGCACGCGTTTCTTGCCGGCACTCCGGCCACCGTGGCGGGGAAGCTGGAGGAGTTGAGGGACATCGGTGTTCGCAATATGATGCTCAACCCGAACGTGGGACAGATAGCGGAGGACAGGGTGGAGAAGTCGCTGCGACTGTTCGGCGAGCAAGTGATGCCCAAGTTCCGGAACGATTAATTTGACTAACCAGAAGCTGTTCGACCTCACCGGCAAAGTGGCCGTGGTCACCGGCGGAAACGGCGGTATCGGCCTGGGCATCGCCATGGGTTTGGCCGGCGCAGGGGCTAACATAGTCGTGGCCGCCCGCAGTGTCGAGAAGACCGCCCAGGCGCTGGAGGAAATCCGGGCGCTGGGCGTCGTGGCTCACAGCGTCAACGTCGACGTCACCCAGGAACCGGCGGTGCAGCGCATGGTCACCGACACCATCGACCATATGGGCCGTCTGGACATCCTGGTGAACAACTCAGGCATCGCCGTCAGGGCCCAGCCCCAAGAGCTCACCGCCGCCCAGTGGGACTCAGTGGTGGACGTGAATCTCAGAGCCGCGTTCCTGGCGTCGCGGGAGGCTTACTCCCACATGGTCAGCGCCGGGGGCGGCAAAGTCATCAACGTAGGTTCCATGTATTCCATCTTCGGCAGCGACTGGGGCGCGCCCTACGCCGCCAGCAAGGGCGGGCTAGTCCAACTGACCAAGAGCCTGGCGGTGGCCTGGGCCAAGGACAACATCCAGGTGAACGCTGTCTTGCCCGGCTGGATAGTCACCGACCTGACCCGTGGCATCCAAAACGCCGACCCCAACCGCTACGACAACATCAGCCGCCGCATCCCGGCCGGCCGCTGGGGCGACCCATCAGAGATGGCCGGCGCCGCCGTCTTCCTGGCCAGCGCCGCTTCGGACTATGTCACCGGCGCGACTTTAACGGTTGATGGCGGGTATTCAGTAGCGTAATTATCGGAGGCGATAACATGGCCTTTAAGCACCCAGAATTCCTGGTGGAGACCGACTGGCTTGCTGACCATCTGAATGACAGCGATATTCGCGTTCTGGACTGCACGGCATTCAACCGGCCCGATGGCAGCGGCGGGATCCGGGCGGAAAGCGGGCGTGATTCCTGGGCCGAGGAACACATCCCAGGCTCTGGTCACGCGGACCTGGTCACCGATCTCTCGGACCATGAAACCCATTTCCGGTACATGTTGCCCCAGGTGCCTCAGCTCGCCAAAGCCTTTTCTACCTACGGCGTAGGCGCCGGCACCCGGGCGGTGCTATACGACTCCACCTCCGGTTCTTGGGCCACCCGCATCTGGTGGATGTTGCGTGCCATCGGGTTCGACAACGCATACGTGCTGAACGGCGGCCTGCACAAATGGAAACTGGAAGGTCGGCCGGTGGACACTGATCAGCCGAACCATGGGCCGAACATTTTCGTCGCCAAACCCAGGGCCGGACTCATGGCCGACAAGGATGAGGTGCTGGCCGCGCTGGGCGATGGATCGACCTGCGTATTGAACGCCCTCAGCGAAGAGCAACATCTGGGCACGGGCGGGGCCAACTACGGACGGGCCGGACGCATCGCCGATACCGTCAACGTCCCGGCGGGAGACCTGATTGATCCCGTCACCCACGCCTATCTCCCGTCCGAACAACTGGCCGAAAAGTTCGCCCACGTAGGGGCGGACCGAGCAGAACGGGTCATCACCTACTGCGGAGGTGGCATCGCAGCCAGCAACGACGCGTTCATCCTGACACTGCTGGGCTACGAGAACGTGGCAGTGTACGACGCTTCGATGTCGGAGTGGGCGGCTGATCCCTCGCTCCCCATGCAGACAGGTTAGCGCCCCTACTTCCCCGCAAGGAACCGGCGCGGGTTCTCGACCATGATCTGGTTGATCATGTCGTCCGAGACGCCCATGTCCTTTAGGCGGGGGAGCACGTTTCTGGTGATGAAGTTGTAGCCGTCCGGGTTGTACTTGATGCGCTCTTCTTGCACCGCGACCCCATACCTGGCCTTGGGCACCGAATGGTCATGGGAGAGCATGATCCGGTCGGTGTAGCCGGCGTCGATCAGTTGCTTGGCCAGTTGGGTGCGTTCCTCCCAATAAGGCGTTCCGGGACGCCGTCCGCCGGGGAACCGGTCCAACCCCAACCAGACTCCCTTTCTCAGCAGGCCCAATAGGTAGCTCATGTCCATGTCATCGTTGCTGTGGCCGATGTACACCTTGTCCATGTCGACGCCCTCGTCCTGGAGGATGCGGACCTGTTGCTCACCCACCCGGTCTGGCGACCAGGTGTGGGTGGAAATGGGAGTGCCGGTGCGTACGCAAGCCTGACCGGCGGCCCGGAGCACCACCTCCTGGGGCCGTGTCACCCCTCCCTCGTCGCTGGCGACCTTGATGATGCCCGCCTTGATCCCGGTTCCCTCGATACCCACCTCGATCTCCCTGACATAGAGACCGGCTATGACCTCAGGCGCCAAGTCAACGAACGGACGGGGCACCGCCAGGTGGTTGCCCGTTGCGGCGACTATGTGTACGCCGGTGGTCTGGGAGACTTCCCTCATCATCTCAACGTCACGTCCTAAGTCAATGGTAGTCACGTCGATGATGGTACGAAGGCCTTCAAGGGAGGCTTCCCTCAACGTGGCGTTGGCTTGCTCGATGACCCCTGCGCGATCAACCAGCTCGGGAAAGGTCTTCAGGATGCCGGCGGCGTTAGTGGCCAGGTGCTCGTGGCTCAATGTGAAACCCAGTTCCGAAGTATCCACCGGCCCCAATACTGTATTTATGGTTGGCATGGTTATGTCCCCTTACAAATTTCTACTCAAGCATTTTAACCGGCGCAGCCGGGTTTACTGGGCGTATTCTATGCCAGAAACACTTCTCCGCCCAAGTTATAATTATCGCGCTATACCCAAGACCACGAGGTTTCCATGAAATATGACGTGATCATCGTTGGCGCAGGCTCCGCCGGCTGCGTCCTGGCCAACCGGCTATCCGAAGACCCCCAACGTTCGGTGCTCCTCCTGGACTCCGGACCAGACTATCCGGACATGGACCAGATGCCAGATGAAATCAAACACGACCTGAACCAGCGGGCGTCCGAGGCCGACGCCCCCCACAACTGGTCCTTCGAAGGCACCACCGACCCCGGCGGAACCAGGACGGCCGCGGTGGCCCGGGGCAAGGTCTTTGGCGGCACCAGCGCCATCAACCACCAGATATTTCTCCGGGGCCTGCCGCTGGACTTCGACCGCTGGGCCGAGTTGGGCAACGACGAGTGGTCCTACACCAAGGTGCTACCCTATTTCCGAAAGCTGGAGACCGACCTAGACATCTCCGGTGATTTCCATGGAACCACCGGGCCGATAACCCTGACTCGGCATAAGCCGGAGGACTGGCTACCACTACAGAGAATCTTCCACGCCGCCTGCCTGGCCGCCGGCTACCGGGACGACCCCGACATGAATGACCCTGACGGCGAGGGTGTCGGCGCCATCCCGCTCAACTATGTAGACGGCATCCGGGTCAGCACTGCCATCGGGTACATCAACCCTTGTAGACACCGCCTCAACCTGACCATCAAGCCCAACGTAACCGCCCACAGGGTTATCTTCCAGGGGAAAAAGGCCGTTGGAGTCGAGGTAGAGAGCGGCGGTAAGATGTTCGAACTGTTCGGTGAGACCATCATCCTGAGCGCCGGGGCCATCGCATCCCCTCAACTTCTTATGCTCTCGGGCGTGGGACCCAAAGACATTCTGGACCGGCTGAGGATATCGGTGGTCCAGGAGTCGCCCGGCGTGGGCCGCGGTATGAAGAACCACCCGGCGGTCTCGCTGCGGTACAAGCCGGTGGAAGGCTACTCGCTGGAGCCCGGTTCGCCAAGGAACCAGCTTGGCCTACGGTTCAGCGCCAAAGGTTCCACCCACAAGAACGACATCCAAGTGCAGACGCTCACCTCTGGCCCCCTGGGACACGAGACCGACGAGATACGCGTGGGCTGCCGCTTGGAATTTCCCCAGGGCTCAGGTGAATTGACCATCACGGCGGCCGATGCCAACGTCCAGCCCAGGTTGGATTACCAGTTCTTGGTCGACCCAACCGACAAGACGCGGTTGCGGGAGGCCGTCCGTGAATGCGCCCAGCTATTCGAGGACTCCGCCTTCCAAGCCGTAATCTACAGCCGGATCGCCCCCACTACTAAGGAGATAGCCTCCGATGATCTGTTGGACGGCTGGATCGCCAGCACGCTGTCCATCGCCGGCCACACCTGCCGCACCTGCAAGATGGGCCCGGAGTCGGACCCGGAGGCGGTGGTTGACCAATTCTGCCAAGTGCGCGGCGTGGAGGGGCTGAGGGTGATCGACGCATCGGTTATGCCGGAGATCACAACAGCCAACACCAACGCCTCGACCATCATGATCGGCGAGAGGGCGGCAACGTTCATCACTGGGAGCCCGTAGATTCCAGCCTTATCCGGATATTGCCCAGGAATTTTGACCGATCTTCTCTCCGTGTAGAATACCGGCAACCTTCCCGGCAAGGCATCGGTGATTTGCATGGCAAACCAGCCCATCCAGACATTCAGCGGCCGCCATGCTTGAGCGAAAGGCTAATGGAGACCGCCGCCGCGCGGAAGAGTCGCTGCCAGAAACCCATCAGATCGCAAATGAACTGGGTATGCCGCCATTACTACAAAGAATCGAAGACCTGATGTCGCGCATTGGCCAGGCGAGCGCGCCGGCTTATCCCTGCGGCCTAACCCAGCGGGAAGTGGAGGTCGTGCGCCTGGTGGCCGCTGGGAGGGCCGACCGGGAAATCGCCGAGGAGCTAATCATCGGCGTCCGCACCGTAAACACCCACATCAGCAACATTCCCAACAGGGCCGAGGCAGTGAATTACGCCAATCAGAACGGTTTGGTTGAGGCGCAATCAGAAGCCGGTGAAAAAGACGCGAGGAGAAGCAGCGGCCCGAGTTTTCGGGAGTGAATCGCCCTAGTTGATGGCAACCTGACGGTAGGATACCCCTGTCTGCGGGTCCAGGTCCACCACGGTCACCTCTCCGGCGCCGGGGCTTCCGATGGGTCCCAGAGGGCATCCCGAGTACACGGCGGTCACGCTACCCTGGGAGACGTCCACATGGCGGTCCCAGTGTCCCAAAGCCAGGTAGTGGCAACCGGCGTCGGCTACTTCCTGGGGATAGATAGGGGAAGAACGCTGGTCCCGGTCCTCTGCGAAGTGAAAATGGCCGTGGGCCAAGGCCACCAACCAATTGTTCTCCACCGGCGACGGCATCCCTTCCAGTGGCTTGAATGCCGGGGTGTGCATCGGCATGGCCCGACCCCAGAGATCGATTCCCATACCAGGGAAGGACAGCAACTCGCCCTCGGTGCCTTTCAAGACAAACAGGTTGTCCGGCACGTTCTTGAATGGCTCACGGCGGTACACCGAACTCTCATGAATCAGGTCGTGGTTGCCGGGCAGCACCACCGCCGGCTTCTGCAGCCGTCCCATCTCGCCGATGAACCATTCCAGCACATCGTCGGAGACCCGCTCGTTATCGAAGATGTCGCCCACCAACAGCAGCATATCGCCGCCGTTATCGGACACGGCGTCCACCACCGCGGTCAACGCGTCAGCCGACTGGGGATGACCGGTGACGTCGCCCAGGTGGGTATCGGAAGTATGTATCAGGCGCAGCTTTTTTGAAGGCATATTCTTAACCAAGGATATAGGGCGCGAGCGCTGAGGCACAAGTCAGCATTCGATGAGTTGCAGGATTACTACCAGGGTTTAATACGTTAGCCCCGCCCAAACTACCTCTGGTTATGCGAATCGCCAGATGGTACCTATCCAGTAAACCGGGAGGTTCCTGATGGCGTAAAATTCTTAAAAATCAGCCGTGCTGGGCTTA
>DCWQ01000003.1:107430-134847 GCA_002328185.1 Dehalococcoidia bacterium UBA2158
CGTGCTGGGCTTAGACGTTGACCTTCTATCAAGTTAATGACGTGTACCTTGTTGGAGTTCACGGTCTGCCGTGGCGGGCCGCCGCAGCAGACCGTGAACCGCCGTCGGTTGCTAGAACCCCTTCCCAAATTTAGTCCCCATCGCCCTGCGAACAGAATTGTTTACGTGGTACCTCGGCATTACAGCCGCGGTTAATGCCTCTTCAGACAAAGCATCATCTAGGTCCTGATTGTTCCATTCCTTTGAGCCAACAAGCTGTTGGACCCCCAAGATAGATTCGATTAGAGATTGCTCGAACCATTCTCGTCCGAACGGTTTCAAGTAAGGCGACGACCCGGGTGAAATCCCAAATGGGCGCCACGCTCGATAGTATTTTCCTCAGGCGCGGCGTGCTGACGGTTCCGCCGTTGGCTGACACTGGCTCCGCGTATGTGATGCTCATCAAACTAGGCACACAGGCGGCCCAGGTCTGGGATTTCTATCAAAACCCTACGCCCGATAAGGGCCGATGCCTGGCTCGGCTCGTCCGGCGCTCAACCGCCCACATTCGCGTAATCTGATTTAAGCCGAGGTTCGCGAACAGAAGGCCGCCCCGTTGGGCGGCCTTTTTTTGTTTGGGGGTCGAGGCTGGCCGCTACTGGGCTTCTCTTTCTATAAGGACGACGCTGGGCGGCCAGATAGACCTGACGGGATGGCTGATGGCTCCAAGGGCTTAGGGCACAACGAATTGCCATCGGTATCTTGCTCTTCGGTGAGGTCGCCGAGCGCTAAACGCCAATCACCCCTCGTTCCTTCAGGTCGGCGATCTGCTCCGGCGAATAACCCACTTCGCCCAAGACCTCTTCGTTGTGTTGGCCCAGCATCGGGGGCACACGGCGGATGGTGGCAGGCGAGTCAGTCAGCTTCAACGGGGAGCCGGGGAACTTCAGGTTGGGGACTTTGGGGTGGTCTACTTCCGCGATCATGTTCCGGGCCAATACCTGAGGGTTAGAGACCACGTCCGAGACAGTATTGATCGGGCCACAGGGCACGCCGGCCTCAACGATCAGGTCGACCCAGTGGTCGGTAGGCTTGGTGGCGAATATCGCGTTCAATTCGCTCACACACTCGGCCCGGTGCTCCACCCGGTCGGTGTTAGTGGTATAGCGAGGGTCTTCCAACATGGCGTCCTGACCAATGGCCTTGGCCATGCGCTCCCATAATCCTTGATTAGCACAGCCGATGATGAACTGGCCGTTAGAGGAGTTGAAAGCTTGGTATGGGACCAGGCTTGGGTGGCCGGAGCCCATTCGTTTGGGTTCAACCCCGGTGCCCATGAACCCGGTGGCATGGTAGCTGAGGGCCGCCACCTGCCCGTCCAGCAGGGCCGACTCGACCCACTGTCCCTTGCCGGTCTGGTCTCGTTGCCGGAGGGCGGTCAGGATGGTGCCGTAGGCCATCATCCCAGTGAACAGGTCCACTAGGGAGAACCCAATTCGCAGCGGTGAGCCTTCCGGGTCGCCGGTCAAGCTCATCAGGCCGCTGTAGGCCTGGATCAGCAGGTCGTAGCCCGGCATATCGGACATGGGGCCGGTGCGGCCATACCCGGAGATGGAGCAATAGACCAAGCCCGGGTTCGTCTTCTTGACCTCTTCGTACCCAAGGCCCAGCCGCTCCAAGGTCCCGGCCCTGAAGCTCTCAATCATAACATCGGCATCGGTGACCAGGTCTTTGACTATCTTGAGACCTTCCGGTTCTTTCAAGTTGACCGCGAGGCTGCGCTTGTTCCGGTTGAAGGTGAGGAACTGGGTGCTCTCTCCGTTCACGAACGGGGTCCAATGTCGAGTCTCGTCGCCGCCAGTCGGCTCTTCGATCTTTATCACCTCGGCGCCCATGTCGCCCATGAGCATGGTGCAGAAGGGTCCGGCCAGAGTGCGGGTCAGGTCTACAACTTTGATCTTGTCCAACGCTGCAACCAAATTAAATCTCCTGGATTATCGTTTTAGCTTGGGGTTTCAGGCGTGTTTGCACGCCGGAGCGATTATAGCATGAGCCCAGTCGTCGCATCGTTGACCCTCCCGTGCGGCGGGTGCTAGCGTGAACGCGAGATGACCCAACAACCGCCAAAGATAATAGTCCTGGGCGGGATCAACATGGATCTGGTGACTTTTTCGCCCAGGTTCCCCCGGCCCGGCGAAACTGTGGTCGGCAGCCGCTTCCTCACCTACGCCGGAGGCAAGGGCGCCAACCAGGCCGTGGCCGCCGCGCGCATGGGCGCCAGGTCGACCATGGTGGGACGCGTCGGTGGGGACATCTTCGGCCCCCAATTGTTGGACGGTCTGGCGGCGGCGGGCGTGGACATCTCCGGCGTCGGCGTCAACGCAGATGAGAGTTCTGGGATAGCGGTGATCAGCATCGATGAGACGGCGCAGAACCGCATAACCCAAGTCCTAGGGGCCAACGCGACCTGCGGCCCAGACCAGGCAGCCGCAGTGAAGTTCGGCTTGCCCGGTGCGGCGGCTCTGCTGCTGCAACTGGAGGTCTCCATCGAGTTGTCGTTGGAAGTGGCGCGAGAGGCCAGGGCCCAGGGTGTGTCCGTGATATTGGATCCCGGTCCGGTCAGACCCGTGCCCGCCGAACTCCTGAGTCTCTGCGACGTGATAACCCCCAACGAGACCGAGGCCCAAGCGCTGGTTGATTTCCCGGTGACCGGGCCCGAATCGGCGGCCAAGGCGGCTGAAGTGCTTTTGCAACAGGGTGTGGGCACGGCGGTGATCAAGTTGGGCTCCCAGGGCGCCTATTTCGCCAGCCATAACAGCCGTGGCATGGTCCTTCCCTTCCAGGTAGACGCGGTGGACTCGGTTGCGGCGGGGGACGCCTTCAACAGCACTCTGGCCGTGTCACTGGCCGAGGGAAAATCGCTGGAAGAAGCAGTAATCGTTGCCTGCGCTGCCGGAGGGTTATCAGTAACCCGCACCGGTGCCCAAGACTCCATTCCCGAACGCGACCTGGTCGAAGAACTGGTACGAAGTCAGCGGCCCTGAATCCGCCTGGCCAGATAGCCCACGGCTGGGACCAGCAACGCACCAACCCAGACCAGCGCCGTCAGGGTAAACACCCACCAATAAGGCGGCCAATTGATGCCTGCCGCGATGCCGAAGCAAGCGATTACGGTTGCCAACGCCACGGCTTTCACCTGGTAGCTGCGGGCCAGCCTCCCAGGCTGGACATCCACCACGGCCGCATAGGCCAACACCAGCGCTAGTACCGTGACGATGGCCGTGCTCTTCCAGAACGCATCGGAGTTGGGCGTGCCCCAGATTCCGGTCAGAAGCAGCAGCAGGCCGGCGACAGCGGCGGCAAGTGCCACCCGGGACACCGGCGAATCGGCCCTGCGCTCGGCCACCCAAGCCGGCCCCAAGCTGGCGAAGAAATATCCCTCGAACACCAGGGCCGTGATCAAGAACCGTCCCCGGGTTTTGGTGTATTCGCCTAGCACTACCATGACGATGACGATCAACACCGCCACGACCGAGGCCGTCACAAACGCAACCGCGAAGGGCTTCGGTGTCATGGATCGCCTGAGATTCAACCTGAAACTTGGAATGATCTGACTCTATTCTCCGGCAGCCAACCGGGTTTTGAGCGATATCCAGACGCCAGCTTGTTCGCCAGTCAACTGGGCTAGGGGATATTATAATCAGCGTAGCTTGCATCCAACCAGCCAGGCCAACAATGTGGTTTCTTGAACCTTCAAGATAAATTCTGTCCGTCCTGCGCTGCCGCACTGGAGACCAAGGAGGTCTTCGGGCACGAAAGACCGGTGTGCCCCGACTGCGCCCGCGTGATCTTCTACGACCCAAAGGTGGCGGTCATATGCATCGTACCCCGCGACGGCAAGGTGCTTATGATCCGTCGGGCCACCGACCAGGGATATGGCCTCTGGGGACTTCCAGGCGGCTATGTGGACCGGGGCGAGGTGGTGGAAATGGCGGCGGCCAGAGAGGTCTGGGAAGAAACGGGGCTGCGGGTCGAGCCAGAAGAGCTGATCGGCCTGTTTTCCGTGGGGGGCGACCCGGTCATGGTCGTTGTGTACGACGCCCAAGAAACTGGGGGTGAATTAGAGGCGGGACCGGAGGCGCTGGAAGTCGGTTTCTTCGACATCGAAGACCTTCCCGAACTGGCCTTCCCCCGAGACCAAGACGTGCTGACAAAATGGCAGGCCAGTAAAGACCAGAAGGGTTGAAAAAAGGAGCGCCGCCTAGCAGGATCAACCAGACGGCGCACTGGAGAAAGGAGACGATTGCTCTACACGTTATGTTAAGCAACACTCTTCATTCGGTCAAGTTTCCGAGCCCAAACCGGCGAGTCGCGACAAAAAAGCTCCACCCGGAAGGATCATCCGGATGGAGCGGTGGGGAGATAGGATGGTCGCACTTCCAACCCCTCTACAATTCATTTAATCAGGGTCTCTATTCACGGTCACGCCGAGCGTGGCAAACCGTGAATAAATGCGCCCGCACCGTTCCTCGAAGACGTCCCAATCCCAATTAGGGCATGGTGGCTATAACTTCAACCTCGATGCGGAAGACCGGGTCGGCCAGCCCTGAGCAGAGGATCAAAGTGCTCGCCGGCAGGTCGCCGTCCGGGACGTGCTTGGACTTGATCACCCTATACTGCGGAATATCTTCCCGGTGGGTCATGAACACGTTCATCTTCATGATGTGGTTCATGTCGCTGCCCACGGACTCTAAAGCCGCCTGAACGTTCTTGAACGCCTGCTCGGCCTGGGCGCTAAAGTCGCCCTCTCCAATGGTCTCTCCCTTGTTGTTTCTGGAGAGTTGTCCGGCCACGTAGATCGTCGTTCCGTCCTTGACCACATGGCTATATCCTGGCGGGTTGGCCAGCGCTGTTGGGTTGCTTCTTTCGATGGTCATTGCGATCTCCTTAGGTTCTGTTTTTCTCAGACTGCCCTAGTCTTTGAGGATGATGTAGACCGCCTCTGATGGGGTGAGGTCCAGGTGGGCGTGGCCCTTGCCGGTCACGTCGTCCATCAGCCGCATGTCTCCGGCCCGGAACATCTGCTTGGAGCCGTCGCTGGTCGTGATCTCGACCTCTCCAGAAAGGTGGATGATCAACCGGCGTTCGGGTAGTGGGTGCAGCGGCATGTCTCTGGTGCCCTCAAATTCCTGGACTTTGACCTCGCTGATGTTGGTCATTGCGCCCAAATCAGGGTGGTCCGCCAGATTCAGTCCCTCGATATGGCTTTCACCGTCGCTCCCCGCGAATACTCGATACATTCCCATGGTTTGTCTCCATACAGCGGCGCAAATTTGTTTTGTTTCTGGGTTTGGCCTTTGGCCGGCCTATTATGGCAGATGCTTTACGGGCTGCCGGCGGACCGGCCTCCGTCCACCATGTACACACCGCCGGTGCAATAGCTACTGTCATCGCTGGCAAGAAACAGCATCAGCTTCGCCACCTCTTCCGGGTCTCCGTAACGCTGCAGCGGGATGCGGGCTGAATAGGCTTTCTTGGTGCGCTCGACCGTCACCTCCGAATCGTCCGCCGCCGCCACTCTCATCTCCTCCAGCGAGCGCATCATCCGTGTCTCGATGGGGGCTGGGTTGACGGTGTTGACCCGGATGCCCATCGGGGCGCACTCGATCGCCGCCGTGCGCATCATGCCGATCACCGCATGTTTGCTGGTAGTGTAGGCCGACATTCCAGCGGTCCCGCCGATGCCGGCGGTCGACGAGGTGATAACGATGCTGCCGCCGCCCCGTTCACGCATGGCCGGTATCACATATTTCAGTCCCAGCCAAACTCCCCGTACGTTGACCGCCATGACCTGGTCGAACATGTCGAAGGGATAGTCCGGAATCGGAGAGACGATTCCCTCGATTCCGGCGTTAGCCAGATAGATATCGACGCCGCCCCAACGCTCGATGGCCGCTTTAACATAGCCTTCAGCTTGTTCCGGCTGGGTGACATCGGCGACCACGTAACTGGCCTTGTCTTCTCCGATGGAACTCACAACGCTCTGGAGAGACGCCTCGTCGCGGTCGACCAGCACGACCTTAGCGCCCTCGCCGGTAAATATCCTCGCCGCCGCTTGGCCGATGCCGCCGGCGCCGCCGGTGATCAGGGCGACCTTCTCAGATAAACGTAACATGTTTCACATCCTTTTGGAGTCGGAGTCCATCTAGCAACCCCCTAGGCGGCGTCATTATGCCAGGTTAGACCGCTATTTGGATAACGATATTCTTTGCTAATCGGTCGCCGTCCAATCGCTGGGCAATTTAATCTCTATGTACGCAGACTCGAATATGCGCTGGCCGATGACCTCTTGCTCTCGTGTCTGTGCTACCGGGCCTGTGGCTTGGGAGTCGTCCAGTGTGGATGGTGAGCTGACCTCGAACCAGACCAGCAAGAGGACCATCACACCGATGATGAAGCCACCCGGGCGGTACCGGTAGAGACCAAGACGGAGGCGTTCACCAGCGCTCAGACCGTCCGGTTTTTCAACCTCGCCCAATCTCTCGTGCCTGGCAACGGCGCTGATCACTAAAACTACGCCCAGAACGAACAGCAGGTATACAAGCGATTCCGGCATTCCGGTCCCACCCTTCGTTGGTCCAGATAGGGCTCACATTATCCGCAGCCAGTGAAACGACTGCAAGAGTTGCGCCTGTCCGATAGCCGCCGGCTAGGCCTGCAATTGACCCTCGATTGACAAGAAAGGCCGGTCTGCGCAAAATGGCTCCAACCCAAACTAGAACCTCAAAAAGATTTGCCCGGAGGGATATGAATATGCCTGGAAAGACTTTGATCTATGTCGGCGCGGAAGCGGACGGTCTCTATCGCAAGGAGGAGTCGGACGGCAGATGGGAGAAGTTGGCCAAAGGGATGCCGCCATCACCCCAGGTCAGGGCCATCGCTATCCACCCCAACGACGCCAAGACCATTTTTGTAGGCACCCAGCGGGGCGTGTACCGCACCAAGGACGGCGGCGACAATTTTGAGCGGATGAACATGGCTGAGGGCCGCCACGTTTGGGCCATCAAGTTCCACCCCAACGACCCCAAGACCATGTTCCTGGGCACGGAGGGCAGCGAGGTCTACAAGTCCACCGACAGCGGTGAGAACTGGGACCATCTGGCCACCATCGTAAACCAAGATTCGGTCCAGATGGCCTTCGCCACCCGCATCCTGGGCATCGGCATCGAAGCCAAGAACCCTGATCAGATGTATGCCGCACTAGAAGTCGGCGGGGCGGCCCATAGCGGTGACGGCGGAAAGTCCTGGACCATCGTGAACAAGGAATTCGCCGGCGATGTCGACCTCATGGACCTGCACGGCGTCACAGTGGGCGCTGCCGATTCATCCGCGGTGTTCATATCCAATCGCACTGGTGTGTGGCGGAGCCGGGACCGGGGCGCCAACTGGGACAACCTGGACTTCCCCAAGTTCACGGACATTTTCTATTCCCGGGGCGTGGAATCGGCGCCCAACGACCCCGACACGCTGTACGCATGCGTGGGGCTGAACTTCGGCAGCAAACAGGGCGGCGTCATGCGCTCCACCAACCAAGGCGAGACCTGGGAACGCTTCGACAAGGGGCTCAACGTTACCAGCACCACGTTTGGTGTGACGATCAACGAGCACGCACCGGAGCAAGTTTACTTCTGCACCAGGGACGGCGAGGTCTACGGCACCCGTGACGGCGGACAGACTTGGTCTTCCCACGAGCTTCCGGAGATGGCCGGCAACGTCAAAGCCATCGCCTGCGCTTCGGCCTAAAAAGCACGCCCCGGCTAGACCGCAAGCCCCGGCCCGATACAGTCCGAGGTTTAATCATCGACTCTAAAACAATGGACCCGGTGGCCGCCGCCAAAGCACTGTGGCCCCGGATTAAGGCGGCCCGGGACGATATCCAGTCTCAAAGCACCTTGCCCGACTCGCTGGTTGAGGAAATGGCCCAGGCCAACCTCTTCCAGTTGTTCGTGCCCAGGTCCATCGGAGGGCCGGAGACCGACCCGATAACGGCCTTCCGGGCCGTTGAAGAGCTGTCCAAGGCGGACGGCTCGGTGGGTTGGTGCTCCTTCGTGGCCACGGCCATCTCCATTTACTCTGCCTGGATGCCGCCCGAGGTGGCCCGGAAGTTGTTCGGGCAGCCCTTGGACATCAGGGCCGCTGGGTCGTTCCGGCCTACGGCCAATGCCCGGTTGGTTGACGGCGGCTACAAGATCGGCGGCCGGTGGAACTACGTCAGCGGAATCGACCACGCCAACTGGCTGATCTTGAATTGCAATATCGTGGACGACGGCAGGCCGGTGAAAGACGCCCAGGGAGGCCCAGTCACCAGGATGATGATCGTCCCCAGATCGGCAGGCACGATCGAGAAGACCTGGTCAACCATGGGCATGCGCGGCACCGGCAGCAACGACTTGGTCATCGAAGAAGAGTTTGTCCCGGCTGAACACACCTGCTTGCTATACGAACCCTCCTTCACGGAAGGCGCTCACTACAACCCACGATTCGTGACAGCTTTAAGCTGGGGTTCGGTTGCCGGCATGGCCTTGGGGATAGCCCGAGGCGCCATGGACACCTTTGTCCGAATGGCAACCGGCTCGGGCTCAACCACAACACCAACCCTGATGCGAAACCGGACTCCGGTCCAGACCACGGTGGGTGAAGCCGAAGCTATCATCAGCGGGGCGCGGGCCTACGTGCTGGACGCGGTGGGTTCCATGTGGGATAGCGCCTGCCAGGGGGTTTCCGACCCCAGGTCCCAGATCTTGCAAGCAAGATTGGCCATCACCCACGCCGTGCGGGAGTCAGTGCGTGCCGTGGACATGCTGTTCTATGTGGCGGGGACCAACGCCATCCACGAAAGCAACGAACTGGAACTCTATTTCAGGGACATCCACACGGCCGGGCAGCACATAGCCGGCCTGCATTCCAACTTCGAGTACGGCGGGCAGGCGATTCTGGGGCTGCCGTCCGGAGCATCTGGCTGGTAGAAAGCGGAGCCGGCCACGTACGACTAGCCACCAAGTAATTCATGCAAAAACCCGCCCCAGGCTGATTCGAAGCCTGGGACGGTTGAGTGTTCTGACCGTTGGCGCTGCTTGCCTGATAGTTACCTCCATGAACCTGACAAACGCCCAGACCTTTATTGGACCCAGACGTTTGTCAGATCAAGGGAATCTTTCTGCATCTAATGTTCTCCGGTTTTTCTTAGACGATGCTGTCGGGGTTGCCGAAAACCATCGAGAAGTGGTCGTTAGGCATGTTGTCGGCTGCGAGGAGTATGACCTTGGCTGGGGCGTCGGGCGTTCCGAATACCAGGAAGAAATCGTCGTTGTTGGAAGCATATTGGCTGCGCACGTTGGTTACCGAAAGAGTCTCGGCGTTGACTGAATCGGGCATCGCCACGCCGATGGTCAGGGCCGGGCCCACGGCCGCGGTGGCTCCTAATTTAGAGATGTTCTCCATCCGGAAAATGTTGGAGATGCGGGCTACCATATTGATGTTGTTGTTTGTGTGAATCATCGTTCCTTCCTCCAGGTTGTTGTTGGTTTTCTCAGTTGCGGTGTTGGCACTCATTTGTAACTTTGTTGTCGTTGTCATCATTTCCTGCGGCTCGGTTAGTTGGTGAATTCATCGTAGGTCCGGCCGGTATGGCGGCACATGACGGATGTTCATAATTTCTTGAAACCAAGAATATTGGACTTTTCGGACGACAATTTGAGGATTCACTATGCCAGGCGTGGAATGCAATCCGAGGTAAGCCTAGAATCCCTTGGTGGGCCGAACAGCAGGGACCTCAAGATTCATTGAAGGCCAGCTGGAGTCGCCGGTTTTGGCTGGCGCGTTGGATGACATGGTGTCGGGCAGAGAACAATTGGTGATGCCGGGGAAGCTGGGCATGCGCCCGCTGTTGGAACGAATAGCAGCACTACAAGAAAAGGCGGAAGCCCAGCCGGCCAAGGCTTCGGCTTATCCAGACGGGCTAACGCAGCGGGAGATAGAGGGGATCCGGTTAGTGGCCGCGGGGAAGATGGAGCGGGAGATTGGCGAGGAGCTGTTCATCAGCATCAACACGGCGGGCGACCAAGTCAGAAATATCTTGAACAAGACTGACTCGGCCAACGGCTAATTAGCAGTCTATCGCCTTTACAATTTCCCCACCAGGCTTTTCAACAGGTCGTTCGACCTGGCCAGTGAAGCATCTTCGTCATTGCCCACCGGAAATACCGAAGCCAAGAAATCGGTCGCTCCGGCGGCAACGTAGGCTCTTAATTGCTCGGCGACCTCGTCCTCGTTACCGATCAACGCAACTTCCGAAGGGCCTTCAACGCCCTCTATGTCTAACATCCTCCGGTAGTTGGTCAACTGACCATAACGCTCAAAGGTCCTGGCAGCCTGGTCCCGTCCTTCCTGAGAGTCGTCGGTAACCGCCAGCGGCATGCCGACACAGATTCTCGGCGCCGGTTTGTTGGCGGACTCAGCAGCACGGCTGATGCGAGGCGCCACGTGGGATTCAACGGTCTTCGGCCCGGCCATCCAAGTGAACGTGCCGTCTGCCTGCTCGCCCGCTATCCTCAGCATCATGGGCGCCAACGCAGCGACGATCACAGGAACGTGAAGCGCACCTGGGACCGTAGCCTGGGCCTTCACATTGTAGAAGTTGCCTTGGAAATCGACTTGGCCATCGTCTAGCAACGGCCGAAGTACTTGCAGATACTCTTCCATATGCGGGGCCGGATTCTCATACGAAAGACCCATCGCATCTTCGACAGGTGGACGGTGGGACAGTCCCACACCCAGGGTCAGTCGCCCCTCGGCAGCTATCTGGGCTGTCAACGCATGTTTCGCCAAGGCGTAGGGGTGGATGGTAAAGATGGGGACAACGGCGGTCCCGACATTGATCCTATTCGTCCGGGATGCCGCCAACGACAGAGCCGTGAGAGCGTCAAATCCTGGTCCGGCAGAAACCTGCGGTATCCAGAAACTGTCGAAACCATCCTCTTCGGCCTGGGCGACTTCCTGAATCAACGAAGGAAGCTCGACAACTGCCCCCCTAGCACCACTGATCAGCCCAATTCGCATTATGCCTCCAACGCTCTCGTTAAACGTCCCGGCCACACCGCACCAATCTCTCCCCACCTACGCCACCAAACTCCTCCGTACGAAGCGCGGTTGCACCGCTATGGGCGAACCCAGGTTTCGGACCAGGCCAGGCAGGCAGAGCTGCTGTCCTTGTCGCCGCGCCGGTCCGTGACCACCTTGCCCGAAGCCACATCTCCGTTGATAGTTAGCTGGGCCTTCCTGGCCGGGATGAAGCAGCTATACACGCCGTGAGGTCTACCAGTAGCGCTGCCCGCGGGCACCACCAGCATGTAAGGCTCCATGAAATCGTGCCAGGTCATGGCGATCTCATCTTCGTCGCTCGTGATCGTCTCGGTCCAGAAAGTCGTGGGATCACCCTTCTTGCCGAATTCGGCATCGATGATCGGCATACTCTGATCAGCGAAATCGGGGTAGAGCAGGCTTTCGATCTCGTCCTGCAGCCACCGGGCCAGGGCGATGTTATCGGAGTAGATCTTCACCTGGTCATCGGTGAGCTCGCTCTGTAGGAAAAGAACGTGCCCTGCGCCGCCCGGAGACCACAAAACGCGCCAGTGGCTGGACCTGGTCGTCTGGGTGTCGCCCGAAAGATCGGTCAGCCGGATGAAAGAGTTCTCCCCGGTCAGGCGAATCTTGTTGGGGTCGGTGGGGTTGGTCGTGGCCATGTTTGATTCTCCTTAGGAATACTGTCTGTTGATGGTGCTTTGATTGAGAGTGGCGTCATGTTAGCACTCAAAGTGGTTGCGGGCTAGGTGGTTTGGGTTTCGGGAGTTGGTGGCTGCGAAGAGCCGGCCCCACTCTAGCCCCCGAGCGGGAGAGGGGATTGTCTTTTCTCCTCGTCGTCTTCCCGCGGAAGGAGGGGAAGGTTAGGATGGGGGCGCCCCATTCGCAGCCGTCCCATTCCAAGAAAAAGCGGCCACCCCTCAGAAGGGCAGCCGCTTCAAATGCGCTTAGCTACGATTAACAGGCTAGCTCTTGGCGGGGAACCAGTCCTGCTTCCAGGGAAAGTCGCCATTGGCGTCGTCGTAGGCAGGTCCGCCGGCGTTCACCCGGTCCCGATAGGGGCTGGTGATGGGCTCGGCGTACGGATAGATGCCGCCTTCGTACATCTCGGGTCCCTTCTTGAAGTGCTTGGCCGACTCTGTGGTCTCCACGAACGGCATGTCGATGTCGTAGAGCGATTCGACGGACTTAGGGCGTGGGCCGGCCTTGGAAACGTGACCATAGAGCTCACGGCCCATGATCCGCTCGGCGGCCCAGACGCATTCGATCAGCTTATCGATGTCCACGCCGGTGGGAATCCCCATATCGTCCATCATATGTAAGATGTCCTCGGTGGGCGCCATGCCGGTGGCGCGGCCGTTGCCGCAGTAGGGGCAGCCGCCGAACCCGCCGATGGTGCCGTCGATCTCCAGGGTGTCGTCGGGGCCCAGCACCCTCATTGCGGCGTAGGCGGACGCGATGGCCATGTTGCGGCCGTTGTGCAGGTGCAGGCGGATGTGATTGATCTCCGGCCACATCTCCTTGACCCGAGAGACGCTCTCTTCAACCTTTGCCGGCGTGCAGTGGCTCATGGGGTCGCCCATGGAAGCGCTGCGAACTTCGATACCGACCTCGTCCCACATGCTGTGCTGGCGCTCAAGCATTTTCATCAGGTTGTCGACGGGGAACTCACCCAAGAAGTTGGAACCCCAACTGGCGTTGGTCCCGATGCCAGCCTCTTTGATGTTGAGCTCTTGGGCCTGGGCGATGACCTGGGGCCAGCGCTCCATCTCTTGCATCTGGGTCCGGTTGGTGTTGCGCCGGACGAACACGTCGCACATGTGGACGTTCAACCGGGGGAAGGCGTCGCGCTCGATGGTCAGCGGCGGCGAGTAGGCCCGGGCCCGTTCCACGCCACGGGAGTTCAGCGCCAATGCCGTGTAGGTGACACCGGGCTTGGGCGTAAACTTGGTTACGATCTCATCGATACGCTCCATCTGAGGAGTCCACTTGGGGCTCACGAAGGAACCGACAACGATCTGCTGCAGGCCGGTCTCGGACAGCATGTCCAGCAGTTCGACCTTGTCTTCAACGGATATCTGGGCGTCCTCGATCTGCATGCCTTCACGCATGCCCTCTTCCTTGTATTTAACCTTCGGCCAATCTGCCATTGGGGCCTCCTTAATTCGAACGTGTCTGAATCGGGGATGTTCTCGGGGTTATTCTACGTTTATTCAACAGAGTGCGGCCGTAACCGGCGCATGTGTTTCGAAGCACCCTTCATGAGTGTATCCAGTTGGCCGGATTGTATGGCGGCCACAGATTCATGTCAAGAAATCGGAATTGGCGAATGGAGAGAGGAACACAAAAACCAAAATCGTAAATATTGCTGTTTGGGAGTATGAGTACGACTCTCTTAGGCGCCAATTCTTGTGGGATTTGCAGGCCAAGCTAAGAGAGCAAAAAATTATCTCGGGAAACAAAGATTATGTTGTTGAAGCCTACGAAGGTCGAACAGGCGAACTGAAACCAGGGTTTCATTCTCGGTAATCATCTAGACCGAAACATGAGAAAGACTAGGCGGGCAGAAACCCACCGTCAAAGAGCGCCAAAAGATCGAAATCATGAAGAGCACGTTGCACTAAATTCGGGCCTAACTCATTTCGCAATATGCTCATATTGACACTCATTCAGCAGCCCTTCTATAATTCCTCTGTGCCCGCGAAATGGGCGCCGCGATTAACAATCGAATCATCTAGGCACGTAGGGGAGCTCGGTTTAGCCGGGCTGAGAGGGCGGCCTTCAATGCCACCGACCCTTGCGAACCTGATCTGGGTAATGCCAGCGGAGGGAAACGGACTAGAGCGTAAAATATCATGTTAGGCCGTCAATACTCACCATTGGCGGTTATTTTTTTGCCCAGTCAAATCTGTTTCGAAGTACTTTGGGAGGCAGTCACGCATGATAAAATCAACAACAATCTCAGCAATAATTACCCTGTTGGCACTGTTGGTCTTGACGGCTTGTGGAGGAGATGGAGATACACCATCTACCTCTCCAACCGCCGCACCTAAGCCGGCAGCTACAGCTAAGCCAGCTGCGAAGCCCGCAGCTGAGCCAACTGCGAAACCTACAGCTAAAGCGACATCCGTGCCAGCCAAACCGGGCGAATTGGTGGTCTTGACCAACGACAGCTTCGACATCGGCGAAGAGATCATCGCCCAATTCGAGGAGGCCAACAACGCCAAAGTGACCATCCAAAAAGCCGGGTCCTCGGGTGCGGTTCTGAACCGGGCCATACTTGAGAAGGGGAACCCCTCCGGCGACCTCCTCTACGGCGTCGATAATACGTTTTTAAGCCGGGCATTGCGGGAGGACATCTTCATCCAGTACGAATCCGATCTCATCGACAACGTGCCGGCGCAGTTCATCTTAGACGACACTTTCCACGTCACTCCCGTTGACTACGGTTACGTCAACCTCAATTACGACATCGCTTATCTGGAAGAAAACGGGCTCACTACACCTACTTCCCTCGAGGTCCTGACCCAGCCTGAATGGGACGGACGCCTGGTGGTCGAGAACCCAGCCACGTCCACACCGGGACTGGCCTTCCTTATCGCCACCGTTTCCTATTTCGGGGAGGATGACGACTATGACTACCTAGACTACTGGGCCGACCTAAGAGCCAATAATCTGGCCGTGAAAGACGGGTGGTCGGAAGCGTATTACACTGACTTCAGCAAATACGGCGGAGACAGGCCCCTGGTGCTGAGCTATGCCACCAGCCCCGCAGCCGAGTTCTTCTTCTCGGAGGTCGCACTCGAGGAACCACCGACCGGCAACGTGCTGTTGGACAAAGCAACCTTCCTGCAGATAGAAGGCATCGGAATCCTTAAAGGGACGGATAACGAGGACCTGGCCAAGAAGTTCATCGACTTCGTCCTGGACCGGCCGTTCCAAGAAGACATCCCGGGCCGGATGTTCGTCTACCCGGTAAATAGCGAAGCCGAACTGCCGGACTACTTCAGGTTCGCCGAAGTGCCCTCCGCGCCGGCGGACATCGGACCGGACACCATCGACGCCAAGCGTGACGAGTGGATCGACGAGTGGACATCGGTCGTCCTCCGCTGAACCCAGTGACCTCCCCATCGGCCGTTGATACCGCCGCGGCGGCCAGCCAACCGGTTGAAGCGGTAGTCAAATCTGAAAAGGAAACTTAGCTTTGACTGCCGGCCGGCTGCTATTCCTGTTGCCCCTGGTATACTTGGCGATATTTTTCGTCTACCCCCTGGGCTCGATCTTGGAGCGGAGCTTGGGGGGCGAGAGCGGGTTCGGCTTCGACCCTTTCAAGGTGCTGCTGAACGACTCCTATTACCTGGGGCGCATCTGGTTCACCGTCTGGCAGGCGGTCATCTCAACGCTGCTGACCCTGGCTGTGGGTCTGCCGGCGGCCTTTCTCTTCGCTAGATACGAGTTTCCCGGCAAGACGCTGCTCAAAGCAATCTCCACGCTGCCCTTCGTGATGCCCACCATCGTGGTGGCCATGGGCTTCACCGCTCTGTTCGGCTCCCAGGGCATCGTAAACTCCGCTCTGGAGTCGATGTTCGGACTGGACGAGCCACCGGTCAGAATCAGCAATTCCCTGACCATCATCTTCATGGCCCACGCGTTCTATAACTACGCCATCATCGTCCGGATCGTCTCGGCGCTGTGGTCCAACCTGGACCCGAACCTGGAGCATTCGGCCAAGGTGCTGGGCGCCGGTCCGTTCCGCACCTTCTACCATGTGACGCTGCCGATGCTCCTGCCGGCCATCGCCTCGGCTTCGTTGCTGGCCTTCGCCTTCTCCTTCACCAGCTTCGGCGTGGTTCTGGTGCTGGGAGGCCCCGAGTTCGCAACCTTAGAGGTGGCGATCTACGAGTTGACGGCCAAGTTGTTCCGGCTGCCCTTGGCGGGCGCGCTGTCCATTATCCAACTTGGATTCACCTATTTTTTCCTGCTGCTCTATTCCAGGTTCCAGGAACAATCGGTGGTGCGCATGGACCTCAAGCCGCGGGAGGCCACGTCCCGCAAGCCGGTACGGCTCTGGGACAAAGTTTTAGTCATTGCGATGGTGTTGGTGCTGCTGGCGATGCTGTCGCCCCTGATCGCTCTCGTGGTGCGCTGGATCACCTTCGACGGCGGATTCGGCACGGCCCAAATGGCCAATCTATTCTCCGACGAGCGCAGTTCTTACTTCCACCTGTCGCCTGTGAAGATAATCTGGAACTCCTTGAGATTCGCCTTGACCACGGTAGCCATATCACTGGTGGTAGGGACGATCATCTCCTACTTCATAACCAACGCCAGACGCAGATGGCGAAACATGGCCGACGCCTTGGTCATGCTGCCCCTGGGTGTTTCGGCTGTGACACTGGGGTTCGGTTACATCATCGCGCTGGGAAGACCGCCTTTGGACCTTCGCGGCTCTTGGTTGATTCTGGTGATCGCCCACAGCCTGGTGGCCTACCCATTCGTCATCCGAAGCCTGCTGCCGGTGCTTAAGGGGATGAACCCCAACCTTAGGGAGGCGGCGGCCGTGCTTGGCGCCAGTCCATCGAAGGTATTTTTACTGGTTGAACTCCCCATGATCGCTCCGGCGCTGTTGGTCGGCGCCACTTTCGCATTCGCGGTGTCCATGGGCGAATTCGGGGCGTCGCTGATCCTGGTTCGGGCCGAGTTCACCACCATGCCAGTGGCGATCTTCCGGTTCCTGGGCCTACCCGGCGCATCCAACCTGGGCATGGCCTTGGGCATGAGCGTGCTGTTGATGGCCGTGGTGGCCGTAGGCTTCATCGCCATCGAACGCTTCCGGTATAAGGGCGTGGGTGGTTTCTGATGGCTCTTCTATCGGTCTCGGGTCTCTACAAATCATTCAGCGGAGTATCCGCCGTTGACGGTGTTTCGTTTTCCGCCGAGACTGGTGAGTTGCTGTGCCTGCTGGGCCCCAGCGGTTGCGGCAAGACCACGATGCTGCGGATGTTGGCCGGGCTGGAAGACCCAGACGCCGGGACAATCGAATTCGACGACCGGACCATGAATGGTCTGGCCCCCCAGCAGCGGGGTTTCGGGCTGATGTTTCAAGACCTGGCCCTCTTTCCCCATATGGATGTCTTCGGCAACGTGGCATTTGGACTTCGCATGCAAAAACTCCCCTCAGCCCAGGTTCAGGCCAGGGTCCAGGAGTTGCTGGACCTGGTGGAATTGGGCGGCCTGGCCAGCCGGAAGGTGCATGAACTTTCAGGCGGTGAGCGGCAGCGGGTGGCGCTGGCCCGGTCCCTGGCGCCGGCACCGAGGCTGTTGATGCTTGACGAGCCGCTGGGCTCGCTGGACCGGGCGCTCCGGGAGTCGTTGCAGAATCAGGTCCGCCGGATTCTGAAAGAGGTGGGGGTAACCTCTATCTACGTCACCCACGACCGGGACGAAGCTTTCACGATGGCCGACAGACTTATCTTTATGAACCACGGCCGTATCATACAGACCGGCACTCCCGAAGAGGCGGTAGCCAATCCCGCTGACGGATTCGTCGCCCGTACACTGGGGTTCAAGAATGTCCTTCCCGGCGTGGTCATCGACGACGGAGAGGCCCTCAAGATTGAATGTTCGGTTGGTTCGATAACGGTGCCGAAACCGCCGGGTTCGGGAACCGAAAAGGGGTCTGAGATAACCCTTCTAGTCGATGAGAGCGGGATCTCAATGTCGGGCATCCCTGCGGATAAGACGCCGGATGGAAACTTATTGCAGGGAGTGGTAATCGAGCGGGTGTTTCGAGGCGACCGGTACGAGGTCAGGGTCCAGGTCGGGAAAGGCGAACTCTATTGCCACACCGTGGCAGGTGCAGCCTCCGGTCCAGCACAGTCGGGTCAGTCTGTAACACTCGCCTTTAACCTGGGATCAGTACGGGTCTTCCAGGGCGGAAACTGACTCCGATGCGCACTCAGTCCGGTGATATACTTTCATGAAACTCGTCAGCCTGGATCCCAGACGTGTTTGATGGGGGTTAAATCTATATGTCGCTCTACTTTCTTTTGGGATCTCTGACCCACGACGGCCAGCGAATGTTGCACAGCGACCCGAACCTAATCGTAGCCCGAACCAGGGACTTGATACTTCCAGGCGCGGAGATCCTGGGCCAATACGCCGTCCTGGGCCGTTACGACTTCGTCATGATGGTCGAAGCCGACGACAATGACGCCGTGGCCAGGTTGTCGCTGGAACTGGGGATGCGCACCGGACTCCATCTGGAGACGTTACCGGCGATACCCATCGGGTTCATGGGTGATATGACCACCCCAGACCCGTCCGACCAGGCAGAGTCAGTTGGCCTCACCCCGGACTTCACTCCGGAAGAAGGGCCGGGCGACGAGTAGCTTTCCACACCTAATATCCCCGGTGGCCGCCAGTTGATTGGGACGCCGCCGGTATCAAGGAAGCAAGTGCTTTGGGTTTAAGCGACGAACTTCGCGCCGGTGTTGGACCCATCTGGGAGAAGGTGGTCACCCACCCCTTCGTCACCGAGATGGCCGACGGTTCACTCGACCGGTCGAGATTCGATATCTATTTCGACCAGGACTACCTATTCCTCAAGGACTGGTCGATCCTGCTCAGCCTGGCCACCGCCAAGGCCCCTGACTTCGATGCCGCACGTGAGCTTGTCTCGTTTCTGCACCTGGGGCTGGGCGGCGAAGAGGGCTTGTTCCAAGAGGCGTTCCGGGAGCGGGGCATCTCCCGTGAATGGGTGAAAGCCTTGGAGTACCTGCCCACCACCCATAACTATAGCGGCTACCTGCGTACCCAGGCCTACGAGAGTACATTCACTGAGGTCGTGGCCACGTTGCTGGCTGTGGAGTGGCCCTACCTGGATTGGGCTGCGCGGGCCGATGATGCGGGCCGGAAACCGGACAACCACTACTACCAGACCTGGATCAACATCCACACCAGCCCCGGCATGTCCGGATTCGTGTCCTGGCTCCGAAGCGTGGTCGACGGCTCCGCTCCTACACCGGAGCTACGGGCCAAGCTCCAAGAGATATTTCGGAGCGTTCTCAGGTACGAGTACCAGTTCTTCGACATGGCCTATCGTGGAGAGAAATGGTCGGCATGAGGCAGGTAGCCTCGGCCATGACCGTCGCCGGGTCAGATTCGGGCGGCGGTGCGGGAGTCCAGGCTGACCTCAAGACCTTCGCTGCGTTGGGCGTCTACGGCACGTCCGTTTTGACCGCCATCACCGCCCAGAATACCCGGACCGTAACTGCGGTGCATGAGATTCCCATCGATATCATCTCGGCCCAGATCGACGCTGTGGTGTCGGACATCGGCGCCGACTCCGTGAAGACGGGCATGCTCTCCAGCAGAGAGATTATCGAGTGCGTCACCGCGTCACTTAAAGATGCTGAGAAGAAATACCCGGACATGCCGGGTCTACGGCGGCTGGTGGTTGACCCAGTGATGGTCGCCAAGAGCGGAGACTCTCTACTTAGAGAAGAGGCGGTCGGATCTCTACGGGATCTTCTGCTGCCCATGGCTGCAGTAGTCACGCCGAACATCCCGGAGACCGAAACACTGACCGGCCTAACCATTGTCACCGACGAGGATGTCCGCAAAGCCGCCCAGGCCATCGTGGCCATGGGCGCGGCGTCGGTGGTGGTCAAGGGCGGGCACCGCGAAGGGCCGGCCACCGACGTGTACTTCGACGGCCGTGACTTCCGCGAGTTCACAGCCCCCCGGTTCGAGACTGTGAACACCCACGGCACCGGCTGCACTTTCGCCTCGGCGGTGGCCGCGGGACTAGCCAAAGGACTGGAAGCCGAGGATGCTGTAGGGCAGGCCAAGGAGTTCGTTACCGAGGCAATCCGCCGCTCCTTCCCCATCGGGCAGGGGCACGGGCCTCTGAACCACTTCTACAAACTCTGGCAATAAATGGAGGGTCAAGCAAATGACAACGCCCACCAACACATTCCATTGCCCCATCGAGATCGGCCCCAGAGACGGCTCCCGGTTCCAGCGGGTTATCGCCGTGGCCGGGTCGGAGAACATCTATTCGGTGCTATCGTCCACTCTGCTGGAGATGCTTGGTGTTGGCACCGAATGGGAGTCCCGGTTCAACCTGCCTGGCGGCGGTTGGGAGATGCTGCCCATGGCCGAGGTTCGTATGCGCATCAACGGCCAAGAGCGCACCACCATCTGCGTCTACGGCAAGGCTGACGGAGAGCCCACTCTGGGCCGCCACACCCTAGCTGCCTTTGGCCTGGCCGCTGACCACGGTGAGCAGAAACTGGTCCAGGCCGACATGTTCTTGACCTAGAATTCATCTGAGTAGACCCACATGCCGGAAACTGTGGACACGATCATCCTTGGAGCAGAACAAGCTGGCCTGAGCGTCAGTTGTCAGCTTTCCCAGGCCGGCCACGACCGCCTGGTGATGGAGCGCGGCGCCATCGCGGAGACCTGGCGCTCCCAGCGTCGGGATTCCTTCACCGTGAACTCGCGCAACAGCATGAACCAATTGCCCGGCGACAAACGTTCTCTGTCGAATCCAGACGGCTTTTGGCATCGTGATGAATTACTCGAGCCCTTCGGGTCTCACGCTCACAACATGCAGCTCCCGGTGCGCACGGGAGTCACCGTAACCGATGTCAGTCCCAGTGGAACAGGTGCACACCGCCGACTACCGCAACCCGGACCGAATTAAGCCCGACGGAGTGCTGATCATCGGCAGCGCCCAATCTGGAGTCCAGATCGTCGAAGAACTGATCGAAGTCGGCCGGTCTACCTCTGGACCAGCAAGGTTGACCGGTTCCCTAGAAATTACCGGGCAAAGACATCCTCTACCGGGGCATACAGTCCGGTTTGCTCAACCACACCGTCGCCAACCTTGAAGACCCCAACATGCAGTTCATGACTCAGCCGCAGGTATCGGGCACCAGGGGAGGGCATACGGTTACCCTCCAACAACTGGCGCGCCAGAGCATCAACTTATTAGGCGGACTTAAAGGCGCATCGGGAGACCGGTTGCTGTTCCGGGAGGGCCACAAGGACAACTGGGATTTGGGCGATGGCAGTTCCCAGCGAATCAAGGACATGATTGACGGATACATCGCCAAAGCGGAAATAGACGCCCCTCCCGCAGAAGCCGGCCCCGGTTGAGGCCCCCAACTCAGGCATGCTGGCTGGGCTTGCGGACTCGCTCGACCTGAAGCAGGCGGGCATCAACACCATCATCTGATGCACGGTGTTCACCGCCGATTTTAATTGGATACAGGGCTTGGAGTTGGCCAACCGAGGCACCCTGGTCCACGCCAACGGCATCTTCTCTATACCGTGTCTCTATTTCAACGGTTTCCCCTGGCTTCGAACCGGGCCTCGGGCCTGATCTACGGCGCGGTGCGGGACAGCGAGCACATTGCAGCGGCGATCACAGGTGGTCTTCCATAGAGCTCCCTCACCCCCACCTACGCTATAATGTTGGATTAATAAAACAACCGGCGGATAGTCGCCGGTCTTGAGGACCGCTTTACCCGATGTTTAAACCCGTATCCAACCGCGTCAGCTTCCCGGACTTGGACGTCAACGTCCTGCAGCAATGGAAGGAGAAGGACGTTTTCCGGCGCACCGAGTCGGAACGCCCCGACGCGCCGCTTTTCATGATGTACGAGGGCCCACCCACGGCCAACGGCAGCCCCGGCATCCACCACGTTCTCGCCCGCGTCTTCAAGGACGTCATCTGCCGCTATCGCACCATGAAGGGCTACCGCGTCCCCCGCAAGGGCGGCTGGGATACCCATGGCTTGCCCGTGGAGCTAGAAGTAGAGAAAGAGCTCGGCCTGAAGAGCAAGCGCGACATCGAAGAATACGGCATCGAGGAGTTCAACAAGAAGTGCCGGGAGAGCGTCTTCCGCTACGTTAAAGAGTGGGAGACCATGACCGACCGCATCGGCTACTGGGTCGACATGGAAGACCCCTACGTCACCCTACACAACAACTACATCGAGACCGGTTGGTGGATGCTGAAGACCCTTTGGGACAAGGACCTGCTCTACCAGACCATGCGGGGCACCCCCCACTGCCCTCGGTGCGTGACCAGTCTCAGTTCCCACGAAGTAGCCCTGGGCTACCGGGAGAACACGCCTGATCCCTCGGTCTTCATCAAGTTCAAGGTGGATCCGGCCGCGTCTACTGACAAATCCGATGTCCTTGAAAAACTGGGTGCGGGCAACACCGACGTGTTCCTCCTGGCCTGGACCACCACTCCCTGGACCCTGCCTGGCAACACCGGCCTAGCGGTAGACGAGAACGCGGACTACAGCATCGTCGAACTGGAAGGCGAGGGCGGCAGCCACCGCTTGGTGCTGGCGCAGGCGCTGGTCTCAGTGAACGTCACTCAAGAACACAAGATAGTTGGTACGGTCAAGGGCTCAGACCTGGTGGGATTGGGCTACACGCCCCTCTACCACCCGCAGGAATTCGGCTCGCAGGTGCGTCGTTTCGTGCGCCGGCCCGGCCCCGGTGGAATGGTCACTGAGCTCGAAGACACCACCGAATTCGCGCCAACAACCATATCCGCAGACTTTGTGTCTTTGGACGACGGCACCGGCATCGTCCACATCGCTCCGGCCTTCGGTGACGAGGACTTGGGTGTGGGCCGCGAGAAGGAATTGGCCTTCGTACAGCCCGTGGATTTACAGGGAATCATCACCGGCAACTACCGCTTCGCCGGCAAGTTCGTGAAGTCGGCCGACAAAGAGATCATGGAAGACCTGACGGAACGCAGCTTGTTGTTCCACCATGACATCTACCGGCACACTTACCCCTTCTGCTGGCGCTGCGACACCCCGCTGCTTTACTACGCCAAGAGTTCCTGGTACATCCGGACTTCGGCGCTGAAAGACGACCTGGTCGGCGGAAACGACATCATCAACTGGTACCCCGACTACATCAAAGACGGGCGCTTCGGCGAGTGGCTGCGGAACAACGTGGACTGGGCCATCTCCCGGGAGCGCTACTGGGGTACACCGATCCCCATCTGGCGGTGTGAGGAGTGCAACCACACGATATGTATCGGAGGAGTCGACGAACTTAGAGGTATGGCCGGAACTAATGGCAGCCTGAACGCCGACGGCCTGGACCTGCACCGGCCCTATGTCGATAACATCATCCTGGACTGCACAGCAGAGGGCTGCACCGGCAAGATGCACCGCATCCCAGAGGTCATGGACGCTTGGTTCGACTCGGGCGCCATGCCCTTCGCCCAATTCCACTATCCCTTTGAGAACGACAGCATCGATCAAGACGGCCGCTTCCCCGCCGACTACATTTGCGAGGCGGTCGACCAGACCCGTGGCTGGTTCTACAGCCTGCACGCCCTGTCCACTCTTCTCAAGGGTCAACCAGCGTACAAGAACGTCATTTGCCTGGGCCTGATCTTGGACGAGAAGGGCCGGAAGATGAGCAAACGGGTCGGCAACGTGGTCGAGCCCCTCTCGGTGCTGGACGAGCATGGCGCCGACGCCCTGCGCTGGTATCTGTTCACGGCGTCCCATCCTGGCGAGCCCAGGCGGTTCTCCGGCAAGTTGGTCAGCGAGACCCTCCGCAAGGTGATGCTCACCCTGTGGAACGTCTACTCGTTCTTCATCGGCTACGCTGAGATCGACAAGTTCGACCCCTCGCAGACGCCGGCCGACTGGAAGCCCGAGAACGAACTTGACCGCTGGGTGCTATCCGAGCTGAACACTCTAATCGCCCAGGTTGACGGCTACATGGACGGTTACGAGCCCACCAACGCGGGCCGCCGCATCCAGGAGTTCATCGACCAGTTGTCCAACTGGTACGTGCGCCGCAGCCGCCGCCGTTTCTGGCGGAACGAGGGCGATGCCGACAAACTTTCCGGCTACATCACCCTGCACACCTGCCTGGTGACCGTCGCCAAGCTGATGGCCCCACTGGCCCCCTTCGTCGCCGAGGAGATGTACTTGAACCTGGTCTGCTCGGTGGACCCATCGGCCCCAGACAGCATCCACCTGTCCGATTACCCGGTGGCGGACGAGTCCTTGGTTGACCAGCCGTTGATGGCAGCCACCCAACTCGCGATGAAAGTGGCAAGCATGGGCCGGGCCGCACGCTCCAAGGCAGGACTGAAGGTGCGCCAACCACTGGCCAACGTGCTGGTGAAGATTCGCGTTTCTGAGGAGCGGGAGTACATCGACCAGGTGCGCCCTCAGGTTTTGGAAGAGCTGAACATCAAAGACATCCAGGTTATCGAAGACGACGCCCCGCTGGTGCGGCAGGTTTTGGACGAAGCCGGCGACCAGACCGAGACCATACTCTCAGTGGAGAACTACTCCGTCTCGATGGAGGGCGGCTACATGGTGGCCGTGGACGGCGATCTCAGCGACGCATTGAAAGAAGAAGGCCTGGCGCGAGAGGTTGTCCACCGCATCCAAGGCATGCGCCGGTCGGCCAACTTCGATGTCACCGACCGCATCGTGACCTACTACCAGGGCCCGTCGGAATTCGCCGGCATCATGCAGGGCGCCTTCTCGGATTACATCCGAAATGAGACCCTAAGCAACGATCTGGTGGACGGCTCGCCGTCCACCGAATCCGCCACCGAGTCCACCAAGATCGAGGGCATGGAAATCACGCTGGCTGTTCATCAGGCGTAGGACCACCCGTTATCCGTTCGTCCTGAGTCCGTCGAAGGGTGCGCATAAGTCATACTGATCCTGGAAAACTAACTAGCCCAAAACGGTGGTTCGCCAGGTCTGATTTCATCGAGACTCTCGACTCTTAGTCGGAGTTCACCGTGAGCGGGTTGTGCCGAGCTATTTCCCAAACATAAACACCTTACGCCTACAGGGGGAAACCAATGTCCACCAACGTTAACCCCATACACGCGGGCTTCACTCGGTCACACCCTACCTGTGCATCAAAGGCGCATGGGACGTCATAAATTTCTATAAAAAGGCTTTCGACGCAGAAGAATTGATACGGATTCCCAGTCCAGACGGAACGATCGGCCACGCCGAGATACAGATCGGCGATTCCCGCATCATGCTCTCCGACGAGAGCGCGGAGATGGATTTCCAGAGCCCAACTGCGATCGGGGGCACTCCCGTGCACATCTACCTCTACGTGGAAGACGTCGATCGTATCTACGCCCAGGCACTCGCTGCCGGGGCAAAAAGCTTGATGGCCCTGGAAGACCAGTTTTGGGGCGACCGGACCGGCACCCTGGTCGACCCCTTGGGGCATCGCTGGTACGTCAGCACCCACAAGGAAGACCTGGCTGAAGAGGAACTGAACGCGCACGTGGCCAAGTTTTCTGAGGGTCCCTAGCGGGCGACTTGCTGGGCCACCGATTCCTCCACATGGAAATTACGCTGGCCGTGCATCAAGTGTGGTTCCAAAGCCACTACAACCGCTCATCCTAAGATCTGACCAAGGGTCGAGAGTCTCGATGTAATCGGACTTGTCGAAGGACCTTTCTGCTACAGGCTTGATCTCCCCGAAGTAACGGCCCTCACTCTAACCCTCGTCGTCCTTCCGCGGAAGGACGACGAGGGAGGGGACATCTGAGCAAGGATTTTTCCGTGCTCGTGTTATTATCCAAGCTCGAAACCCACCAGTGGAGGTACTCGTATGCCATTCGGTTTTAATGATTGGCTGGCTCTGACCGAGGAACCCACCTTGGAGCCGGAGCTCCCCATATGCGACCCACACCATCATTTCTGGGACCTCCGCCCGGGCAGCACCCCCTACCAGCGGTATCTCCTCCATGAGTTGAACGCCGACATCTACAGCGGCCACAATGTCCGGTCCACCGTTTTCCTTGAGGCCCGGTCCATGTACAACGCAGACGGCCCGGAAGAACTGCGTCCAGTTGGCGAGGTTGAATTCGTCCAGGGTCTGGCAGCGGCCAGCGCCAGCGGGGTTTACGGCCCAAGCCGGGCGGCGGCGGGCATCATCGGCCACGCCGACCTCAAGCTGGGCGACGAGGTGGCGCCGGTCTTGGAAGCGCTACAGGCGGCCAGCCCCAACCGGTTCCGGGGCATACGCCACAACGTAACATGGAACAGCGACCCCGCATGGGACAACCGGGAGACCGAAGGCATCCTGGCCGCCGCTGATTTCTTAACCGGCGCAAGGGTGTTGAGTCAAAGAGGCCTGGTACTAGACCTCATGCAGTCCTTCCCTCAATTACCTGAGATCGCCGAATTCGCCAAGGCCGTGCCGGACCTGTCAATCATCGTGAACCACATCGGCGGCGTGAGCCGGGTCGGTATCTACGCCGGCAAGGACGACGAGATAGTCCCCAATTGGCGAGAGGGCATCTCCGCGGTGGCGGCCTGCCCCAACGTCACCATAAAGTTGGGCGGAATGGGTATGCCCCGCTTCGGCTACGGCTGGCACGCCAGAGAAGTGCCCATAGGCTCGGAAGAACTGGCCGAAACCATGGCGCCTTGGATGAACCACTGTATCGAACAATTCGGCCCGGACCGCTGCATGTTTGAAAGCAACTTCCCGCCGGACAAGGTGTCCTTCTCCTATAACGTCATGTACAACGCCTTCAAGAGGCTGTCCAAAGACTACTCAGCGACCGAACGGGCGTCATTATTCCACGACACCGCGGTCAGGGTTTATGGCATAGACGTCTAATTTGGTATCCGAGGACCCAGGCATGGAAATGGTGTGCGGCGGGAAAGACTACACAGTGTCACAAGGCGATGCCATCCTAGTCCCGCCCAACGAACACCACCAGTGAATGAACGAGTCTCAGACGCCGGTGATTCAGGTCACTTACAACCCGGTGGCCTCGGAGGCTGCGGAGCACTGATTAAATGATTGCCCTTTGCTTTTTAAGGACTATCACCTCATCCCAGGTGTAGCCCAACTCCAGAAGGGTCGTCTCAGTGTCTTGGCCAAGCTCCGGAGAAGGTAAATCGCGCGCGGATTCAGCGTCGATAGGTCCTCGTAACCCAGATTGTAACGCTCTTATCGATTCGGCGTCAGATTAGTGATTACTACATCTGATTCGGCAGCCAGTTTCTGAACGATTTCTTGCCCGCAGGGTTCTCAAGGTTTACGGCAACGCTGTACTTGCCTCACTTTCAATAGTTCGAACAACTTGTTGATACCGCCGGCATACTGGACGACTCCGAGTTCGGATACCTCCACGCTTCAGGCGGGGTCGCCAGTCTCCGGGTACTCGATCTTAACGACATCAGCTCCCATATCTGCCATGATCGCAGCGGCCGCAGGCCCAGCCACCCAGTACCCAGT
>DCWQ01000003.1:135174-182437 GCA_002328185.1 Dehalococcoidia bacterium UBA2158
ACCCAGTACCCAGTTTGCAACTTCTAGCACCTTCAACCCCCTAGTGGCCCCGACATATGACATTACCTCTCCGTATTTTCAGTGTTTCAGATGGCATTCTCTGGCGTCGGCTAATCCATGTACGGAATGATCCGGTCTCCGATCAGGTCGATAGTCTTCATGATCTGGGCGTGGGACGGGCCTCCTGAGTGGGCATGCCGCAAACGCAGCAGGCAGGACTCGGCGCCCGTGGCATCGCTCCACCTTTGGAACTCGCTCAGGCATTCCTCGGGGTCGCCCATGATCAGGCGGTCTTTGGCCACGCGTTCCAAGGTAAGTTCGGGCTCGTTCTTGATGGACAGGAACTCGGGCAGTCCGTTCTGCCAGTAATACTTGTACGCCTGCATCACCTCGGGTCCGTAGACCTCTTCAGCTTCTTTACGCGAGCCGGCCACCCAAGCGTCGCGCATGATCACGGGCGCGGGCGTCTTGCCGGCGGCCACGGCGGCCTGCTTGTAGTGGTCGATCAACTTGACCGTGTTGTCCAACGTGGTGCTGGGCGTGGTAACTATCGCGTCCGCGATGTTGGCGGCCCGCCTAGCGCTCACCGGCGCGCTAGCGCCGATCCACAGCGGAGGGCTTGGCTTCTGTATGGGGGCGGGGCTCACTGTCAGGTTCTCGATCTTGTGATGCTTGCCATCGTAAGAGAACTCGTCGCCCGACCAACACTTGTGCAGGATGCCAACTTTCTCTTCGAACAACTCCACGCGGTCGGACATATTAACGCCGAAGGCACCGAAATCAGCTTGTTGGTAGCCCAGACCGACGCCTACAGTCACCCGGCCTTTTGAGATGATGTCCAGGGTGACCACATCTTCGGCCAGCCGCACCGGGTGGTGCAACGGCAACAGAATTACCGATGTCCCCACCCTCAGCTTGGTGGTTGACGCCGCCACGGCAGTGCAGACGATCAGAGGCGACGGCAGGAACCCGTCCTTGTCCTGGTGGTGCTCGCCGAAGAAGCACGAGTCGAACCCAGCCTGCTCGGCCAATTGCGCCTCTTCAATGACCTCGTCAACGCACCTGGGCAGGTCCTCGCCCCGGGGCGGATTGGCGATGGAACTGTAGATTCCGAATTTCATGGCTTGATGTCCTTCTTCGTTGGTTGATTCCGACTCGTCGTGAAGCATACCACCGTATAGAATATACTTGTCATGGCGGTGGGTTGCCGATGACCTACCCCGGTCCGTTCGTCCTGAGCTCCGTCGAAGGGCGCGCACTAGCCATCTTCCTGGTGCAGCTACAGTTGTCCTCTGTCCGTGGTTCGACAAGCTCGCCACGAGCGGAAAGAGGGAAGAATGGCAACAACAACCGCTCATCCTGAGCCTGTCGAAGGAGTCCAAGATGCCCGAACTGCCTGAGGTAGAGAACACGCGCCGGAACTTGGTGCGTGCGGGACTGCCGGGCTCCACCATCACCGGAGCCAACATCACCTGGGCCAACACGGTCAAAAAGCCTTCGGCGGCCGAACTGGCGGAGGGTCTGAAAGGCCGTACCATCCAGGACATCGAGCGGCAGGGCAAATACCTCATTCTCCCTCTATCCGGCAGCGGTCCGACAAATTTCATAATCCATCTGGGCATGACCGGCAGGCTTCAAGTCCAGCCACAATCGCAGGAACCCGACCCCATGACCCGGCACTCTTTCCCCTTGGAGGACGGCCCGGAACTCCGTTTCGTGGATGGGCGCAAGTTCGGCAAGCTGTGGCTGGTGGACTCGCCCACCGAGGTGCTGCCGACCATGAGTCCCGAGCCCTTCGAAGACGAGTTCACCGTTGAGACTCTGGCCGAGTCCTTCTCGGGCAGGAAGGCCCCGGTGAAAGCCCTGCTCCTGGAGCAGTCCACCGTCTGCGGACTGGGCAATCTCTATGCCGACGAGTCCCTATTCCTGGCGGGGTTGCATCCGGAGCGGCCCGCGTCCGACCTTTCCATCGACGAGGTTGCCACGCTGCGGCAGGCGATAATCGACGCCTTGTCTGCCGCCTACGGTGTTTACGACCGGGCCCGCGACCAGCTCTGGCCGGACCCGCCCACCGCGCTGACCACCTGGAGCCACCCCCGGGACATCAAGGCTGCCTGCCCCAACTGCGAGACATCAATGACCGCCATCCGAGTCCAGGCCCGGGGCACCTATTTCTGCTCCAAGTGCCAGGTCTAATCAGATCTAGAGGAACCATATGCCAGACAACGACCACGACCTGCTAATCATGTATACCTCCAAGAACGGCCGCACCCGCGCCATGGTGGAGCCCATCCGCCAGGGGATGGAGGAAGCCGGCGCCAGCACGCTGGTGCGCACAGTTGAGGAGGTGCAGTGGGAGGAGATGCTGTCCGCCAAAGGAGTGATAGTAGGGACTCCGGTGCGTTTCGGAGACGTAGACTGGCAAATCAAGCGCTTATTCGACGTTACCGCGATCCAGGACTACCCCGGCCCATTGTCGGGCAAGGTCGGAGGCGCGTTCACTGGCGGAGGCCGTCCTGGCAGCGGCGCCGAACTGGCCCTACTCAGCATGATCCACATCCTGCTGAACCACGGCATGGTCATCCAAGGTAACGCCCACACCTCCCACTACGGTCCCGTGGCCCTCCGCGACTTCCCCGAAGAAGAGATCAACACCATCTGCAACGCTTGGGGCCGCCACTGGGCAGAGCTGGTGCAAAGACTAAACCCGGCCAGCTAAAAATAAAAACCCCTCTCCCGCGCACGGGAGAGGGTTAGGGTGAGAGCTCTTGTTCGAAGTGGACCAGGACTGATGAGGGAAAGTGGTTCGACAGGCTCACCAAGAACGGTCGAGGAGGTTGACTTACCCTACTGAACCGCCGGTGCCTGCCATTCCCCGAATATCTCCCGCAACGCCCCCGAAACTTCACCCACAGTGGCCAGGGACCGGATAGCCTCCAATGTCGGATACATCAGATTCCCGCCCTCACTTGCCACCGCCTTCAAGTCGTCCAACGCACGCAAGAACGCCTTGTTGTCCCGCTGCTTCCGCAGCTCGTCCACTTCAGCCTTCACGCCGCTGGCCACTGTGGGGTCGGGACGGTGCAGCTCGATGGGTGGGGACTCGTCGGTGGTGAAGCGGTTCAGCCCCACAACGACCCGGTCGCCCTGCTCGACCTCCCGCTGGAACCGGTACGCCTCTTCGCCAATCTCGCGGACCACCCAACCGGACTCAATGGCCGCCACCATGCCGCCACGCTCCTCAATCCGTTTCAGGTACTCTTCGGCCTGCTCTTCGATCTGGTCAGTGAGCTTCTCGACATAGTAGGAGCCGCCCAACGGGTCGATGACATCGGCCAGCCCGCTCTCGTAGGCGACGATCTGCTGGGTGCGCAAGGCCAGAGTCGCTGCTTCCTCGGACGGCAACGCGTGGGCCTCGTCCATGGACGCCGTGTGCATTGACTGCACGCCAGCCATTGCGGCTATGACCGTGTGCAGGGTCACCCGGACCACGTTGTTCTGGGGTTGTTGGGCCACCAGCGTACTGCCTCCGCTGCCGGCGCCGGTCCGGAAGGTAAGCGAGCGCGGGTTCTTGGCCCCGTAGCGTTCTCTTAGCATCCGGGCCCACAAACGCCGGGCGGCCCGGAACTTGGCCACCTCTTCGAGCACGTTGTTGAACACGCTGAAGTTGAAGGCGATGCGGGGTGCGAAATCGTCGATAGCCATGCCCCGGGACAGCGCCTCGTCCAGATAGGCTTGGGCGTTGCCAAAGGCAAAGGCCAGTTCCTGCACCAAGCTGGACCCGGCCTCCCGCACGTGGTAGCCGCAGATATTGATGAAGTTCCACCGGGGCAGGTGCTGGGCGCAATATTCGAAGAGGTCAACCGTCATCTTCAACGACGGGCCGGGAGGGAAGATGTAGTTTCCCCTCGCGATGAACTCTTTCAGGATGTCGTTCTGGGTGGTGCCGCCGATCTGCTCTAGGGGGAGTCCCCGTTCTTGGGCGGTCACCACGTACATGGACAGGACCGACTGGGCCGACGCGTTGACCGTGAGAGACGGTGTCACCCGGTCCAAGGGCAGTTCGTGGAAAAGTGTCTCCATCTGGCGCACGGAGGGGCAGGGTATTCCCACTTTTCCCACTTCAGATGTTGCCTGGGGATGGTCCGGATCCACGCCCAACTGGGTGGGCAGGTCGAAGGCCACGTTCATACCGGTGAGACCCTGGTCCAGCAGGTGCCGGAACCGTGAGTTGGTCTCCACGACCGTGTCATAACCGGCGTATTGGCGCATGGTCCAGAGGCGGCCGCGGTACATGTCGGGACGGATTCCCCGGGTGAATGGGTAGGTGCCTGGAAACCCCAAGTCCCTCATGTAATCGTTATCGGCTGCGTCCTCAGGAGTGTAGACCGACTTCAAAGGTATGCCGTAGCTGGTCTCCGGAGCGGGCTTCGGCTCTCCTTGGCGGGCCAAAGCATCGGCCAGTCTGCTCTCGTACTCCCGCCTTGCTTCCTGCAGTTCTTCTTTGCCAGTCTCTTCAGCCATGGTTACTCCTGTGGTTCTCGGTCATGACGCGGCAATCGTAGCACAGAGGGTTTCCTCGCAGGGAACCTATCACGGACAGAGACCCAAAAAGAAAAGCCGCGCCTTTCGGACCGAAAGGCGCGGCTTTGAAATCCAGGACTGACGGCTACGCCTTTACGGCGGTCATCCTGGCTTCCTCTTCTTCTAGCGCAGGAATCACCTCTTTAGCAAAGAGTTCCATGGACCGCATCACCTTTTCATGGCTCAGGCCCCCGACACGGAGCTGGCACATGAAGCTGGTAGCGCCGACTGTGTGCATGTACTGCTTATAAAGCTCGATGACCCGGTCCGGGTCACCGAAACAGGTCCCGCGCTCCCACACATCGTCGACGGTCACGTTGCCCAGAACGCTGGGGTCAAGGGGATAGTTCTCGTATCCCGACGGCGGCGTCGGCCGGCCGGGCGCCCCCGGAAGGAGGGTGGCCATGAGTTTGAAGAACCAGACCATGTTCTCAGTCTCGCCCATGGCTGCCGCGTTGGTCGGCGCCACGTAGGTCCGCACGGAGAACGGTTGGTCCAGTGCGTCTGGATCGTGGCCGTACTCCCGCATCTTGGTCTTGTAGACCTCAAAACCGCTAGCCACCGCGTCTAGGTTGGCGAACTGTGGTGACCGCATGAGGGAGGCGCCGTACTTGGCCGTGACCTCATAGCTCCTTGGGCTGATGCTTGCGATGTAGAAGGGGGGATGGGGCTGCTGAATGGGCTTGGGGAATATCTCGGTCGGCTCTTTGATCTGATAAAACTCACCGTTGTAGGTGAATTTTTCCCCGCTCAACGCACGGGTCAGGATCTCCATGCCCTCCTCGAAAATATCGGAAGATCGTTCTTGCGGAATGCCGAAGCCGTTGAACTCGGGCGGTTGATAACCCCTTCCCAAGCCCAGCATCAGTCTCCCATCGCTGAGGGTATCTACTAGCGCGGCGTCCTCCGCCAACCGCAGCGGGTGTTGGAACGGCAGCACCATGATGGCGGTGCCGATCTTCATGGTCTGGGTGCGTTGGGATACCGCCGCGGCAAAGGTCATCGGGTTGCCCAACATGCCGTATACCGCGAAGTGGTGTTCCGGGAGCCAGACAGACTCGAACCCCAGCTCCTCGCCGTACTCGATCTCCGTCAGCACCTCTTTGAACAACTGTTGCTGGGGGATATCGCCGAAGTCGCTGAATAGGTAGAAAAGCCCAAACTTCATCTCGGTTCCTCCTATTGCCCTTTATTGGCAATAATTGTAAGGGGGCATTAGAAGTCCGCGAAAGATGCCGCTTGATCATAGGAAGTGATGCAGTTGCATCACTTGCGCCTTGTCTGGTTTACGCTAGCCGACCTTCAGCCCGTCCTGAAACCTTGGCATGACGTGTTTTGCGCACAGTTCCATCGAGCGCATTACCTTGCGGTGGTCGAGTCCGCCAAGACGGGTCCAGAACAGGACATCCGATAGGCCGTAGATCTCATCAAGGTGGCGAATCTTCCTGATGCACGTTTCGGGATCCCCTACAACCACACCATCCAGGTCCAATAACTGGTCATAGGTCACGGTTTGGGTCAAATCCCGCAGGGAACCGTAGTGCTCGTAGCTGGCGGGCGCCGACGCAGAGGCAGGACGCGCCACAAGTCCGGAAAATGTCCGGTAGTACCAGATGAGGGGATCCTCAAAATCCCTCTTCGCCCGCTCCGTGTCATCATCCACATAGAGGTGGACCAAAGCGGCGACCCGTTTACTCTCCGGGTCATGTCCGGCGGCGGCGAGAGACTTCCGATAAGCATCGATAGCGGTGGTGGACGGCGCCCACGGCGGCGGGAACAACAGGTTATGGCCCTTGCTGCCCACAAGGCTGAAAGACCCCGGGCTGAGGGCCGCGGCCCACACTGGCGGGTGAGGGTCCTGAAGGGGTTTGGGCCTTACCTGAACTCCGTCCAACTGGATGTACTTGCCGTCAAAGGTCACTTCCTCTCCCGTCCATAATTTCAGTATGACCTCTAGGTATTCATCAAACCGTTCACGGCTATCTTCCATGTTGACGCCGAAGCCCGCGAATTCGCTGGGTTGGTAGCCACGCCCCACTCCGAATTCGAGTCTGCCGTCGCTAAGCAAATCGACCATGGCAAACTCTTCGGCGACGCGGATCGGATTGTGCAGCGGCAATACAACCACTCCAGAACCGATACGAATCCGCTTTGTCTGTGCGGCCAACGCTGCCGCCATCACGGATATAGAAGGCATCACTCCATACTCGGAGAAATGATGTTCGGCCAACCAGACCGAATCGTAGCCCATCTCATCAGCCCCTTGGACCATCTCCAGATTCTCTGCCACGACGGCCTTTTCGGTCTTGTGACCGGGGTTTTCAAACAGGTGCAGTAACCCAAACTTCATAGCATCACTCCTCCCCGCGAAGTCTGACGTTTTGCACCCTACCATCGGACGAGGCCGGGTTTTAGGGTCAAACGGTCCCGATTCTATAGGGCTAGACGGACTGGTATTGGTTTGGGAGAGCTGGGGTGGGGTTGGTGAAATGATCAGCCCAGCAACTACAAAAGATTCCAATATGGTTCACCAATTCAATCAAGTCGATATGCAGAAAATAGAACGACCGCCCATCAAGACTCCAATGAAACCAATCGGTCCTACTGCGAGGAGAATCCCGCAGAACCCAAATCCGACAAATCGAAGTCGGAATAATACGGATCCGAGCATCCTCTTCTTCATTACGAGCACGGCCAAACAGGCAAGAGAAACGACCACCAACAGAGTAAACACCGCCCAAGCAAACAATGCCCCGTTACTTTCAGACACGATTAGCTGGACGATAGTTTCGTCAGCCGGGTCAATTGGACGACGGATGAAACCCAGATCCATCAGTCCAATAAATGGCCTAAATAACCAAGCCTCGCTAGCAACACCAATAAGTTCAAATCTATTTTTTCGGAAAAATTAGTAGAGCAGCGGCACATGCGCCTACCGCAAAGTGAAACGCTAACCCACCTAGAACTCCTGCTAAAAACCTAATCTCAAGCTGAAGCCCTCCGGTCGGATTAGTCACATCCCACTGATACAGCTTGGAATCTCACTAAGGAAAAACCGATCTCGTGAAATATTTCGTGGGGGTAAGTTCAGAATTATCGTGGCAAGGAAAGCGGCGGAAGAAACGCGAAACTACGAACTTTTCAGAAGGCTGTTCCAATTAGGGCTTGGGCACCGTTCAGCTAAACCGCCGTCCCGTAGATCTGGTCCGGGACCACTATGACTGCAGCGCGGCGGTCGTCGACCATGGCCTGGTCGTATTCTTGCCAGTTGGGGTGGTCTCCGCCGGTGGCAGCACGGTAGACGTCGCGCAGGGCGTCCCGGAGCTCGTCGACGGAGGTGTTATCAGATGCGAGGATGGTCGCCTTGCCCTCGAAGACTAAGTAGCCCCACCAGTCTTGTTTGGAGACCATCAGCGAACAGCGGGCGTCACGTCTCAGGTTGAGCAGCTTGGCGCGGTCAGCGGTAGTGGAGAACGCCACGCCTTCGCGGAACGCCCCGCAGGTGACGATGCTCATCTGAGGCATGCCGTTCCTCCGGAAGCTGGTCAGTACACCCTGATGGTTCTCGGTGGCAAATTGTTTCACGTTACTCGACAGGGTCATTTTGCTCCTCTTCTGGTCTTTCTATATCGGGCTCCGCCGCCGGCACGTTTCGCTCCGGTGGAGCATCGAAATCGATCTCGTACATGTCGTAGTGGGTCGGGCGCATGCGCAGGCCGGCGTAAACCCTCTGGGCGACGGTGTTGCCCTTGTCTACATAAAGCCGCAGCCCTCGGACGTTGCCCTCCCGGCGCGCAACCTCCGCCGCGTAGAAATGGAGGGCCTTGTATACGCCCTGCCGCCGGTAATCTAGCTTCACGTAGACGCTCTGTATCCACCAGAAGAGGGAGTTTCGCCAGTCACTCCACTCGTAGGTGATAAGAAGCTGGCCCACGGGACGGTCGGTGTGCTCCGCAACCAAATAGAACCCCAGGTCGTTACGGTTGAACACTTCCTCGACCCCAGGCCGGACAACTTCGATGTCCAAAAACTTGCCCTCGGTCTCTTCAGCCAAGGCTACGTTGAAGTCGATGATAGCATCCACATGCAACAAAGAAGCGCGGCGTACCTGGATGTCGCTGCCGGGAATTGAAGTCAAATCTCTCTCCTGTGCTCAGAGTTAGAGTGCGATCGACGATCAATCGATCCAGAAAGTGGAGCCCGATTCTTCCTTCTGGACATTGATGCGCACGGTGAAGCCGTCTTTCAGGTCATCGAAGTGGGTGATCACCAACACCTTCTCGAAATCGTCTCCGATGGTGTTAATCACGTCCAGTATCCGCTCTCGCCCCACCGTGTCTTGGGTGCCGAACCCCTCATCGATGAACAGTGTCGGAAGGGGCGCGCCGATCCGTTGGGCCAGCACCTTTGAAAGGGCGATGCGCAAGGACAGGTTCACCCGGAAGGCCTCGCCGCCGCTCAGCATCTCGTAGCTGCGGGACTGACCCCGGTCATCAACGAATATCTCCAGGGTCTCCCTGGGTTCGCCCTGTCCGGAAGCCCGCTCCCGCTGGGTTTCTAGTCTGATGTTCATCTGGTTGTCGGTCATGCGGCCCAGCAACTCGTTGGTCTCGTTCTCCAGCCGCGGCACCACCGTCTCAATGAGCATGGCCTGGACTCCCTGACGGCCAAAGGCGGTGGACAGCTCCTGGTAGATGGACTGCTCGTCCTGCACGGCGGTCAGCCTGGCCATTTCCGAGATCAACTCCTGCCCCAGGGATTCCTTGCGCTCCACCTGGTTCCGAAGATACCCCTGACGCTCGATGGCCTGCTGAATCTTGACCCCCAACTCGCGTTCTGCTTGTTCGGCTTGGGTAAGACCGCTCTCCAACGCAGCCAGGCCAATCAGAGCCTGCTTGGAATTCTCTGCCTGGGTCTGCAGCAGCGCGATTTCTTCCTTGCGACGCTGGACCATGGTCGCATTTTGTTCGGCGGCCTCTTTGGCCCCTGGCAGGCCCGACTCCGCTTGCTCCAGAAGACGTTCCTGTTGGGCGAACTCTTCCAGGCCGACTGTCTCTTGGTAGATGCGTTGGCGGGTGTCCGGGTCGTACTCTAATTCCTGTATCTGGGCTTCCAGTTTCTTAAAGGCGACCGATTCCTCTGCGGCGAACGACCCGTCAGCCAATGACGCCTGCATGGCCGTCAGTCTGGGGGTTGCTTCCGCCAGGTCCAGCCGGGCTTGCTGGGCTTCCTGCATCTGCCGGTCCAGTTGCTGCAACTTCACCTGGCGTTTGGTCTGCGCCTTGGATAAAGCCTGTTCCTGTTGCGGCAAACGGCCTTCCAACTCCAGAGTTTCAGTTTTTAGGGAATTCATCTGGGCCGATGTGTTTCGGTACTCGTCTCGCTTGGCTTGGATGTCGGCATCAAATGTCTCAACCAGGCGCTGGCAGCCGTCCTGGCTCAACGGGGTCTGGCACAACGGGCACACCGCCTCCTGGCCGTTGGCGCCGTCCAACAGTTCTTTCTTGGCAGCCAGTTCTTTTCCTTCGCTGGCCGACCGCTCCAGCGCTCCCTGCAGTTGTCCGGTCTGGACCGCCAGGACGTTGAGGCGCTCCCGCTCGGCGTTAAGGGCCTTTTCCTGCTCCTCTAACGCCGGCCCTTGGTTATCCAACTGAAGCTTGGAGGTTTCAAACTGTTCCAGACCCTGTGCTTTGGGGCTGATGCGGGTCTCGATCTCGGATGTTAGTTGTTCGACCTGGGACTGCAACAAGGTCCGTTTGACGTCGACGGCTCCCAACGCGGCCGCACGCTGTCGTTCAAGTTCGTCGAAGGTCCGACCGGCCTCTTCCAGACGGGCGAACGCGGTGCGGGCCGTGGCCAGTTGGGCGGCGCCTCGGCGGATGGCCGGGGCTTGTCCCACCAGTTTCTCGAAACCCGCCACCTGTTGCTGGGCTGTTTGATGGGCCGATTCGAACTGCGCCATCTCTTTTGCCAAGTCGGTTAGCCGCTGGGCTGCCTCTGCCTCGCCGGCTTGCTGTCGCCGCAACTCGCCCACCTGGTCCCGTAGACCAGAGGTCTTGACCTGCTGTTCCGACAGCTCTTTATTCTGCGTAAATAGACTCGCTTCTACCTCCGCCAACTCCGTTGAGGGCTCTACAAGCTGTTCCAACTCCCTGCGCAGGCGGTCCGCCGTGCCCTCCGCGATCTTGGCGGTATTTTCGGCCCAGCTGTTGCGCTCTCTGGCGCGCACCTGGAGCCGGTCATAGGTCTCCAGGCCCAGTATCTTGCTGAGGACGGCCTTGCGCTCCGCGGCTGTCTTGTTGCTGAACTCGTCGGCCCGGCCCTGGACTAAGAAGGCCGAATTGATGAACGTGTCGTAATCCATACCGATGGTCTGGTCGATTCGGGCCTGAGTTTCGCGGATCATGTCGCCGGTTATCGGACGCGGTGTGTCATTCTCTAAGACCATCAGTTGCAGGTCGGAGGCCCCGCCCCGGCGCCGCGTGCCGCCCCGGGCGTGACTGCGGATCACACGGTAGCTCTGGTCGCGGGAGGAGAAATCGAGCTCCACGCGGCACTCGTCGGCGCCGTAGGAAATCATTTCGTCTTGGACTTTGCCCCTGGCCTTGCCCCACAGCGCCCAGGTGATGCTGTCTAGCAGAGCCGACTTGCCGTGGCCGTTGGAGCCGCACAGGCAGGCAACATGGAGGCCGGCAAAATCCAGCGTAGGTACGTTTTCTCTGTAACACAGAAAGTTACTGAGAGTGAGTTTGAGGGGTATCATGGGGAGGGCCTCGCGCCGGCCCCAAAAAGAGGGTTCAACTGAGAGCTTGGTTTAGAACTGGCCACCTCCAACCTCCACCACACCGAAGAAGACTGCCCCAGAGCACCTTTTATCGAAGGTTATGTCGACTGGAACGTAGCTAATTCTAGCACAGGGCTGCACGCACGAAAGGTATGAAACAAATCATCCAAGTACAAGACCTGCGCAAAAGCTACGGCGAACTGAAAGCCGTGGACGGTGTGTCATTCTCCGTGGGTTCCGGAGAGGTCTTCGGCATACTGGGCCCCAACGGGGCGGGCAAGACTACCACCGTGGAGATCCTGGAGGGCATGCGGGAGCCGGACGGCGGCACGGCCGTGGTCAACGGGATCGACGTTCACAAGGACCCGCGGGCGATCAAGAAAGTTATCGGCATCCAACTCCAGTCTTCCGCGTTCTTCGACCGGCTGAACCTGGCGGAGATCCTGGACGTGATGGCCAGTCTATACCACCGCGAGATCGACGCCATGGACCTGCTACGGGAGGTCGAACTTGCCGACCGCGCCGACGCCCTTTTCAAAGAACTATCCGGCGGCCAAAAACAGCGGTTCTCGATCGCCTCGACCTTGGTCAACGACCCCATCTTGCTCTTCCTTGATGAGCCGACCACGGGGTTGGACCCGCAGGCCCGCCGGCACATGTGGGCGCTGGTCCAGCGGTTCAAATCGGAAGGACGCACCGTGCTCCTGACCACCCATTACATGGAGGAGGCTGAGGAGCTGTGCGACCGGGTGGCCATCATGGACCGCGGCAAGATCGTAGCTCTGGACCGGCCCTCGGCGTTGGTTGATTCTCTCCTGAGCAGGGGTTTCGAAAAGGAACGTACCGAGACGTTAGCCAACCTGGAGGACGTTTTCTTGGACCTCACAGGCCGGGGGCTTCGGGACGACTAATGCTGAACCGTCTATTAAAGACTAACCCCACGCTCAGCCTCACCCGCGCATCCATGCGCATCTGGTTCCGGGACCGCCAGGCCATCTTCTGGACGTTCTTTCTGCCACTGGTGCTGATCTCGGTGTTCGGCCTGTTGGACTTCGGCGCTTTTCGCACCGTAGACCTGGGAATCGTCGACCGGGCCAATAACGAGGCGTCCCGGAAGCTGATCGGCGAGGTCCGCGCCCTGGACACCTTCGACATCTCCGATACCCTTTCTGAGGCTGAAGAGCGGGAGGCCCTGTTGGACGGCGACCGCAACCTGCTGTTGATCATCGAGCCAGGCTTCGGTGAAGCCCAGTCCCCGGTCCAACGCCGGGTCACCGTCATCTACAACGAGGGGGAACCCCAGGAATCGGCCGCCGGGCAGACCATCATCCAACATGTGTTGGACGAGATGACCTTCGCCGAAGGGGATATCTCGGACCGTTACAGGATCGAAGCGGAACCGGTGGACAGCCGCAACCTGAAGTTCATCGATTTTCTGTTGCCGGGCGTTGTAGCCATGTCGATCATGCAGATGGGCCTGTTCAGCGTGGCATTCTCGTTCGTGCAACTGAAGAGCCGGGGAGTTTTGCGACGGCTGCAGGCGACGCCTATCCTGCCGGCCAGTTTCATCTTCGCACAGGTTTTCACTCGCCTGTCGGTGTCTATCCTGCAGACCCTGGTGCTGGTGGGTCTGGCGGTGTTGGCCTTCGACGTGCACCTCGAGGGCAACCTGGGATTCATGCTATTACTGGCTTTGCTTGGTGGCGGGGTGTTTGTCAGCATGGGTTTCGCCGTTTCAGGGTGGGCTCGCACCGAAGATGTCGCCGCGCCGGTGGCCAATGCTATCGCCTTGCCTATGATGTTTCTCTCGGGGGTGTTCTTCCCCAGGGACGCCATGCCTGGGCCACTACGGGCAGTGGCCGACTTCTTGCCCCTGAGCTACCTGGCCGACGCCTTGCGCAACGTGGCGGTCGACGGCGCAAGCCTCTGGTCTCAATGGGGCAACGTCCTTGGCTTGGCCGCCTGGCTGGCCGTGACGTTCTTCATAGCTGTGCGCCTGTTCCGTTGGGAGTAAATCACTTCTAACCACCTTGACCGTGAATCTCAGGCCAGCCTACAATTCATAGCAGAATCTTTCGAAATAAAGACCGCCATAACAGATATGTTTGAGAACCTAACCGAGCGATTGACCGGCATCCTGAACAAGCTGACCAGCAAGGGCCGCTTGACCGAAGCCGACGTCGACGAGGCCCTGAGCCTGGTCAGGCGTTCGCTGCTGGAAGCCGACGTTAATTTCCGGGTCGCCAGAGACTTCGTGGCTGCCGTGAAAGGGCGGGCCATAGGATCGGACGTTCTGGAGAGTCTCTCTCCCGGCCAGCAGGTCATCAAGATCGTTCAAGAGGAGTTGACCGCACTGCTAAGCGGCGGGGACAACTCCCTGACTCTCTCCAGCCAGCCGGTGACGATTATTATGCTGGTGGGCCTGCAGGGCTCGGGTAAGACGACCACCGCCGCCAAGCTGGCCCTGCACCTGCGCCGCGAGAGCCACAAGTCGTTGCTCATCGCCGCAGATCTCCGCCGCCCGGCCGCCATCCAACAACTGGAGACCCTGGGCAAACAATTGGACATCCCCGTCTATTCCGAGGACCCCCAGTCTTCAACCGTGGTCAAGGTGGCCAAGAACGGCGTGGAAAAGGCCCGCCAATTGGGCGTCAACTGGGCCATCATCGACACCGGAGGCCGCCTGCAGATCGACGAAGACCTCATGAAGGAGCTGCGCGAGGTCAAGAAATCGGTCAACCCCCACGAGGTCCTGCTGGTCGTGGACGCCATGACCGGTCAGGAAGCTGTGAACGCCGCCGAGGGGTTCCACGGAAAAGTAGACCTAACCGGCCTGATCATGTCGAAGATGGACGGAGATGCCCGCGGCGGCGCAGCGCTGTCCATCACCCGCGTAACCGGCGTGCCCATCAAGTTCATGGGCGTGGGCGAGCGTCCCGACGGCCTGGAAGCCTACCACCCCGACCGCCTGGCCTCGCGCATACTGGCCATGGGTGACATCCTGACCCTCATCGAGAAGGCCCAGGATGCGGTGGACGAGAAACAGGCCGAGGAGATGGAGAAAAAGTTCCGCCAGGCCAGCTTTGACCTGGAGGATTTCTTGACCCAGATCCAGAGCGTCAAGAAGATGGGTTCGCTGTCTTCAGTGATGGATATGATTCCGGGGATGGGTCAGATCAGCAAGAAGATGTCCGTGGGCGACTTGGACGACGGCCGCATGGAACGTATCGAGGCCATCATCAGGTCCATGACCCCCCAGGAACGCCAGCGGCCTGAGATTCTGAACGGTAGCCGCCGGCGCCGCATCTCCCGGGGCAGCGGCACCACCCCCGCGGACGTGAACCAACTGCTGAACCAGTTCAAACAAACTCAGAAGATGATGAAGCAGATGGCCAAGTCCCGTAACCCCATGGCACTGATGAAAATGCTGAAGGGGTAGGGCGGGCGGCTCAGCCGCGTTTCTTTTCGCTGCCTTACGCTGAACATGCCTTAAAGATTCCACACGGTAATCCTCGCTCATCCTGAGCCTGTCGAAGGATCCACGCTCACCCGAGCCTAAACGTGCGGCGCAACCAACTCGGTGAACTTACTTAGTTGGTCCATCTGATTGGGCGAGGCGAACCGGACTATGAAGTAGTCGACGCCGGCTTCTTTGTACCGCTGGATGGCGTCGATGACTTTTCGGGCCGACCCGAAGACGCAGAGTAGCTGTTTGCTGACCACCTCGTATGGAATGCCGTAGTAAGCCTGCATGAACCCGTCGCCTTCAGCCAGGGCCTCGTCCTCATCGTTGAGATTGACGGATATGTAGAGGCATCGCTTCAGGGTGCCGGGGTCTCGGCCAATCTCTTTGGACTTCTCCTCGATCTTGTTCCAGCACTTGGTGAACATCTCCGTGGATGGCACGTTGGTGATCCAGCCGTCGCCCTGGGCCGCTACTCTGCGCAGGCCCCGCTGTACCCAGTTGCTGGAGAGCCAGATGGGCACCTGCTCCTGGACCGGCCTCGGCTCCAAACTCATGTTGTTTAGGGGGTAAAAACCTTCTGGATTCGAAACTTCGTCTTCGGACCACAGCTTCCGGAGGAGATCGATGCTCTCCTCCATGCGGTCAGCCCGCTCTTCTATGGGGACACCCACAAAGGAATGCTCATCCACGAACATCTGGTTGTTGCTTCTGCCGGCGCCCAGACCCAAGATGACGCGACCGTCCGAAATGTTGTCGATGGTCGAGACGGAGTGGGCGAGGTGCACCGGGTGCCGCAGTGCGTTCAGCATGACGGCGGTCCCGATCTTGACGTTGTGAGTGCGCGCGGCCAGAGCGGCCATCACAGTTAGCGGTTCCAGGCGTGGTTTAGAAGTGATACTGTCGCCGACCCAAACAGAGTCAAAGCCGATGCGCTCAGCGGTCTCCGCCATCTGCCAGTTCAGCTCCACCCTGGGTCTGCTGCCTTTGGCGTAGACCAACACGCCTCTGGTGGGCAAGAGAACGCCCATGCTCTTTATGGAATCCAATTCTTCCTCCAAATTTATTCCGCTGGCTTAGCCGATGGCTCTAATTGAATCTCTTTAGGAATCTCCCTTGATCACCGGTCTTTGCAGGTAGGTACCCGGCAACTGCTCAGCGACCAGGACCCGCATGGGAGCGTCTGCAGAGTTCTTGATGCCGTGGGCGATACCGGCCGGAATGAAGACCAAGTCTCCGGTTTCGACCGCGATAGATTCCTCTCCCACTATCTGATGGCCTTGTCCCGAAAGGTAGTAGTGGACAGCCTCGCCGTGCCGATGGAACGTGCTGTCGGTGTGACCGGGGGGCACCACCCGCATCGATAGCTGAAGGGTGTGGATGTCGAAGCCCAGCTCAGGAGCGATCAGGGTGACGGACTGGCTGTCGGCCAGAGTTTTCCAGGGGATTTCGTCTCGTGACACCAGGTAATTCTTGGATTTTCTCCGATTGTTGAACTCGTCATCCAAAACGCCAAGTTCATGCAATAGGTGCTGCCGCCACGAGTAAAGGGTTGCCGAGTCCATGGCCGCGGGGTCTTCGTTCTCCATCTTCGCGATGAGGCTTTCGATGCTCTCATGCTCGGTCAGGTCGTCGGCATGATACTGCCATGATGCAGGTACCGGCAGGTGTGTTCCAGGAATCTGGTGAAAGGCGATGAACACCATCGGTTCATCGCCCGTATTCTCGGTGCCGTGCCAGATATTGGCGGGGATGAAAGCGAGATCGCCCGGCGACACTTCTACTTCCTGGTCATCAATGATCTCTTTGCCCTTGCCTTCAAGGTAGTATTTGACGGCATCACCGTGGGTGTGGAAAGCGCCGTCTATACCGCCGCCGCCGATCTGGCGTTTGAAGACCCGGAAAGTGTGGATATTGAAACCCAATTCCGGGGATATGATCCGGGCCAGCAGATGGCCTTCTTGCTGGGTGGGGTGCACGCGGGACGCCGACTCCCACTCGATATCATCGCCCTTGACCAATAACCGGTTCTCCCCACGCCTCCGGTCGAACTCACTGTCGATGCGGGAAAAGTGGTTCAGTATCTCGTCCCGCTGGGCAGCGAGCTCATCTGGGTCCAGACCTTGAACACTCATGGGCTTGTGTTGCTCCCTTTTTGGGCGTGGCGGGACGCCGCATATATGACGGTCTTACCGCCGAAAGAATATCTGGTTTCCGAGGGTCGTTAGTGAGATATTAAATCAGTTGGCGGATAGCTTCAATCGTAAAGGGTTTCCCGAGCGCCGGGTTGGCGGTTGATTCGAGGAATCGTTCGGTGTCCGCCCTAGCCGCATCCCCGGTGACAAAAACCACTTTCTTAAGCCGGGTCAGAAGAATACTCGATGATTTGTTTGTAAAGCTCTTGGCCGTCTACTCCAGGCATCCACAGGTCCAAGAAAATACTGTCGAAACGATTCTGTTGAATCAACTTCCATGCTTCTTTGCCTTCGGAGGCCAAAACTACGTCATGCCCGACTGACGACAAACCCCAGTTCAAGATGTTCCTAACTTCGGGTTCGTCGTCCACCACAAGGATGCTCCGGCCCGTAGCCGTTACGTCATCGAATTGTTCTGAAGGGTAGAGATGTACGACGGGTAGTCGTTCACGACGATCATCTCGTTAGACCGGAAGGCTATGATTCCCGCATCGCTCGGGTCGGTACTTATTTCGGATATCACAGGGCGTTCGGCCCCGACCGAAGCGATCAGGACCAATCCTTGGCAGTGGGAAGTCAGAACTCACAGCGTCCCCCGATGGGACCGGATCGTCGCATTTAACTGCTCAAGAAGCTGTTTTACTTTTTTCGGCTGGATGATGCAGGGAGCGGCCTCCGATTCAGGCAGAACTTGATTCCATATTAAGAATCTTCCAAAGCGCGGGCATTAGTCGCAGAAACTGGGTTCGATTTACGAAATTTGCCAGAATAGGTGTGGAACCCTACCCATAATTACCGAATTGTTGAGGTTTCTCTTTCTTAAATTACCCGGTTGCCCTCGTCCACGTATGAGGTTGACCCTACCGTCGATACTTTGATCTGTTGGCGGTATATTTCTTCGCCTAAGCTGAATTCAGCGTAATGCACTTCGCTGGTCCAGTCCATGTCATCTCCTCCAGTAAGGGACTCCTCCAGGACTCTCCCGTGCATATCTCCGTCCCCCGAGATGCCCAAGATTCTTAGGATGGTGGGCGCCAGGTCCAAGTTGCCAGAAGGGACCTCCGTCCTGAGATCTGACCTGAAACTGGGTCCACCGGCAAAGAGGATGTTGTTCATCTCATGACGGCTCATGGAACCGTGCTGACCCGTGCCGGGCTCGCCGTAGGTGGAGTAGACCATGCCGGGGTATCCGGCCTCGTTGTCAGCCGATTCCCAGCGGAACGACATCGTCAATTCAGGCGTTCGTGGGCCCTCGTCTCCCACCAATGAGGCCGGCAGCGTCCCAACGATGCCGGAGACGGCATCCGACGCCGTTAATACGCCGCACCATGGTTGCGCCATCAGCCATGTTGCCAACCGCCGGGCCGTGACCAAGTCTCCGGGTGGGGTATAGAAGAGCACTGCCCCGCCATTCTGCGCAACCACCACTCCACCAGGCTCGCCGCCCGGTGGGAAGCCAGCCTCCCGCACCAACGACTCAACGGCAACGGCCTCGGAGATAGTCGAATATCCATGATCCGAAGCCACGATGATATCGGTGTCTTCCATCCGGCCGGCTTCCCGCAGCCATTGCAGCACGTCTCCGAACTGCCCGTCCGCCTCTTTGATGGCGGTGTCGGAGAGGCTGGAGCCGATCCCGGCGGCGTGCTGGGCTTTGTCGGGCTCCGACGACCAGATTAGGGCCACAGCGGGCATGCGTTCGGGCAGCACATATTCGGTCATGATGCGCACCGCGTGGGCCAATCTCGACGTGTTTGGCACGGCTTCGTCCGGCCATGGACCAAACCGGTCGATGAGCGATTCGTGGAGGTCTCTGGGGAGGGCGAATGTCGGGTGGATGGTCGCTCCGCCCGAATCCTCCGTGGTGGGGTTGTGAAGGTAGGCATTACCACTAGTCCCTACCCCGATGGCCACGTACTCTTTACCGTGCTGGGAGAGTATCTGGGCCAGCGTCGGCGCCAGAAGCGCTGGCACTCCGGCAGCGGCCACCCGCGTCAGTTCGGGCTCCATGGCCCCCATGGCGTTGTCCGGGTCGAAGTCCCGTATCAGAAGCCGGTTTCCGGCCAGGCCGTGACGACCCGGGTCCATGCCGGTGACCATGCTGGAGCAGTTGACCCGGGTCACGGTCGGGTACACCGCATGGTGGTTGGTAAAGGTCACCCCAGCAGTGCCAAATGCCGCTAGATTGGGCATCAACCGGGGATTTACCTGGGACGGCTGAAGGCCATCGAATACAAAGACTAGTACGGAGGACATACATTTCTCGTTTTGGTGATTTAGTTGGGTTGGAGACTTACGGTGCCAATGCCTTGATCGTCCGTTGATAGGAGTCCTTGATGTCTCCCACGGTTAGCGGGGCGATCACTGGTTTCGTCAGACCCATCGCCCGCAACTCCTCGATGCGCGCCTGGCAGACTTCGGCCGGGCCGACCACGCCCAATTCTGATTGCATCTTCTCGCCGATGGCCCCGGCCATAGCCGGGTTGTCGGCGTGGTCCCTGGCAATCAGCGCTTCCGCCATTTCCGCATCGAAACCAGTGTTTCGAAAATATGACTGGTAGTGGGAGCCGCCGGCGTAACGGGCGATCTCCCGCCTCAAATTGTTCCGGCCCGCAGCCAAGTCGTCAGTCACAGCAACCCGGAGATAGCCGGATATTGCCACTTCAGATGGGTCGCGGCCAGCCTGGATGGCCCCGTCACGCACCAGTTGGATGGCCTCTTTTAAGTAACTGGCGGCGGTCCAACTCAAGAGAACGCCGTCGGCCACCTCCCCGGCCAGTTGCAACATCCGCGGACCCAGGGCTGCGATGTAGATCGGCGCGGGTTTCTCGGGCCGGGCATCGCCTAATGACGCCCCGCTAACGGTGATCGCCTTCCCCCGGTGGCTAACAACCTCACCCTGAAGCAGGTTTCTGATAATATTAACCATATCCCTGAGGTGTTCGATGGGCTGGTTGTAGGCCACTCCATGTCCATCCTCGGTGGCAGGCCGGTTGCCCACACCCAACCCCAGGATGAACCGGCCATCGGAGACCGCAGCCAAACCCGCAGAGGACATGGCCGTGATCAGAGGTGTCCGGGAGAACATTGGCAGTATTCCCGTTCCCAGGCCGATGCGGCTTGTGGCCGTGGCGATGGCCGTGAGTTGGGTCAACGAGTCACGCCCCGCTCCTTCGGTCATCCAGATCTCCTCGTACCCGTGTTCCTCGGCCAAATCCCCCAGGGACTGAATATCTGCCACGCTCAACTGCGACTCGTTCCCCAATCTAAGTCCTAGAAATGCCATGCCGTTCTCTCCCCAATTCTGTTGATCACCTAGCCCGCCCCAGTCCTAAGCTCGCTGAACAGATAGACCGTCGCGAAGGTGCGGTAGGGAGACCAGCGCATGGAGATCTCCTCCACCTGGGCGTCGTTGCATTCTGCGCCGTCCATGAACAGCCGCGAGACCACCCGCCGGAGTGCCAGGTCGCCCAGGGGTAGGGCGTCGGGGCGGCCCACAGCGCGGATGAGGGCCCATTGGGCGGTCCACAGCCCTACGCCACGAAGCGCTGTAAGTTTCTCTACTATTTCTGGGTCGGTCAACCCGCCTAGTCTCTCCAGACCGACGGAAGTATCCAACGTCGAGCCGGCCAGCCCGTGCACGTACTCGGACTTACGCTGCGTCAGTTTCATGGTGTGTAGTTCGGCGGGCGACGATGCCCAGATCGACTCCGGCCGGGGAAAGGCGTAGTAGGTTTCGCCGTCGAAATCGGCGCTGGGGCCGAATGTCTCGATCAAGAGAGTGCGGATTATCCGGGCCACGCTGGTGGAAATCTGCTGTCCTAACACCGCCAGCACCAGCGCTTCGAAGACCGTGGCGGTATGAGGCAGATGCAGACCGTAGAATTCATCCACCAAGCCTGACATCGCCTCGTCCGCTCTGCCTAATTCGTAGAACGGCGCCAGGTCTTGGTCCACTCCCAACAGCCAGGAGATTCTTTCGGTGGCCAGATCGACGTTCTCAAGACTCAATTCCGGTCCCTGCAATTCCAGGGCCAACTCCGGGGCATCCACCGTACCCGCAGAACGTACCGATGCCAAGACCAGCTTGTCTCCCAGGTCTAGGAGTCTGCGGTAGATGCCGTCCTCCATGGTGTCGGTGCCGTACCGACTCTGAAAATAGGTGTGGTAGCCCGCCGTAAGTTCGAAATTGAAGGGCGCCACGGGCTGGATGGTAGCGGTCAGGCGGTCTATAGCCATCATTTGCCACCGATGGGCGCAGGGCCCACCAGGTAATGCCTGGAACCAGCGGGATCAAGCTCGGTGCGCATCAGGCTGACCGTGTCCGCCGGCCACCCTGGGATGGAGGGTATCTCGATTGAGGACATGACCTCGCCGATCTTCCTCAACTGCCCCTCGGCAACGTCACTCCGCACCCGACCCAGGGTCAAATGGGGCGAGAAGGCCCGTTGCTCTCTGGGCAGGCCAAGTTTCCCCACCGCTTCGTCGACGGCCAATTGCAACTCTGACAATGCCGTAAGTTCGCCGTCCAAGCCCGCCCACAGCACGCGGGGACGCCGGAGGTTTGGGAAGGCGCCCAGACCGGAGATGGCAAGCTCAAAGGGGCTGAATCCAGCGGCCACCGGCGGCAGCGCCTCCAGAAGTTGCTCGACCGTTGCGACGGGTATGTCGCCCATGAACCTGAGAGTCACGTGGATGCCTTCGGGGCGGACCCAGCGTACGTGCCTACCGATCTCCTGGTCAAGAATCTTCACGACCTGTTCCAGAGCCTCGATTCCCTCACTGGGAACGAGAATGGCAATGAATGAACGGACCTTTTTCTCGCCGGACGTGGTCACCGCTGATTGGCCTCCCGAAGCCGCCCGTACCATTCAGCCAGGTCACCGAGGGAATACTTGGCGTTGGCTGGGCTGGGGTTGGGCACGACGAATACCGCGGATGTGCCAATCATCCGCTCCTGCATTCCCAGCTCAGATTTCTCTTTCACGCCCTCGCCATGCTGGAGATAGGCTTTGTAGGCCATCAGGCCATGGAAGCAGACCAACTTCGGCGCATTCAAGACGATCTTTCCTTTCAACACCGGCGCCCATTCGCGAAAGTCGGCGGCGCGCAACCCCGAGCCCATGGGCGTGGGCCGCTTGGCGACGTCGGTGAAACCGATGCCATCGTCTAGCAGGCTGGCGTCCTCCTCGGCGGTGACCTGTCTGGCCACCAACCCCGACAGGTTGAAGGCCGGCCAGAAGCGGTTGCGCGGGTTGGCGAAGTAATGGCCCACCTCCGCCGAGTATTGGGAGGGGTTCAAACCGACGAACAGGATATCGAGTCTCTCCCGCAGGTGGTCGGGCAGGGTGACCATTTCGCCTGAATCCATGCCTGCAGCGGTCACAAGCCGAACAGCTTGGCGACGTTTCCCGATAGCAGCGCAGCCTCCACGTCGGGGGCGAGTCCGGCGTTCCGGGCCTGGTCCAGGGGACGAGAGATGTCCAGCAGCGGGTAGTCGCTGGCGAAGAATACCTTTCCCTTTCCAACAAGTTCAGACACGGTGGCGAATACCTCCGGTTGGTATAGGAAGGGCGACGCCGCCGAGTCGAAGTACACTGTCTTCAGCGATTCTTTGACCTCGGGCATCAAGGAGTAGAAGGGAAGCCCGCCGCCCCAATGTGCGCAGATGATGGGGTTTCCCGGGAAGTTCTGGATGAACCGGTACAGCTTGTCAGGGGTGGTGGTGCCCTTGCCGGGATATCGGTGGCCCACCGGCTCGGATGCGTGGACCAATACCGGCCTGCCGTCTGAGCGTGCCAGTTCCATGATCGGGGCCATGGTCTCCACGCTGGTTATATCGAAGTCTTGGGTGTCGGCGTGGAGTTCGCCGATACCGGCCAGTCCGGCGGCGAAGCAGCGCTTGGCCTCGGAAAATGCCTTTTCTCCCCAAACCGGGTTGACGGAACAGAGGCCAGTCAGACGGTTGGGATTATCCGCCACCGCCTGGATGATGTAGTCGTTGGCTTCCATAGCCACATCCGGGTAGGTCCAGCCCATGCCCATGACCACGGCGCGGTCAACGCCGCTGCGGTCCATGGCTGAGAGCAGGTCCTCGGCGGATGCGATGGCCGCGGACGGGTCGGACAACAGCGCGGCAAAGGTCGCGTCGCGTTGGGCGATCTCGGCTCTGCGGTCGCGGAAAGAGGGCGGGAGGATGTGGCAGTGAGCGTCTATTACCAAGGCTAAATCTGTACAATCATCGTACGGTTCGAGAGTGAGGAGATGAGTATATCATCGGGGCGGCTTGGCCTCGCCCCTGGGCAGTCGACCGCGGCAGCGCGCATGCCGACAGATTAGACGTTTGAATCGCAGGCTCAGACACATGGAAATGACACTCTTATTATGAGCGCGATATGAACACTAACCCGGCGGGCGTTAACCCGGTACTAGTGGGCCGTGCCGCGCCAGGCTTCACTTTGCCCATGCCGGAAGACGAGTTTATCTCCCTCCAGGAATTACGAGGCCGGAAGATATTATTAATCTTCCTGAGACATTTCGCTTGAGCCCCATGAAGAGAGCATCTGTCGCAGTTGCGGTAAAGATACGGCGAGAGTCAGGCTATGGGCTCCGGGGTGGTGGCGGTCTCATTTGAGCCCAGGGACCGGATGTTTCAGCTTACCCGGCAGTTCCAGCTCCCGTTTACCATCCGGTCCGACCCGGAGCGAGACGTTTACGCCGCGTACAGCCTGACCCAGGGCAGGCTATTGAAGTTATTCTCGCCCAAGACGGTCTGGACTTTCCTGAAGCACTTCGCCCGGGGACGTCGCTACCAGCATGCTGCCAGCGACTGGAGATAGCTTGGCGGCGACTTTATCCTGGACGAGGATGGGACGGTCTTATTCTAGTACAGGGGCCAGACCCCCACCGACCGGCCGACAGTGGCCAGCCTGGTCGAGAGACTGGGTGGCTAGGTGTTCCAACGAATTACCTCCACAACTAACCAGAGTATTTGCGCATTAAGGGGTGGACTATTCCATTCGAATCTGTAATAGTGAGGGCGTTTTAATATATGACACGGTCGCCGTATATATGGGGCTGATCCGCCCGATAAAACTACGACCATCCAGTGCTCTATTAAGGAGGAGCGACATGGCAAGATCGATACAGGAAAACCTGGCAGCCGGTTCAGGACAATCGGATGACGTCGAGCAATACGACGTGGTCGTCATCGGCGCCGGAGTCACAGGATTGTATGCGCTGTACCGCCTCCGGGGACTCGGGCTCTCCGTCCGAGTGGTCGACGAGGCCAGCGGAGTCGGCGGTACTTGGTACTGGGCCCGCTATCCGGGCTGCCGTTTCGACTCTGAGAGCTACTCCTACGGGTATTCGTTCTCGGAGGAACTGCTCCAGGAATGGGACTGGGAAGAGCATTATGCAGGCCAGCCGGAGACCGAACGGTACCTGAACTATGTCGCGGACAAGTTTGACCTGCGGAAGGACATCCAGTTCCACACTCGCGTCAAATCGGCGACTTATAACGAGGACGAGAACCGCTGGTTGGTCGAGGCGACGGATGGCCGGAAGATCAGCGGACAATTCTTGGTCACGGCGGTCGGTCTTCTCTCGGCCGGTTACATACCCGATTTTGAGGGCATCCACGACTTCAAAGGCCCTTGGTGCCACACCGGCAGATGGCCCAAAGAAGGGATGGACCTGGCCGGCAAACGCGTGGGCGTGATCGGCACTGGCGCCAGCGCAGTGCAGCTCATCCCCATGATCGCCCCAGAGGTTGCCCATCTGACCGTCTTCCAACGGACGGCGAATTTCTGCGCTCCTCTTCGGAATGGTCCCATCGATAAAGAGACCATGGCCGAAATCAAGACAAAATATCCCGAGATATTCCGGGCCTGCAACGAAACCGCGGGCTCTTTCATGCACGAATTCGATCCCCGTTCGGCGATGGATGTCACTCCGGAGGAGCGTCTCGCCATGTACGAGTCCCTATGGGAGAAGCCCGGATTCGCCAAATGGCTCTCCAATTTCCGGGACGTAACCGTCCCCGGTGAAGCCAACGAGGACTACGCTGAGTTCGTCCGCGGCAAGATCAGAGAGAGGGTCCATGACCCGGTGGTGGCGGAGATGCTGGTACCCAAAGACCACACCTTCGGCGCCAAACGCGTCCCCTGTGAGACCCATTATTTTGACACCTATAACCGAGACAATGTGCTGCTCGTTGATGTGCGGAAAGCCCCGATCGAGCGCATTACCCCCACTGGCGTGAAGACCGCCGATGCCGAGTACGACTTCGACGTAATCATCTATGCGACGGGATACGACGCCGTGACCGGCGCGTTGCTGAACATAGATATCTACGGCGAGGGCGGGGAGTTAATGAAAGACAAATTCGTCGATGGCCCACGCACTTACATGGGAGTCTCATGCGTCGGTTTCCCGAACCTCTTCACCGTCAACGCGGCTTCGGTGGGGAACTTCGTCCGGGCCGCCGAGCCGCTCATGGACTGGGTGGCTGAGTGCATCGGATACGTTCGCGACAATGGCTTCTCACGAATCTCGCCTACCCTTGAGTCGGAAGACGCTTGGGTCAAGCACGTGAACGAGGACGGCGAGAAGATCCTTCGCACCAAGCATGCCAACTGGTTCAACGGAGGAAACATTCCCGGGAAGGCGAGGGCCCTGCTGACCGCTCCCGACACCGCCCCGGCCATGCGGGCCATGCGGGCGAAGGTAGCGGCGAACGGCTACGAGGGGTTCGTGCTCAAGTAAGCAATCCGCCATGCTTCGCGCATCGCGTGTGGCAAGGGTACTAGAAACGGCAAAGAATGGGCATCTATCAAAATGATAGGCGCCCATTCGTCATTCCAGCTTTCGCAGGAATGACGAGGGTAATCCCCTCTCCCGTGAGAGGGGAGGGTTAGGGTGGAGGCGAGCGCCTATCGCAAATGATCCTCAACTGCCAAATAAAGTGTGCCGTCATTCCGGCGAAGGCCGGAATCCATGTAGCGTGGTGAAGTCAAAAGACAGGTGTCTAGATCATTGCCGGCACTCGAGCGCAGTGGATCCCTGCTTTCGCAGGAATGACGGAGGGGTCCTTCGACGGAGCTCAGGACAAACAGTTGGATCCAAGGCAGAGGTTGATTAAAAAGCTAGGCAGCTAGTGGTCCGAACCGTCTTCGCTGAACTCGTTCTCGCTCTCGTCGCTGAGAACGCCGGTCTCACGGCCCTGGAAGATGTGCACCACGAAATTCCCGCGGTTGATACCCACCGCATCCACGATGTCCTCATCCACGGTATCGATAATCTGCTGGACGGTCTCTTGGGTCAGGCTCTCATCCACGGACACGGCAACGTGAACCATCTCAGGAGTGAAATGGATATCCACCCGGCCCACCTGGCGGTCTTGTTCCATGACCAAGTACGCTTCAGAGTAGGGGGTGCGCACCTCGCGCTCGAAGTTCAAATCAGCCAATGATGGCCTCCTGGTTACGCTCTACCACGGTTAAGGCCGGACCTGCCCTTTGCCAACTATGACCCACTTGTAAGAAGTCAGTTCCTTGAGGCCCATGGGGCCGCGGGCATGGAATTTCTGGGTGCTGATGCCCACCTCTGCGCCCAGGCCGAACTGTCCGCCGTCGGTGAACTGAGTGCTGGCGTTGACGTAGACTGCCGCCGCATCCACCTCATCCATGAACCTGGTCGCCGCCGAATCATCCTCGGTGATGATGGCCTCGGAGTGGCCGGACCCGTAGGTCTCGATATGTTCCAGCGCGTCGTCCAGGGAATCTACCACTTTGACCGCGGCGATGAGCGCAAGAAATTCCTTGCCCCAATCGTCTTCATTGGCCGGCAGGGCCTTGCCCGGCGCATCCGGGCCCAGTATGCTCAGCGCCCGGCTGTCGCAATGCAGTTCCACGCCTGATGCAGTCAATTCCTTGGCGATGATGGGCAGCCCCTCGGCGGCGATCTCCGCGCTGATCAGCACTGTGTCCAGGGCGTTGCAGATAGACGGACGCCTGACCTTGGCGTTATGGACGATCTCGGCCGCCATCTCCAGGTCGGCCGCCCTGTCCACATATGTGTGGCAAACCCCGATACCGCCGGTGACCGCCGGCATGGTGGCGTTCTCGGCCACGAACTTGACCAGACTAGCGCCGCCCCGGGGCACCAGCAAGTCGATGTATTCGTCCATCTTGAGCATGGCGTCCACCAGAGCCCGGTCCGGGTTGTCCAAGAACTGGACTGCGTCGGTCGTGACCCCGGCGTCGGTGAGGGCCTTTCTCAGCAGCGCCACCAGCGCCGTGTTGGATCGGATGGTCTCCTTGCCGCCCCGTAGGATGCATGCGTTGCCCGACTTGAGACACAAGCCGAAGATGTCCACGGTCACGTTGGGCCTAGACTCGTAGATGCTGCCCACCACTCCCAGCGGCACCCGGCGGCGACTGGTGATCAGGCCGTTGGGCAGGGAAGTCGTTTCAATGACCTCGCCGATGGGGTCGGGCAACTCGGCCACCCGCTGTATCTCGTCGGCGGTGCCGTTCAGCCGGTCGCTGGTCAGGAGCAGCCGGTCCAGCAGAGACTCGTCTAGCCCGTCAGTTTTGGCCTCTTGGTAGTCCTCTTGGTTGGCCGACAGCACGCCCGCCTGATCGGAACGGAGCAATCCGGCCAGTTTCAGCAGCACCCGGTTCTTGTCCTCGGTGGACAACCGAGCCAGCTTGCGGGAGGCCTTCTGGGCGGCTTCGCCCAGGGCATTAACGTCTTGCAATGTCATGGCAGTCATATTACAGGAGCACCAAATTATTCCGGTGCACCACTTCCTGTCCGTAGTGATAGCCCAAGGTTTCTTCGATGCGGTCGGAGCGCAACCCCTGAATCTTGCCGATGTCGCGGGCTGCGTAGTTGGCGATGCCGCAGGCTATGTTGACGCCCTTGGAATCCACCACGTAGATGGACTCACCACGGCTAAAATTGCCCTCGACTGACTGGATTCCGGCCGGCAACAGGCTCCGGTGATCGGACACAAGCGCCCCAACAGCTCCGGGGTCCACAATTATTTTGCCCCGCTGGGAGATGCCGCTAAGCATCCAGCGTTTGCGGGCTTCCATCTTGCTGTCGGCGGGCTTGAAAAAGGTGCCAACAGACTCGCCACAGGCGGCACGCATCACGGCGTCTTCGGCCCGGCCGTGGCACATCACCATGGAGATGCCCGATGTCGTGACCAGCTTGGCGGCTTCCAGTTTGGTGGCCATGCCTCCCCTGGCCCAAGGATGCAATTCTTCTCCGGCCAGGCTTTCGATACTTGCGTCTACTTGGTCCACCTCAGCGATGAGCGTGGCGTTGGGGTCGGTGCGGGGGTCCGCCGAATACAGGCCTTCTGTGTCGGTCAAGACCACAAGCAGGTCAGCGTCCACCAGGTTGGCCACCAGGGCTGAGAGGCGGTCATTGTCCCCAAAAACCTCGCCAATCTCATCCACGGCCACCACGTCATTCTCGTTGACCACCGGCACCACTCCCAGCTCCAACAGCCGCTGCAGCGTGTTGCCCACGTTCAGGTATGACTGCCGGTTGGAAAGATCGGCGATGGTCAGCAGCGTCTGGGCGATCTGGGCGTCGTGGGCGGCGAACATCTCTTGGTAGGTGTGCATCAGCCGGCTCTGGCCGACAGCCGCGAATACCTGGCGGGAGGAGATGTCCTGTCCCATATCTCCGCGCGTCTGCCCTAAAGCCGAGCGACCAGCGGCAATGGCCCCCGAAGTCACCAGCAGCACTTCACCAGAGGCGTCGCGGACATGGCAGACCTGACGCACCAGGTCGGCCATGACTTCCGAGTCCAAACCGGCGGGCCCAGTCAGCGCCCCGGTTCCGGCTTTGACCACGATACGCCGGTAACGAAGGGCGCCGGATTGGGGGATTTTTTCAGCCTTATTCTGTTGACTTGCTTTGGCCATAATATGGGTCTTTTTAGCCGGTAAGTGGAATAAAAAAATGGGCGGTCCAAGGCCGCCACGCTTGCCGACCATTATAGCACGCACGCCTGTCGCCCCAGATTCGAAACGGTGTCGATTTTTGCTTGTAACAGGCCCGCTAAGGCCATAAAATAGTCGGCAAGGGACTGGCTTTGTCCAGCCCCTTTTCTGGCGTGTGATTTTATATCCCGCCTGGTCTGGCCCAAGCTGAACCGGAGACTCTAGCCACCGTATGACCCTCAAGGGAGTTCTGGACCTACTGGACCGACATCCCGAGCACCGGGGCAATGTGGACGCCTCGAGCAAAACGTCTGGAAAAGCAGGTGATGAATCGGGAGTCACCGTCCGCCAGGGGGCCCGTGCGGCCTTCCTGGCCTCTTTGTGGTGCCGTCAGAACGGCCCCATCTTGGTAGTCACGCCCCGGCCCGACGATGCCCGGCGTCTCCACGACCAATTGCTGACCTACCTGGGCGAGGACCAGCCCATTCACCTCCTCCCCGAACCTGAAGTCCTGCCATTCGAAAGGCTGGCGGTGGACTCCAACACCGGCAACCAACGGCTTACTTCCCTGGCTGTCTTGGCCGAGGCTGGCAATTTCGCCGGCCCCGCTCCGGAAGTGCAACCCCTGGTTGTATGCTCGGTGGGTTCGGCCCTGCTTTACACCCTGCCGCCCGAGTTGATGGCCGGCGTTTTCCCTGCCACCGGGGAGCTGAGCCTTTGGAAGAAGGGCGACCGGGTGCGCATAGACGCCCTCCTCGGCCAGTGGCTGGACCTGGGTTACCACCACGAGCCGGTCGTCGAGGCCCCCGGCAGCTTCAGTCACCGCGGCGGAATACTGGACGTCTATCCCACCGGGTCCGAATGGCCGCTCCGTATAGAATTATGGGACGACGAGATCGACACAATCCGGTATTTCGACCCTGTGTCCCAACGCTCCATCCGGCCCACCGACGAAGTGCGCCTGGCCCCAGCCAGGGAGCAATTGCCCAGCCTGGCCCACCAACCAACCATGGAAACCAGAATGGATGCCCTGGACTACGCCAAGTGTGGCAACGAAGTCAGGGATCGCATAGCCGAGGAATTGTCAATCCTGTCCACTGCGCCCAATCCGGAGTCTCTGTCCTTCTACAACGGCCTGGTTAATGAGGCCCACTTGATGGAGTACATTGGCTCCAACGGCTTGGTCGTCTTAGAACGCTACGGTCGAGTTGAAGCCGAGGCTCTGGAATTGGAGGAGCGCTTCGAGCGTATGCGGGAGGCCAGGGAGAACCGGGGCGAACTGCCGGTCAATTTCCCTTCGCCGCACATGGATTGGGAGACGTTCTCCAACCGGCTGAGCGGCGTGCCCCAGATGCAACTGCAGACTTGGGTCGGCGACGACGAGGACAAGATCTTCAAACCCTCCACTCCCTATTACGGCAAGCTGGAGCAACTGGCCTCGGACACTCGCCGTCACCAACAAGCCAATTACGCTGTGGTGGCCATCACCCAGCACCAGCGCCGCGTCGCCGAGATACTCGAGCAAGAAGGCGTTGGCGTCACCCAGATGGAGTCTTTGGACAGCGCTCCTTCGGCCGGTCAGGTCTGTCTGCTGCCGGGAGCCCTGCGCGACGGATGGACGGTTGAATTGCCGAAAGACGGGTCAGAAGCCACCACCCTGGTCCTGCTCACAGACAACGAACTCTTCGGCACGGTCAAAGAGCAGCGCTACAGCCGCCGACGCAAGGCTGAGCACGGGCCGGAAGTGGTACTTGCCGACCTGGTCCCCGGCGCCCACGTGGTGCACATCGACCACGGCGTGGCCCGGTTCGCCGGGACCACCCGCCTAGGAGACGATGAGGACGAGAAGGAATACCTCATCCTGGAATACGCCGAGAACGACAAACTCTACGTGCCCACCGACCACCTGGACCGGGTGTCTGCCTACGTTGGCGCCCAAGACCAGCCGCCTTCCCTGACCCGGCTCAGCACGGCCGAGTGGGCACGGGTCAAGAATAAGGTGAAGGGCGCAACCCGCGAGATGGCCCAGGAACTGCTGCGCGTCAACGCCGCACGCGCCCTGGCAGTGGGCCACGAACACGGCGGCGACACGGTCTGGCAACAGGAACTTGAAGACTCGTTCTCCTTTGTCGAGACCCCCGACCAAGCCAGGGCAATCGTCGAAGTCAAAGCCGACATGGAAACGACCAGGCCGATGGACCGCCTGATTTGCGGCGACGTTGGCTACGGCAAGACCGAAATCGCCCTCAGGGCCGCCTTCAAATCGGTGAACGATGGACTGCAAGTCGCCATGCTGGTCCCCACTACGGTCCTGGCCCAGCAGCACTACTCAACATTCAGCGAACGGCTCAGCCCCTTCCCGGTCAAGATTGAAGTATTGAGCCGGTTCCGGACCCCAAAGGAACAACAGCAGGTGATCGGCGGCCTTACGGACGGCAGCGTGGACATCGTCATCGGCACTCACCGGCTGCTACAGAAGGACGTCCGATTCAAGAACCTGGGCCTGGCTATCGTAGACGAAGAGCAGCGTTTCGGCGTTAGCCACAAAGAACGCCTGAAGCAGTTGCGGCAACAGGTGGACGTGTTGACGCTGAGCGCGACCCCCATCCCCCGTACTCTCAACATGGCCCTGGCCGGTATCAGAGACCTGAGCACCATGGACTCGGCCCCCGAAGCACGCCTGCCAGTGAAGACATTTGTCTCCGAGTACTCTGAGGACGTGATCAAAGAGGCCATCCTGCGGGAGATGGAGCGGGGCGGCCAGGTCTTCTATCTGCACAACCGGGTCCGCACCATTCACCAAGCCGCGGCCGAGATCAGTAAATTGGTGCCCCAGGCCCGAATCATGATCGGGCATGGACAGATGGCGGAAACGGAACTGGAAGACGTCATGGTGGGATTTGCCAACGGCGACGCCGATATCCTTGTCTGCACGACGATCATCGAGTCAGGGTTGGACATGCCCAACGTGAATACTTTGATCTTGGAGCGGGCCGACCGGTTCGGGCTGGCCCAGCTTTACCAGCTCCGGGGCCGGGTCGGGCGCAGCGAACACCGGGCCTACGCCTACCTGCTGGCCCCCCGGGGTCGCCGTATTACCGAGGGTGCCGAGCACCGGCTTCAAGCTATCTTGGAGGCTTCAGAATTGGGCGCGGGCTTCCGCATCGCCATGCGGGACCTGGAGATACGCGGCGCAGGGAACATTCTCGGCGCGTCCCAGAGCGGCCACATCCAAGAGGTCGGTCTTGACCTCTATACCCAGCTATTGAACGAAGCCGTGCAGGAATTGGAAGAAGGAGGCGGATCCACAGATTCGACTGAGATACCGGCCGAACTGCCTAGGATCGAACTACCCATGAACGCCCGCATCCCCGAGGACTACGTGAACCATCTACCCACCCGGCTGGCCGTCTACCAGCGGCTAGCCAAGATGACCGATGCCGACTACATCCCGGGGATTCGGGAAGAACTGAGGGACCGCTTTGGCCCACTGCCGGATGAGGTCGAAAACCTGTTGACGCTGGCCTCCCTCCGGGCTCTGGCCGCCGATGTGGGAGTGGAGTCCATCGTTCAGGGCAACGACGCCATCATTTTGTCATTGCGCACGCCGGTTGGCGGGGCGCGAGTGCCGCTACAGAGGGCTCTGGGCCCGTCAGTACAGGTCGGCAACACTCAGATGCAGATGCCGCTGCGCAGGTTGGGCGACGAATGGCTCTCCCGCCTAACCAGGGTGCTGGAACGCTTCTTGGTCTTTCAACAAACGCTCCGGGAAAGTCTCACCGCGCTGGCCGAACCAACTTCCGCCGACTAAGTCCGCGCTATTCCTCCGGCAAACCGCACGGCCCTGTCCGGCGTATTATTCGGTGAACCCACAGCGGTGGGGCATCATCTAATTTTTCAGTTATGTGCGTCAAACTGCGCCCGCTTGATGGATCACAGATGATCCACTACGGAGGACACATTGAGGGGAAACTCAACAAGTACACAACCTACCGGACAGAATTCCAGCAGGAAGAAGAGCAAGCTTCGCTTGCTTATTCGATTGGCGATCGTGCTAGCGGTGGCTGCCATCGCTTGCGACGGCAGCGACAGCAGCAGTACATCCATAGTCGGGGATGGCGCGTCCAGCACCAGTTCGGGCGATCAAGCGCCCGATTTCAACATCACCATGTTCCAGGGCGAAGACGTAGTCGGCAGCCAAGATGTGAGTCTCCACAGTCTCTTCGGCGAAAAACCGATCGTACTCAACTTCTGGGCTGGGCTGTGCCCTCCTTGCCGGGCTGAGATGCCGGACCTCCAAGAGTTCAACGAGAAATTCGAAGACCGGACATTGTTACTGGGGATAGACTTGGGCCAGTTCACCGGACTGGGGAACCAGAAAGACGCACAAGGCTTATTGGAAGAACTAGAGGTGACCTATCCCGCTGGATTCACCACGGATACGAATGTGATCCAGGACTACAGGGTCGTGGGCATGCCCACGACCATCTTCATAGACAAAGACGGCAACATCTTCAACAAATGGACCGGCGCGCTCAACGGCAGTGTGCTGGAAGACAAGACCCTAGAGATGTTGAACCAGTAGGGCAGAATCAAAGTTGTCTGAAAAACTCCGTCGTGCCATGAAGGACGACGGGGTTTTTCTTTGAACGTCACCAGCACGCCTATCTTGCGGTATAATACGTTTTGCCCTGTCCAAAACCCAATTCCGGCTGGGAAGAGGGAAGGAAGCAGGGAAAGTCGGGGTGTAGCGCAGGGGTAGCGCGCTGCGTTCGGGACACCGAACGCAACCCTACGGTATTAAATTACGATTTCNNGTGGACCCCTTTCTCTACGGCTCTTCCCATGTTCGCACGCACCCTTTCCGAGGTCCGTCGACTCTCGGCGCCGGCGATCCCGGCTTTGATGAGTAACAGCAGTTCTTCTTTTATATCTTCGTCTGTGGCGACGACCGATACGCCGGCGTCTTGAAGTTCCCAGTAACGCTGTAGTATCTCCCTGGGGTTCCGGCCGAAGCGGTCAAGGAACTGGACGACTATAACGTCTGCGTTTCCTTCGATAGCGTAGTCGACCATACGCCGGTATTCTTTCCGGTCGTCACGGCGCCCCGACACCACGTCCATGAAGTGACAAACCGGTAAGAGGTCGTTACGTTGGCAGTATTCCTTGTACCTGCTTTCTTGGGTCTCTAGAGAGCTGTGTTGGTCCCCTGTCTGGCCGGGAGTGGAGACCCTCAGGTATCCGACCGCTCTCCTGGTTGTGAGTGTAGTGTTCAAGTGTCGATACTGCTGTTACTATAGTTAGGGTTGGGCGGATCGCCTTTAGTACTATAATATCACTATCGGCACGCAGAGGCCGAAGGTTCAAATCCTTTCACCCCGACCATTTTCTTATCTAAACACGTTTTATCAAACCCCATCCAAGGCGCAGAACTATGCGCATGAGGCTGGGATTCTGCACCCACAACTTTAGAAGTATTTCGCATCGCCCCTCAATTGAGGGGGTTTTTGCGCTTAAAGTCGAATCCTTGGGCGGCAGGTACACCGCCTGCACTTCCACGGAAATCTAAAGACCACGTTGCCACAGAGTTGTTGCACCGCTAGCCGATTGCGAAGAGAATGCACTATCTGAAATCGGTGAAGCTAATGATCGATCGCGTTCCGTCCGCCCCAAAAAGACCGCAGGAACTTTCGAAACACGGTGATGTTAGGAATGACCCCTGGTTCTGGCTCCGTGATATCGACGATCCGGGAACTCTGGAATATCTCAAGGCTGAGAATGCTTATACAGAAGCGATCATGGAGCCCGAGAGCGCGCTTCAGGGGGCCTTATTTGAGGAGATGCGAGGAAGGATAAAAGAGGACGATTCCACCGTACCACAAAAGGATGGGGACTATTATTATTACACCCGCTTTGAAAAGGGCAATCAATACCCAATCTTTTGCCGTAAGCGCCTGTCCCTTGATGCTTCTGAAGAAGCCATCCTAGACGTAAACGTGCTGGCGAAGGACCTCGATTATTGCCGCGTCGGCAGCATGGAGAACAGCCCTGACCACAAGTTGTTAGCTTATTCGATGGATGCGGATGGGTCAGAGATATACACCATCTACATCAAGAATTTGGAGACTGGTGAACTATTGGCGGATGTTATCACCAATTCCTATTACTCCCTTGAATGGGCGAACGATAGCCAGACCCTTTTCTACGATGTTCTGGACGAGAATCACCGGCCGATCAAGATCTTCAAACATCATCTCGGGGCTGATCTCGCGGCAGATGAGTTGGTCTACCAGGAGATGGACGAGCGCTTCTTCGTTGGCGTGATCAAATCGTCTAGCAAGCGATTTATCTACGTCGCTGCCACAGGCAATAACATGTCTGAATGGTGGTATATGGATGCCAACGACCTCCGGACCTCGTTGACGTTGATCGAACCACGCCGCGAGGACTTTGAATACGACGTAGAAGACCATGGCGATAGGTTTCTGATTCGCAACAACGGGGACGGTGCAGAGGACTTCAAAGTCTCAGAAACACCGATAGCATCGCCTGCCTCAGCGAATTGGCGTGACCTGGTTCCGCACGTGCTGGGACGTCCTATCGGAGGCATCACAGTTACTCGCGATCACTTGATTCTCTCGAGTCGCGACAATGGGTTGCCTCAGATTAGGGTCATGGAGCACGCCACTGGCGATTCCTTTGATATAGCTTTCGATGAGGAAGACTACTCTGTGGGAGTGATGGAGGGTCGGGAGTGGGACACCACAACATTGCGGTTCTCCTATTCTTCTATGACTACTCCGGCGACGATCTATGACTACAACATCGAAACACACGACCGGGAGCTGAAGAAACAGACCGAAGTACTGGGGGATTTTTCCTCCGAAAAATACAAGTCCCGAAGGGTCCTCGCACCTGCGGAGGATGGAACACTAATCCCGATATCGCTCCTCTACGCGAAAGACACTCCACTTGACGGGATCGCTCCCCTCTATCTATACGGGTACGGGTCATACGGCATCGTCGTCGATTCCAATTTTGGTTCAGCCAGACTGAGCCTAGTGGACCGGGGCTTTATTTTCGCTGTGGCGCACGTTCGAGGCGGGATGGACTTGGGGTGGGGCTGGTATGAGAATGGCAAGCTACTAAACAAGCAGAACACATTCACTGACTTCATCGCCTGCGCCGAGTATTTAGTCGACCAGAGCTACACGGAAAAAGGTAGAATCATCGCGTCGGGCGGCAGCGCCGGCGGAATGTTGATGGGGGCAGTGGCCAACCTCTGCCCGGACTTGTTTAAAGCGATTGTCGCCGACGTTCCATTCGTGGACGTTCTGAACACCATGCTCGACGACACTCTGCCATTGACCACCATGGAGTACAACGAGTGGGGTAACCCCAATGAGAAGAGTTTCTATGACTACATAAAATCTTATTCACCCTACGACAATGTGAAGCTTCAAGATTACCCGCACATGTTGATCACCGGGGGTATCAGCGACCCAAGGGTAACCTATTGGGAACCAGCTAAGTGGACCGCCCGTCTGCGGGACTCCAAGACCGACAGCAACCTATTGTTGTTGAAGATCCACATGGATTCGGGACATGGGGGAGCTTCAGGCCGGTTCGATAGACTCAAAGAAGTTGCGCTGGAATATGCTTTCGCTTTGAAAGTTTTTGGATTGAGCGCAACAACTGGCTAAGCACGAAATTGACACTGTAAGAATTTAGCGTCTGGCTAATCGCCATATTGGAGGAAACGACATGTCTGTTGGAGTGATAGTTCCGTTGCCGGCCTACACTTTGAATCCGGCGTTCATCGCCAAAAAAGCCGAGGAATTGGGGTTTGAGTCTCTCTGGTACCATGAACACCCAATCTTGCCTGTAACGACGGCAAGTCCTTTCCCGGCAACCGGCGGTGAAGTTCCAATGACCTATGCTCATTTCTCCGAGCCTTATATCTCGCTGGCGATGGCGGCGGCGGTAACCAGCAAGATCAAGCTGGCCACCGGAATCACCTTGGTGCCAGAACGCAATCCTCTGATCCTGGCCAAAGAGATCTCGGTCCTCGACCTGCACAGTGGCGGCCGGTTCATCTTTGGGATCGGGGCAGGCTGGAACAGGGAAGAAACGGAGATGATGGGCGGTGACTTCGACCACCGGTGGACCCAGACGCGGGAAGCAGTGGAGGCGTTGAAAGAGCTATGGACCAAAGACGAGGCTGAATACCACGGCCGTTATTACGACTTTCCCCCGGTCTACAGCTATCCCAAGCCGATTCAAAAGCCCCATCCACCCATACTTTTGGGCGGAAACGCCAAGAACGTGCTCCGAAGGGTTGCCACCTACGGAGATGGTTGGCTGCCGAACCGGGCGACTCCGGGACAGATCGAAGAGAGCCGGAAGATTCTGGACACATTGGCCGCCGAGCGTGACCGGGAGCCGGCGTCGTTGACCATTTCGGTATTCGGTCAGGCCACCGACACCACCAGGCAGCAGGTGGATGATTTCATGAACGCTGGCGCCATTCGGGTTTCTTCCTGGGCGCCACATTGCGAAACCGAAAAAGAGATGGAAAACGAACTCGAACGGATGGCTGAGGCGATGATTCGATAATCTCGGATTCAGTACTAACTCGAGGGGCGAGATGATCAAGACGGAAATTCCCTTTCTATCAGTGGCTGAGCTTTCGGAGTTGATTCGAGAGAGGAAAGTCTCTCCGGTGGAGGCGACCGAAGCCTACCTCGATCGCATCGATTCATTGAACTTCAAGTTCAATTCATACATCACCGTCGCCCGCAAAGAGGCCCTTGAAGCGGCGCGAGACGCGGAGCAGGCCATCGCCCGGGGCGATTACATCGGTCCGATGCACGGCATACCGGTGGCCGTAAAAGACCAAATTTGGAGCAAGGGCATACGGACCACGGTTGGCTCAAGATTCATGGCCGACTTCGTACCAGACGAGGACGCCACCGCTTTGGCAAACCTGAAGAAAGCCGGCGCAGTCCTGTTGGGCAAAACCAACCTCACCGAGTTCGCCATCGGCAGCTCGCAACGCTACAGCCCCAACCGCAACCCCTGGGACCTCAACAGGTTCACCGGAGGGTCCAGCGGCGGCTCAGGTTCAGCTACCGCCGCCTTTCTGTGTGCGACGTCATTGGGCGAGGACACGGGCGGGTCGATCCGCCGGCCGGCAGCCTGGTGTGGGCTCGCTGGCCTGCGGCCTAGCTGGGGCCGGGTGAGCCGATACGGTGTTGCTGCCGGGTCTTGGTCCATGGACCAAGTTGGGCCTATATCCCGCACGGCGGAAGACGCGGCCATCACCTTGGGAGCGATAGCCGGGTACGACCCCAAGGACCGCTACAGCCGTGACGTTCCGGTACCCGACTACCGCCGCGCCTTGACCGGGGACATCAATGGGCTACACATAGGGATGATCACAGAATTGGTCCATGGCGACTTCGTTGACCCCGAGGTGAGCGAAGCCGTGATCAAGGCCGGCTCGGTGTTCGATGAACTTGGGGCCACGGTGGAAGAGGTGTCGCTGCCGCTGACGGTCCACGGCGGCCTTATATCCGCGGTGCTTATCGGAGTTGAAGCAGCGCAGACCTACCGTGATTGGATCAAAGACGACCTCCACGGCTTCGGACACAGCAATCAGATCGGGCTGATAACCGGCTCTCTCATGCCGGCGCAGGCGTATTACAAGGTCCAGAAACTACGAGAGTTGGTCCGCCGGCACGTACTCGGCGCATTGGAAACTTACGACGTGTTGATCCTGCCTTCGTCGAGGAGCTGCGCCCCGATATTGGAGGACGACACAGCGATCACCTCCAAGGAGATGGCAGCCAAGGCGCCGCCAGTGATGACTCGGCCTTTTAATCTTGCCGGCGCTCCCGCGCTCTCAGTGAACTGTGGCTTCAACTTCCAAGGGCTGCCCATAGGCCTCCAGATCGGCGGGCGTCCCTTCGATGAAGAGACAGTGTTGAAAGTGGGCCACGCTTACGAGCAAAATACCCCGTGGCTTGGCGCAAGGCCCCCACACGCCTGATCGGGCCTCGAAACTTTGACTTAACACGGCAGGAGACCGAATGCAGAAGGCACACAGCATAAAAGTGGAGCCAATGACTGAGGAGTCTTTCTGGCCGTTTGGAACGCTGATCGACCCTCAAGAGCGGCCAACCGACCAGCGTATGATCATTGAGCTAGATTTCCACGCCGAGGGCCGAACCACTCTGAGTTCGATCTGGCAGCCATGCGAAGGTCTTACTTTCTTTGAGATGGAGCGCCACTTCGGGGTTACTCAGACATTTTCCCAACTGAGCGGAGCGCCTACGGTGGTGGCCGTCGCCGCTCCGACTGATCCCGACCCTTTGGCGATCCCAGAACCTGATCAAATCAGAGCGTTCCTGATCGACCCCAGTAAGGGCTATGCGTTCAATGTGGGCACCTGGCATTCTGTGAAGCGGTTCGTTCTTGCTCCTCCCGGCGCCACCCTGGCGGTGATCAATTCAGACCCGAATCCCTCGCAGATCGTGAACTACCAGGAAAATCTGAGCCTCACCTACTCCGACCTGGCAACCGATCAAAGCCCACACCGCGACTACCTGGGCGACAGATTCGGTATGGTTTTCGAACTGGCCCTTTAGTGTTACCCGATAGGAGCAGGCCACTATGAGCAGCAGCGCCACCGGATCCACCAGCCGGACCGATGCCATCCACGCCTTGGTGTGTAACGTCGTCAATACCCGGTTTGAAGACCTTTCTCAAAAGGCGGTCGACGCCACCAAGACCTTCATCCTAGATTGCTTCGGGGTGGCTATCGCCGGGTCGTTGGCTCCCAGGGTCTCCGAGACGTTGGCCGTCCTTGGCGATTGGGGAGGAAAATCGGAGTCGACGGTGCTGGTATCCGGAGAGAGATTACCGGCGCCTTCGGCCGCCATGATGAACAGCTTTCTGATCCACAATCAGGAGTTCGATTGTGTGCACGACCTGGCGGTGGTCCATGCTTTCACCACGGTCCTCCCCGTGGCGATAGCCGTGGCCGAGTCCCAGGGCAGAGTGACCGGGCGTGAACTTCTCACGGCAGCTGCGCTGGGCGTGGACGTAGCCAGTTCTATCGGAATATCTTCAAGGTCACCCATCGCGCATTTTAGGCCAGGCACCTTGGGTGCGTTCGGCGCAGTGGCGGCAGCAGGAAAGATAGCCGGTTTCGACCAGGCAACCCTATCCAATGCCATGGGCATCGTGTACAGCCAGATCAGCGGTACTCTGCAGCCCCATAGCGAGGGCGCTCAGGTGAACTCCATGCAGACCGGGTTCAACGCCAGAGCGGCAGTCACCGCGATCTCGCTGGCCGCCCGAGGGATCCAAGGCGCATCCGAGGTGCTGGAAGGCCGGTACGGATACTTCAAACTATACGAAGGCGAGTACGACATCGAAGAAACCCTGGCCAACTTGGGCAAGGTCTGGCAGGTGGAGCAAATAGGCCACAAGCCGTTTCCCTGCGGGCGGTTGACCCACGGCGCTATAGAGGCCACTCTGACTCTGAAAGAGCGTCATGGTTTCGACGCGGGAGACATCGACGGTTTGGAAGTCTTGGCGCCGCCATTGGTTTACCGTCTGGTGGGACGTCCTTTGGGCGGCGGAGTGCCGTCTGCCCAATACGCCAAGCTGACGATTCCATTTGTGGTGGCCGTCGCGTTGATCCGCGGCACGGTCTTCATCACCGATTTCTGGGAAGAGCCGCTCCGCGATACGGAGGTTCACGAATTGGCGGGGCGGATTAACGTGGTGCAAAACACGACGATCACAGACGAAAACATCTCCGTCCCTCTGCGAGTTCGTATTCGGCTCAAGGATGGCACGGAACACGAATTGACCCTGGACCAGGTGTTGGGTCACCCTGACAAGCCGCTGAGCCGGGAGCAGCACCTGGAGAAATTTCAGGCTTGCTGGGCAGCAGGCGCCGGCCACCTGCCGGCAAGCAACCGAGACCGACTGGTGGGCCTGGTAGACGGTCTTGAAAGCGTGTCGTCGGTGGAGGAAATAGTTGGCTTACTAGTGCCCTAAGCGCCCGAGCCTGGGGTCCGGAAGCAAATGTACTTATTAGCAGTACCTGCTAAAGCGTGGTAGCCTCGCACTTGAATTTCTCGTACAACCCAAACTATGGAGCCGCCTGTGACTACCTGGACCGATGACCAACTAGCCTCCATCCATAACATGCTCAACCCCCGCTCGATAGCCGTGGTTGGCGCTTCACCCCGCATGGCCTACGGGGGCCGGATGCTGGCCGCCGCGCTGAAATCCGCCGACCGGGTCAACATCTACCCGGTGAACCCCCGCTACGAAGAGGTGCAGGGGGTCAAGAGCTATCCCAACGTTAGCGACCTCCCTGAAACACCCGACGTGGTAGGTGTCGTTGTCTCTTCGGGCCAGGTCATGGATGTGTTGAAAGAGACCCATCAGAAGGGGGCCAAAGCGGCTATCATCATCTCCGCTGGCTTCTCTGAACGCGGCACTCCCGAAGGCCGGGACCTGCAGGCACAAGTGGCGGCGTTTGCCAGGGAGTCGGGGCTCCGTGTCAGCGGCCCCAATTGCCTGGGACTGGCCAACGTGAAAGACAACATCTGGGTCAGTTCCTCGTCCCGTGGTGCCGAAGGGCTCGGCGGGCCGGTGGGCTTGGTCTGCCAGAGTGGCGCTTCAGCATTTGGGCCGTTCCTGAACCGGGCTCTGGACAGCGACATCGGGCTCAGCTACATCATATCCACGGGCAACGAGGCCGACTTGGATTTCTCGGACTTTGTGCGCTACCTGCTGGACGACGACGACACCAAGGTGATCGCCGGGTTCGTCGAAGGGTTCAAAGACGCAGGCAAGTTCATCGAGGTCGCCAAACTAGCCGCCGAACGCGGCAAACCCATCGTTCTGATAAAGATCGGCCGCTCCGAATTGGGATCCAAAGCCGCCCAATCTCACACCGCCGCGCTGACCGGCCTGGACGCCCTCTACGACGCCGCCCTCGCCCAATACGGGGTGATCCGCGTCGCCGATTACGATGAGCTTTTGGAGGTCTCCAACCTGTTGGCCAACTCGCCGCCGCCGCCCGCCAAGGGGTTGGCCGTGGTCTCCCACTCAGGCGGAATCAGCTCGCTGACCGCCGACATGTGCGGCCAGGTTGGCTTGGACCTGCCCGAACTGAACGACGCCGCCCGCGACGGCATCAACGGCGTGCTGAAGGGGTTCGGCTGGGCGTCGAACCCGTCAGACGTCACCGGGTTCGCCAATAGCGATTCCTTTCCCGAAATCATGCAGTTCATGGCCAATGACCCGGCCATGGGCACCCTGGTGGTGGCCAGCTCCGGGGGCGACGCCCAAGCCACACAGGTCATCGCCCAGCGGGATCTTGATAAAGAGAAGGCTCTGGCGTTCCTTTGGACCGGCAGCCGCAGGGAGTCGGCCGGGCTGGACATGCTGAAAAAGGCCCGCATCCCCGTGTTTTATACGCCCAACCGGCTGGCCACGGGAATCCGCAGCCTGCTTGATTACCATGATTGGCTGGGACACCGAGGCCAAGCAGGTTTCCCAGCAACGCCGGCCATTGGAGCAGAACAACAATCTGCTGCCGACCGGTTGGCCGAAACGGGCGGACTCGCGCTTTCGGAGCACCAAAGCAAGGGACTGCTCGCTGAATGGGGCGTACCCATAACCAGAGAGACGCTGGTACAGAACGCCGATGACGCGGCGGCAGCGGCGAACGAGATCGGCCACCCGGTGGTGTTGAAGGCCGATGTGACCAACCTACCCCACAAGACTGACGCCGGCCTGGTCAAGCTGGGCCTACGAGACGAAGCCGCGGTCAGGTCGGCTTTCGAGGAGATTATGGCCAACGCAGCGGCCACCGGCGCAGTGGGAAACGGCATCAACGGCGTGTCGGTGCAGGAGATGGTCGTGGATGCTATGGAGGTCATCGTGGGCGTCAGCTACGACTCGCAGTTGGGAGCCACGATTCTATTCGGCTCTGGCGGGGTGATGGTAGAGGTCTATAACGACGTTGCCCTGCGCCTTTGTCCCATCGACGAGAATGATGCACTGGAGATGATCGCCAGCGTTAAGGGAGCCCGTTTACTGGAGGGGTTCCGGGGACAACCCCCGGCAGACGTCACAGCCCTGGTAGACACACTGGTCCGAGTCTCCCATCTGGGGGCGCAGTTGGATGGCAGCCTGGCTGAGCTGGACATCAACCCTCTGATGGTCTTGCCCGCCGGACACGGGGTCAAAGCGGCCGACGCCGTGGCGATTTTCCGCAGCTAGGTGAGACTGACATAAGGGACCGGCTACACGTCCTCCACGGGCGAGGTGGCGATGCCGTAGGTCCCGTAGAAGAAGTTGGCGTAGTGGGTCGACCCGCCGGTGACGAATAGCAGGTATTGCTCTGGGCTCTCCAGCGCCGGGATGGTGGCATCCGGATCCTCAGCCAGGTGCTGCAGCTCAGGGTGGTGAAGCCATTTTCCGTCGGCGGCTGTGGGCATCTCCGCAGTCCCCAAGACAGATTTCAACGAAACGCGGCAGTTCTGGTGCAACCACTCCTGGGCGTCCTGCTTGCTCATGCCCGCTTCGGCCATGATCACCGCCCGGGAGGGGCTGAGCAGGATGGGGTGATACGGGCCCTGGTACGGTGCCCGCTTGTTGGTGTGGCCCACTTGAGCCGACTGCCAGCCCCTGAGCCAGCCGCCGCCCCCGGCGTGGGGGTAGAACATCATCGAGCCGATGTTATTCAGGGTGTCCTCGTGATTCTTGGACCTGGGGTCGATGATCGTGGTGGGGCCGGTCACGGTCACCACGGTAACCGCGCTTTCGTCCCGCTTGAAACCCCGATCCATGTGATAGGGCTGCCAGGGGCTGACCTCTTCATTTTCTGCGATGCACATCCCGAACTTGGTGGGCAGACCGACGAAATTTGGGTCACCAGCGCCGGCGTTGCAGTAGCCGATGTTTATCAGGCAAAGGCGCAGCGCCCGGCCGATGGCGGTGTTGGCGCTGTTGATCACTCCCGGGCCCATGGCCGTGGTGCCGAAGTTGATACCAGCCTTCTTGGCGATGGGGCCGTTGACCAGGATGATGGGCGCTTCTGTATGGCCCGACACCTGCATGTCCCGGTGGTTCATCTCCGGCTGGGCCAGGCAGTCTATGGCAGCTAAAAGTACTGGGAATTGCTCCGGGCGGCAGCCAGCCATGACGGCGTTGATGGCGATCTTTTCGACCGTTGCCAGGCCGAATCCCGGCTCCATGACCATCAGCACGTCTTGGGGAGCCCGCTTGGTCCCCTTCAGCATCTGCTCGACGGCGGTCGGAGTGGGCGGGATGACTGGGATGCCGTCGCTCCAGTCATGTTCGGCCAAGAAACGGTTCACCGAGTCCAACCCCTCGGGCGTTTCATCCATCTCGACTGTGAATGTCTCGGTGGCCTCGCTCTTTCTTCTTGCGGCTCCAGAGGCCGCGGGAATGGCAGTCAAGCCGCGGATTATGTCATCTATCTGCTCATCCACCATCTTGTGGATGAAATCGGCCTGCTGTCCGGTGGTTGCGTGGGGGATGGTGACGAACGCTGCGCTTGGCTGGCCCCAACCGTCAACGCAGGACTGCCAAGCCCTGGCAAAGCTGCGAGCGGCAATGGCCACGGCGGGAACTCCGGCCTTCTCGACGGCCACCATGTCATGGGCAAGCCACGACGTGCAGCCCCCTCAATGAGCGGTGGCGCCAATCATGGCGTCAACCTCGGTGGCGATCCGGGCCGCCTCTTCGTCATCGATATGATTCCCTCGGCTGAGAGAAGGGCGGCCTTGCCTGAGATCGCCGCCGTACCGCTCGAACTTCACGCCGGGGAACCGCTTGTTGATATGTTCAGCCACCCGGTCCACGGCGATATCAGCGCCGCCGGTCATGTTGTTGTACAGGCCGATGGTCTTGCCCTCCAGCCCGGCCAAGCGCGGGGCCGGTGGCACCTTGAAATCGACTCTGTCCGCAGCCGGGGACATGATCTGCAACTTCATGCTATTTCTCCTCTAGAGGTAAGCCTGGCAGCTCGTCTTTCAGGCCAAAACCGGTGACTGGGACGAGCACGGTATCTGATTCTTGGATGGCGCCTTGGTCGATCAGTATCTCTAGTCCGGCGAAGGCAACCGCCGATGTCGGTTCGGCGAAGATGCCCTCTTCTTCCGCCAGGGATTTCTGCACCCGCAGGATGCGCGACTCCTCTACCGCCACGGCGGAGCCGCCCGTGGACCGCAGTATGTCCAATATCTGCCATTGGCGGGACGGCGCGGCGATAGATATGCCCCCGGCAACGGTTTTGGTGGCGGACTCCGGCTCCCATTCTTCACCGTTGAAGGCGGCGACCAGGGGCATGACATTCCGAGATTGAACGGCGTGGAGCCTGGGAATGTTTTCTATCTGGCCCGACGCTTTTAACTCTCTGAACCCGTTGTACGCGCCGATCAGAAGTGAGCCGTTGCCCACGGGAAACACCACCTGGCCAGGCATCGACCCACTGAACTGTTGCGCCACTTCATATGCGAAGGCCTTGGTGCCCTCCGCGAAATACGGGCTCAGCATGTGAGACGCGTAGACCAGACCACGTTGCTCGGCGTAGGCGATGGCCGCTTCCGTGACGGCCTCCCTCGGACCTTCGATGGGCTGCGCTTCCGTGCCGTAGGCCTCGATCTGCCGGAGCTTCGCCTCGGGGGCGCCGGCAGGCACGAAGATGTGGGACTTGATACCGGCACGGGCTGCGTAGGCCGACACAGAGGCTCCCGCATTGCCCGACGAGTCCTCAACCAGCTCGGTCACCCCATGCTCAGCGGCGACCGACAGCATGGTTGCGGTGCCCCGGTCCTTGAACGAACCGGTAGGGTTCAGGAATTCCAGTTTGGCGTACAGCTTTGGCAGGCGGGCGTAGAGCGTCGTCAGTTGAATGCTGGGTGTGTCGCCCTCTCCCAAGGTCACGTCAAGGGTGGGGCGGTGTACCGGCGAGGGCATGGTCAGGCCGTCCTCATCGTGAGCGGTGTACGCGACGTCCAAAGGGGACCCGCAGCCGAGGCATGGCTCGGCCGACATATCGGCAGGGCGGGAGATGCCGCATTTTGGGCAGCGCAGTTTTATGTGTGACATTCAGGTGATTCCGAACTGAGCTACTCGGCCGTTGGTAACCCTGCTTCTTTCCAACCTCGCATGCCGCCGTCCATGTAGGTCACATTGGTGAATCCCATGTTTTTCAGCACTTGGGCCCCAAGCGCCGCCATTTGGCCGCCGCCTCAAGTCGTTATGACCTGCCGCGAACGGTCAGCAAGCCGAGGGTCGCGCAGCCGCTCAGCTATCTCCAAGTCGGCCCGCATGGGCAGCGAGCCCAAGGAGATCATCACCACGTCCGGTGACCTGTCCTGCAGCGGGACGGACTCAGCATCCCGAACTTCAATCAACAACGCTCCCTGGTCGTCCTGAAGCCTCTGGTGCGCTTCCGCCGGTAACACTCCGGCCACCTCGGATTTTGCTTCATTCACCATGTCCGTCCAGCTCTTCGCCATGGTCAGTCTCCTTATTCCAACATATCCGCGCCCGGAGCGTATCCGGGCCATAATCCATCGTCAAGTAACAGCAGCTTAGCTAGCCGATAACAACCCAATCGGCCACCAGAATTACTACAGGGAATCTTAACTGAGTTATTGTATGCGCGGCCAGCCAATCTTAAAATACGTGAGGTCCTTTTTGCGAAGTCCATTGAATAGGAAATTGAAATGAAAGTCGGCGTGAACCTGATCAACTTTGGCGAAGGCGTTAGCGCCGAGTCATTGAAGCGGTGGGCCCAGCTCTCGGAATCCCTGGGCTATCATCTGCTCATGGCCTCCGACCATATCGCGATAGCGCCAGACGTGCATGCCCGTTATCCCGCTCCCTTCTATGAGCCCATCGCATTGCTCGGCTGGCTGGCCGGTGTGACCAGCAAGATCGAGCTAGGCACAACAGTACTGATCATCCCCTACCGCAGCCCACTGGAGGTGGCCAGGGCCTGCGCCAACGTGGATCAGTATAGCGGCGGCCGTTTCATCCTAGGCGTCGGCATCGGTTGGGCCCAGGAAGAATTCAAGGCGCTAAATGTGCCGTTCAAGTCCAGGGGCGCGATGACCAACGAGTACCTGGAGGCGATAAAGCTCCTTTGGACGGAGGATGTGGCGTCCTACGAAGGCAAGTTCGTTTCTTTCACGGACGTGCACACCGC
>DCWQ01000009.1:0-3255 GCA_002328185.1 Dehalococcoidia bacterium UBA2158
GGACAGTAAGTCCGAAGGCTAGGAGACAGGTAATGGCGAAGGCAAACAAGAACCACGGGCATCCGAACTTTTTGCACTTGGGCGAAGTGCTACATCAGATGGGAGACGGGGTGGCTGCAGCGTACGACTGGCTGACCGGACCAGCTATCACCGAAAAGCAGCGCGTTGAGCACAAGCTGGCCGAGACGGAGCCCATCCGCCGCCTCTACCCGACATATTTCTAAGCAGGTCTCTTCCTCACCCTCTGGATGGATTTCCGGAGGATTATTCAGAAGTAACCTGGTTGCGGCCCTTGTAATGACGCCCTTCCGCGGTGCAGCCTCATCCGCGGCTGAGGCCGGGCTTACTCCTACTCCGATGCGTAAGGCCGCTCATTTGTTCGGAGCGGACCAAGTTGGCTTTGCCGAGCTGGACCGCCGCTGGGTGTACTCCCGTTACTTCGATTCGGAGACGAAAAAGGACTACCCAATCAAGTTCTCTGATGGACCCGGTTACGAACAGTACAACCATCCTATTCGCCTCGAAGATGGGACACGGGTTATCCCGAAAGAGATGACCAACGTCGTGGTGTTGCTGCACGAATGGGGTAACGATGTGGATGGTACGGATCATGCACCGACCCTGCTCACTGAGGGTCTCAGTACTCTGGCATATGCCCGAATGGCGCCAGCATCCCACTGGCCGTTGATGCAGGCCTCGGCCAGGTAGGGAGACATGGCCTGTTGATCAACCCCAAGGTGGGTGCACGCTGCCGTATCTCCAAGATATTCACCGACCTTCCGCTTGAGGCCTTAGGCGCGATAGACTCAGGTATTACTGAATTCTGCAACGCATGTTTGAAATGTGTCCCGAAGTGCGGTACGCAAGCGATCACAACAGGCAGCCGCGGTTTCGAGGCTTTGGATGCGAGCAATGCGTCGGGAGTGTTTACCTGGAAGGTAGATGCCAAGAAGTGCATGACCTTCCAGAACCGTGTCGGGAGCACCTGTAGTACCAGCGCCCGAAGGTGCGCATGGACCAAACCGCCCCTAAGAAGATATGCGGTACCTCGCTTCTTCATAAGGGACTTTAAGTGGCGGTGGTTGAACAAATCCTGGGTGTGGCTCGACGACAGGTTTAGGACATGGCAAATTCGACAAGCAGGCTGATGCTTGTTGGGTGGCGCATGGGAATTAATTGATCGTGCTGGTACGCATAAATACCACTTAATTTTGGTTCGATTGAAGAGCCGACTTGGCGACTGCCTAACAAGGGACCACAGTGCTCATTCCTAGTAGTGAAACGCGGATTATCTAACCAACTGATCACCACCAGCAGCACCAGCCCTTGTTTCAGGTGTGGTTTGACTCTGCTCAATCCCCCAGTAACTAACTCCGAGTCGCCCGTTGTTACAGGTTCACCCAGGTTGAAGAGCGGTGGAAATTCAGGCCGGGGCTTAAGTCCGAGTACCAGTCCCTGTATCATGTCCACATATACGCCGTCCAGCATAATGGTCAGCAACTGATGGCGCTCCTCCAGCGTCGCCGCCCCCCAAGTCTCGAACAGCCGTTCTACGTGGTTCCCGTTGCGTACGACTTCGTCATCGGCCGAGACCCTTGTAGCTTCCAGCGCGGCTTTGGTTAAAGCGGCAAAGCGAACCAATCGGAGTGGTCATACGCGTCACCCCTTCGGGAGCCACGGCCCTTCTTCCAATGGCACATTCATTGACACCCGAATCCCCTGACCAATCCCTCGGGTGATGTGACCATGCCCAGTGATGTCCTGTGCTATGAGGATATCGCCCGGATTGAGGCGCTTGATTGTCCCATCTGCCACTTCAATTTCGGAAGTACCCTCCAAATGCACGACATACTGGATGCGTGAAGCGTTGTGGTAGTCATCGACTGAAGGTGAATGGTTTTGATTCAGCCTGGTAGGACCATCTCCGATATGCTTGATGATTTCGGCAAATTGATCTGTGGATACGTCAAAAAGCAGTGACTCGCCGTTTGAGCCAGGGTAGACCGTTACTATTTGTACCATCAGACCCTCCCCTTTATGTTGTTGTTTCCAGGCAAAATGCCTGATGCCCGTTGTCTAAAGATTAACGCCTCCCCGCCAAGTATGAATCGGTAGCTCGTTTTAAGCCGGCCCTTCGGTTAGCTTGGAGCGCGTCTTTCATGCTGGCAGACCTTTGCTGGGAGTCTATGATTCCCGTGAGGCTACCTTGGTAGCGGGGCATGACGTAGCGAGCCATCAACTCGTAACTTCGGTGCAATTTGTCGCGAGGCGCCCAGTCCTCTGCCCGCAACAGCAGTCCGCCGAACCCACCACTGGCTTCTTGGAGGCGTTCTATGCCGGCGATGCAATCGTCCGGGGTTCCGACGATCCACTGGTTGTGTTCCACCATATAGTCGACCACTTCATTGGCGGGCACGTCAGGGATCGGGTTGCCGTTAGTCCCGCCGGTGTATTCGGTCACCACACGGCCGGCTCCAACTCGGATATCTTGGAATGCCTGTTCTCGGGTTTCCGCCAAATGACACCCTACGGACAGCCGCCAGTCCTCACGGCGCACGGTCTGGCCGTGCTCGGCCGCCGTTTCCTCTGCGATACTCCACTGGTCTTTCAATGAGGTGCTTCTGATGGCATCGCGAGGCACACTTAATGAGATTACCGAGACGCCGTGTTTGCCTGCTAGAAGTACGCCGGCAGGCGATTGGACCGAGGCAACGGCCACCGGCAAAGTCGGCTTCTGATACGGACGGAGCTGTAGGGTCGCATCTTTCAACTTGAACCAATCGGTCTCGCAAGTTACCGGCTCGGAGCCGTCCAGGAGTTGCATGATTACCCCCAACGATTCGTCCATCATCTCCCGTTGGCGCTCCGGATCGATACAAAACATATTCGCGTCGGACGCCAGTGCTCCGGGCCCGACTCCGAGCATCACTCGTCCTCGGGTCAGATGGTCCAGCAGCACCATCCGGTTCGCCACCATATAAGGATGGTGGTAGGGCAGACTGACTACGCCGGTGCCCAGGCGGATGTGGCGGGTCCGGCCAGCTGCGGTGGCGATGAATACCTCGGGAGATGCAATAGTCTCCCAGCCCCCGCTGTGGTGCTCGCCGATCCAGGCTTCGTCGAAACCCAGATTATCCAGCCATTCGATCAACTCAAGGTCACGCTCCAGGGCCAAGGTGGGGTTCTCACCTACCCGGTGAAATGGGGCCATAAAGGTCCCGAACGTCATGTTGTCAGTCAATGCAGTCAAAGAAA
>DCWQ01000009.1:3652-4241 GCA_002328185.1 Dehalococcoidia bacterium UBA2158
CAAAGATTTTCACAGTGAAAGCATATTCAAGGGCCACTTCTTTCAGCCGGTCGAACCGGCCAGAGGTACCGGCGTGTCCGGAATCAATGTGAAGTTTCAACTAGAACCAAAGGTCACTCTCATGATCGAGTGTAAATCTTGTCCGGCGTTATCTTCACCAGGATCCTGGGTTGGGTCTTCCAACGCTCCACATATCCGTCAACCTGATCGGCCTTTACATACCGCTGGATAACTTTGCGAGCATCGTCCCAAATATCTCCATCATCGACTGTCGCTCGACCCTGAAATACCACGTAATCTGAAGCAAGGGGTGGTTCATAGACACAGACGGATATCCTGTCGTCACGTCTCAGGTTAAAAAATTTCAGGCGCTCCTTTGTTGTGACGAACATCAATTTGTCCCCGTCGTAGTAGTACCAATTGGGCGAAAGATGAGGCGATCCATCGTTATTAATGGTCGCCATTACGGCCATCTTTATGCCTGCTAAAAATTGATCGATTTCCTGTTTGTCCATTTTCTGCTCCTCTTTACCATCTGCCTACTTATCCCGGCAACTCGGTGATTGACACCCAGACCGGAGCGTTTCCC
>DCWQ01000062.1:0-5978 GCA_002328185.1 Dehalococcoidia bacterium UBA2158
TTGTCAGCTTTCAGCTAAGGCCTTCCCTCTTTTCAAAGGGGGACCGATGGGGATTTCCGCGCCTGCCATTGAGGTGTCCTCTCCCTAAAGGTAAACTGTCCCGAAACCACCCAGCGGCTGATGCCTGTAGGCTGTCCGCCGCTCTCAAGGAGCCTCTCCGTGCGCATAGATGTCCACAGCCACCTGGTTTACCTGCCTTATCTTGAATACCTGGCGGGCCGCAGTTCCCTGCCCCAGGGCGTCCTTCGGGGCGGGACCTACTTCGTTAGCTGCACCGGTGGCTACCAGCACGCATCGCCCATAATCCACGCCGACTTCGACCAGAAGCTCAAGGATATGGAAGACCTGGACATCGGCAAGTCGGTCCTTAGCCACGGCATGCCAGGCCCCGAGCTGTTGGGCGGACCCGAGGCCGACGACTGGGCCTCCCGTATCAACGACCACTTGGCCGAGGTGGTCCAGACTCACCCCGGCAAGTTTGAAGCCTTCGCAACTCTGGGTTGGGGTAGCGCTGAACGGACCATAGCCGAGATCGACCGGTGCATTAACCAATTGGGCTTTAAGGGTGTGTATCTCTTCTCCAACCTCAATCAGAAGACCCTCGATAGCAAAGAGTTCTGGCCGGTTTACAAGCACATCGAGAGCCTGGGAATCGCCATGAACATGCACCCCACGGCGCCCATCAACATGAACGGCATCGACCACCGGCCCCTGGTCCCCGGCATGGCATTCATGTTCGACACCACCCTAGCCACCGTGCGCATGATCATGAGCGGCGTCTTCGAGGCATACCCTGACTTGAAGTTGATCGTGCCCCATACCGGCGGGTTCGTGCCTTTCATCCGCGGCCGCGTGGGCCGGATGATCGACGCCTGGACCTCGCCCGACGACTGGGCCAATCTCTCTGATTCCTCCCAGGTCTCCTTCGACAAGATCTACGTGGACACCGTGGCCCACAGTCCGGAGGCGCTGGAGTACTGCCTGAAGGTCTACGGCGCCGACAAGCTGCTCTACGGCACCGACCACCCCTTCGCCCACTTCGAGGTGTTCAACGAGATGATCGACAACCTGGCTTGCTCCGAAGCCGACCGGGAACTCATCAACCACGGGAACGCGGAGCGCCTGCTGGCGCTCTAGGCAGGCAGCGGTCAGGGGCAAAATCTCCCCAACCCGCTTACCAAAGGGGGGCTTTGGTCCTCCCGGTAATATAAAGGGGGACCGAGGAGGATTTCCGCCATCCTCCTACCAACCGAAAAGCTGAAAACTGACGACTGTTAGCTGACAACCCCTCCAAAGGAGACCCCATGAACCTGAGAGATTCCGTCATCATCGTCACCGGCTCGGCCACAGGCCTGGGCTCGGCCATCGTGAAACAGGTGGCTGCCAAGGGCGCGCGGGTGGTCATCAACTACACCAAGAGCGAGAAAGAAGCCCACGAGACCGAGGCCGTCTGCGACTATCTGGGCGTGGAGTCTATATTATGTAAAGCAGATGTGTCGGTGGACGACGACTGCCGGCGCATGGCCAACGAGGCCATAGAGAAGTGGGGCCGCATCGACTGCCTGGTCAACAACGCCGCCCGGTCGGTCTTCGCCAACTCCAAGGACTTGGAGGCCCTGGCCGGCCAGCAGTTCATGGACGTCTTCTCAGTGAACGTTGTGGGCCCCTACCAGATGGCCCGGGCAGTTGCGCCCCACATGAAAGCCCAGGGGCACGGTTCCATCGTCAACATCTCCTCCATATCGGCCCAGACCGGGGCCGGCAGTTCCATCGCCTACGCGGCCTCTAAGGGCGCGCTGAACACCATGACCCTCTCCTTGGCCCGCTCGCTGGCGCCCGAGATCAAGGTCAACGCAGTCATGCCCAGCGCCTTCCCCTCCCGCTGGTGGAATGACGGTATCGGCGAAGAAGCGACCGAGGCGCTGTTCGAAAAGTTCAACGCCCAGGTGCCGCTAAAAGAAGTGGCAACCCCGGACTCCGTAGCCCGGACCGTGGTCTGGTTGCTGGAAGATGCTGCCTTCACCACCGGCGAAATGATCAAGATAGACTCGGGCATGCACCTGCTGGGCTTCCAACCGTAACAAACGGCTGGCCTAGACCTTCCTAAAAACCTGCACTCGGTGGTGCGCCACATCCGCCCCGTAGACGTTCCCGGCAGAATCGGTGTAGGTGTTGTGGGCCTGCTCGAACGTGCGCCCCCGGGCCAAGAGTTGCCCGTCTAAGGTGAGGATACTAAGTCGGGGCACTTGATCGGTGACATAGACCGTGCCGGAATTATCGATGTGGACGCCCATGGGTTTCTTGAAGTCGGCCCACTCTTCCATGAAATCGCCATCTGGGCTAAACACTTGCACCCGGTTGTTCTCCCGGTCTGCTACGTAGATCCTCCCGTCCGCCGACACCCGCACGCTGTGGGGCACCCTGAACTGTCCGGGGCCGCTGCCGGGTTCTCCGAATGAGCTTATGTAAACCCCAGACTCCGAGAACCGGTGAACGCTGGAGTTGCCGTAGCCGTCGGCGACGAAGATGTCTCCCGCTGCAGGCGAACCAGCCGGAGCGACGCACATGTCCGCCGGATGATTGAACGGCGCTTGTAATTCAGCCCGATCCCTGACGCCAAGAGACATGACCAATTCCCCCTCCGACGTGTACTTCAATATCTGGTGGGCGTCTCGGTCGGCCAGGTAGACCCCGTCATCCGGACCCACGTAGATCAGGTGTGCGTCGGCAGGCGTCCCGTCCTTGCGCGGCCACTGGCTGACAAACTCCCCGTCCCGGTCGAAGACCAGCACCGGCGGGTCGCCGCGCTGGAACACGTAAAGATTGTCCCGTGAGTCCACGGCAACGGCGCTGGGGGCCTGGAACTCCATCCCCCGAGGTAACTTGGCCCAGTCCGGCCGGTACTCGTACCGGTGATCTCCCATTCCGATGGTGATTGGCATGCCTAACCCTCCGAGCAGGTCTGGTTCGAGGCGTACTAGAATCTCGGAAGTATACACGCGGCCCCATGGAAGTCCGGCTGCGCCGGCGGTAGACGCAAGCACAAATCCTTGCCAGAATACGTCCCATGATCACCTCACGCGCTTTAAGGAGATAGACACATGGGACCCGAACTTGTTGAATACCTGAAATACGAAGTCGAAGACTCGGGCATCGCCTGGATCACCTTCAACCGGCCCGAGCGCCGCAACGCCCTGATGGGCAACTCCCAAGAGAGAAGCACCGTGGCCAAGGTGGGCGAATACATGCGGGCGGCCGACGACGACCCAGATGTTCGCATCATCGTACTCACCGGCGAGGGCCAGGGCTTCTGCTCCGGAGCCGATATGCGCCGCGACAACGACCCGTCGGTGCTGGGCGAGAACTTCGTGGGCAACCGGGACCACACCGAAAGTCCCGACTTCACCCGCCAGCACTTCTTCCACGGGTTCACCCAACTCCACCGAGACATCTCGCTGATTCGCAAACCCACCATCGCCATGATTAACGGCGCCGCCGTGGGCTCCGGCATGGACATGGCCCTGCATTGCGATATCCGTGTCGGCTGCGAGGCCACCCAATTCGTCGGCTACCACCAACTGGGCCAGATATTCGAAAACGGCGGCAGTTACTACCTGCCCAAGATGGCGGGATTGGGCCGGGCTCTCGAGTTTGCTTATACCGGGCGGTTGGACGCAGAACGGGCCTACCAGTGGGGGTTGCTCAACTATTTGGTGGACTCCAGCGAGTTGGAGAAGGCCACCCGCGATTTGTGCGACCGCATCATGCGGGTGCCGCCCATGGTGCAATGGGTCTCCAAGCGCATCATGCGCACGGCAGTGGATACCACCTTGGAGAACACCATGGTGCTTACCTCCAATGCCGGCGGCATTCTCAGCGGCTCTGAAGACGCCGATGAAGCTCGCATCGCATTCTTGGAAAAACGGGCTCCGAAATTCAAAGGTCGCTAAAAGAATAGTAGAGGGTCAATGTCGATCTCCGGAGATCTAGAAAGGGCCCTTTCCGACCTCTATCCCTACCGCTGGGCATTTGCGGCATAGATGGTTGGACTGCCGCCCGTAGGTTGAAGGACGATCCGGGCTTATCTGTGTGGCTGTGGTGTAGTCAGTTACAGCATTCTGTTCTTGGCCAAGTTCAGAACAAGAATAGGCCCGGCAAAAATATGCATCCCTGAATTGAGAATCGAGCCCGATAGCTCTGTGGTCAAGCATAGAGCCAGCCAGGTCTCTAGTGCCTTTGGGCCTACCATTAGGGTTCCCACTCTGGCCTGGCTGCCAGGGGGTCGGTTGTCATCAGGGTTGTTAGCAGTGGTCATGTATCGGTTTCGTGCAAACGTCCTCGGAATCATTTTGGTGGTGGCGATTGAGCTTCGGGTCTACCCGACTCGAGAATCTCTGCTCGGTCCTGGGAGCGTGGTGGATAGATCCGATCGCGATTGATATGGGTCTTGATTGCTTTGGCATCTGATCCTTTCTTGACTACTTTGCGGTCCCATCCTTCCGTCCTCACCGCACCCCATGGTCCGAGGTCTAGACAAGTTCCATAGGCGCTAACCTCTAAGGGAATCATGTCATGTCCTACTAGTTCAGCGACGGCATTATGACCTGCGAATCTTCCCATAGGTCTGCTGTGTTGGCATGACATGACACTTACATACCCATCCTCAACGGGTGCGGCGGCGATATCCCCGGCTGCAAAAATATCCGCAGTTCCGGATACCCTCAAATATTTGTCTACCGACAGCCGTCCCAATCCATCAGTATTAGCAGGAATATCCTTAGCGAGGTTGCTAGCCTGGAGGCCGCCTGCCCAGATTATCGTATGCGTTTCGATCCGTTCCCCGTCAACGAGAAGGACACCATTATGGTCAAAAGACTTCACAGACACACTGGTGCGAGTGCAGATGCCTAGTTCCGAAAGCGCTTCCTCAATGATCGGTCTTGCATCGTCGCCCATATGGGACCCTATGTTAGGAAGGGCATCTATAAGAGTCACCTTACCGTGAGGCAAACCGTTCTTCTTCAACCGTTCTGGCATCTCGCAGGCTACTTCGATCCCAGTTAGACCTGCCCCAACGACCACAACATGGTCCCGCGCAATGGAGGAACTCCTCGTGCCAAGATCATGTAGATGGGCCTCGAGCCTAACCGCTTCATCGTAGGTATCTACGTTGAATGTACATCTATCAAATCCTTGTAGGTTCGGGCGCCGCAATTGGCTACCCGATGCTAATATCAGGCGGTCGTATGGCAGTTTGGAGACACCTCCATGCGTTCTCACTGAAACGACGTGCCCAGCATGATCGATATTTTCGACTTCGCCAACAACTAATCCCACACCTATTGGGTCGAGAAGATCGTCAAGCGGTATCCGCGTATCTGTCAGATCAGATTCGTAATAGCGGACCCTTATTCCGTGCCATTTATCTCTGTTAACAACAGTGATTCGAACATCGTCTTCATGGAGGCCGTCCAACGATCTAGCTGCCGAGATGCTACTCCATAGCCCGGCAAATCCAGCGCCGATCACGATTATATTTCTCAATTATGCTTCTCCTTTTATCAAGTACAGATCATGGTATCAGTGTTTTACGCTTGCTACGGTCCGAATACCTAATCCGAGTGGCTTCCAATGTGGGTTCTGGTACAAACGGGGTCTACCTAAGACCACGGAACCGGTTATTGGCGGTCAGGGGTTTCTATTTTCCTAGAAGATGAGATATGAACGCTTCGATATGTTCCGGGTGGATACGAGCCACTTCGAGCGGCATCCCTTGGTCCGCTACAAAAGTGTGGAATTGACGCACCGGTTCGGAGTAGGTCTCTTGGGTTCGGGGACTCGTGTTCTCGGCGGCAAGGTGGCGACCGGAGGATTCGAAGTTAACGCCGATATCGCTGCCTGCTACAATAGCCGTTGTTGAGGCCGATTTAGCCATGGAAACACCGCCGGGAAGCTAAATATATATGTCCAGTTATATA
>DCWQ01000062.1:6369-7581 GCA_002328185.1 Dehalococcoidia bacterium UBA2158
AATCTTAGTGTAAACGCCGTGCTTTACGACTGAAGGATACGAAATGAACTCAAACGTAATGCGCTCTAGCGAAGAGGCCTCCTGATATGACAGACACGACCGAAATAGTAATTGTAGGTGGTGGCGTAGCAGGTTGTTCTGTGGCTTATTACCTTTCCTTGGCAGGCGTGAAATGTACCATTATTGAGCAGCAAGGGATAGGCTCCCAAGCGTCAGGATTCTCCGCCGGCGGCCTAAACCCGTTGGAGGGTGCAGGCGTCCCTGGCCCATTGAGCGACGTAGCCATGGAGTCATACTTGCTGCACAAAGGCCTGTTTCCTGTTCTGAAGGAATCAACCGGTGTCGACTACCAATGGCGGATAAATTCAGTGGTTAAAGTCGCTTTTGACGATGAAGAGTTGCCGGAGCTGAGAGAAACATTTGATTCCTTTACAGCTACCAGTGGGTTTGAAGCCGATATGCTGGATTCTGATCAACTACTAGATTTGGAACCTCGGATTTCTCCCGATGTGATTGGAGGAGTGGTCACCCGAGGCAATGCATCTTTAGATAGTTACAAATACACCCTTGCCTTAGTCCAAGCTGCTGAAATGAACGGGGCATCGGTTCGTTCGGGAACTGTGCGAGGTTTGGAGAGCTCCAATGGACGGGTCACAGGAGTATTGCTGGAAGGAAGCGTGCTCCACTGCGACCAATTGGTGATGGCCATAGGGCCTTGGTCTCGTATAGCTGAGCCATGGATGGGTGGTTACATCCCGGTGGACCCGCTCAAAGGGGAGATCCTTCGAGTGGAGCTACCCGGTGATTCCTTAAGCCATGACATATCTGGAGGCGGTGGGTCTGTGTGGCCTAAACCCGATGGCCTGGTCTGGTGCGGGGGCACCGAAGATTGGCGTGGCTACGACCAATCGGCTACTGAATCAGCTCGTCAGCGAATTGTGAGTGGAGCGGTCCGATTGATACCCGATATGGCAAGAGCCCGCTTGGTACTACACACGGCATGCCTTAGGCCGGTTACTCCGGATTGGCTGCCCATTATTGGTCGCGTTCCGGGATTGCATAATGCTTACCTGGCCACTGGTGCTGGTAAAAAGGGGATTTTACTCAGCCCCGCCATCGGAAAAGCAGTTGCCGATCAAATAACCCAAGGTGAGACACAACTTTCTGTGAAAGATTTTGAGCCGGCCAGATTTGCGCCGCCGTTGATAGAAT
>DCWQ01000042.1:0-602 GCA_002328185.1 Dehalococcoidia bacterium UBA2158
TAAGAGCGAGGCCAAAACCGATTCTTAACACGAGCCCTCTCCTTAGGAGGAACCATCATTGAAACAACCCATTGTAGGGCTATTCATAGCCATTGTTGTATTCGGATTGGTGGCGTGTGACGCAAACTCCGATGCTCCCATCGGCGAAGACGAGATAGGACAAGAAGACTCTAGGAGGATGAAAACGGCGGCAAAACAACTTGGAGTTAACGTGGAAGCATTGCGCGACGCCCTTGGGCCACCACCACCAAATATAAAGGCCGCAGCCCAACAGTTAGGCGTTAGCGAATCACAGTTAAACCAAGCCCTAGGGAGACCTCCTAAGGATCCCAACAGACAAAAGCCAGCCCCAGTTAAGCCTCCTCCTAAAGATCCAGGTAGAGAAAGATCAGCCCCTGGTGGGCCCCCTTCTAGAGGTCCCCATAAGGGAGGTAGGGTTGAGGATAGGTATGCTTGTGTAATCAATCCTAATGGTTACTGTATTTTTGCCGGAATACCTCACAAATCCGGATTAAAACAGGGCACCGATGAAGTCTTAGATCGCGACGGGAATTTTCTCTATTCTGTTAACGAATCAGTAGCCGCGAGTTCTTCGGGCGAAA
>DCWQ01000042.1:993-6650 GCA_002328185.1 Dehalococcoidia bacterium UBA2158
ATGACGAGTGACGAGAAGGCCTTTCACAAAGTGATGGCTATAATGTTTCCGATTCGAAACGCCCTCATGTACGACATCGCAACCATAACTCAATCTGAATGGGACGAACTAGTAAAAGACCTTGCGAAAAGGGAAATTAAAGAGAAAACGTACACTGATGGAGCCACGCCTAGAGACAACTATTATGGAAGACAAGGCGTTTTTGGCCTGGCTAAGAACCCAAAGGGCAAAGATATCCATCACGAGGTAATGAGATTCCTCGAAGAAGCAGGTCTTTATCTCCTCTGTCATGTAACGAGTGACGAATTCAATAAGGTACTCAAAGACACGCATCCCGAAGGACATGACCCTTGTGAAGACGCGCGAATCATAGCGAAAATACCGTTTTAAGCCCCATGACAGCTGAAACAATACCACCACTAAAGGCTGGAGAAACGTGCCTACGCGCCAAATAGAGATAACGCTGCATCTTCCCCATCGATTTCGAGACCTGAAGGAGTCTACCGATGGCCGATACGCCCTTGCATTTCAAGACGATCGTTGAGATTGCATCCCTTATCGAGTCGAAAGCACTATCGCCTATCGAAGTGACGGAATCTGCGCTCGAGCGCATCAACCAGCAGGATCCACAGTACAAGAGCTACGCCACGGTCATGGCAGACCAGGCCCGCGAGTCGGCCCGATCTGCTGAACAGGCCATCATTAGTGGTAATTACCTGGGGCCCCTCCACGGCGTGCCTATCGCCGTCAAGGACCTGTGTTTCACCAAAGGGGTCGCAACGATGGGCGCCACCAAAGCCCTGATAGATCATGTTCCGGACTTTGACTGTACCGTGGTGCAGAAGTTGAACGCCGCCGGTGCTGTTATTCTGGGAAAACTGAACCTCACGGAAGGTGCCATGGCGGGTTACAACCCCGATTTTCAGGTGCCGGTCAACCCTTGGGGCGCCCATCTTTGGAGCGGGGCATCATCCAGCGGCTCCGGTGTAGCCACCGCAGCGGGCTTGTGCTACGGGTCGCTGGGCAGTGACACCGGTGGATCAATCAGGTTCCCGTCTGCGGCCTGCGGCATCGTGGGCCTCAAGCCCACTTGGGGGAGGGTCAGCCGATACGGAGTGCTTGCCCTGGCCGAGTCTCTGGACCACATCGGCCCCATGGTTCGGTGCGCGGCAGACGCTGGGATCATGCTGCAAGCTATAGCTGGCTTAGACCCGAATGATCACACGTCATTACCCAATCCAGTACCCGATATGCTCGAAGGTATCGAACAGGGAGTCCGTGGCCTCCGGATTGGCCTGGACGAGAAGTACATCTCCCAAAATACAGATCCCGAGTTGGTGGCTAGCGTGTTATCGGGCATCACGACGCTGGAACGACTAGGCGCCGTGATAGTCCCAATAAACATGCCCGACATAAGTGGTTATATGGATGCATGGGGAGTCCTCTGCTCTTCTGAAGCATTAGCCGCCCATGAGGCGACATATCCGTCCCGCCGGGATGACTACGGGCCCTGGTTCCAGGCTTGGTTGGATAGCGGCGCCCGGGTCACCGGGGCCGAATACGCCAAGGCTAACAACGTCCGCGCATCCTGCCGCGGTCTTCTGAACAATATCTTCCAAAACGTCGACATAATCTGTTGCCCAGCCATGATATCTCCGCCATTCCCAGTCACTTTGGAGGAGATGTACGGGCCGATGTTTTTGCTCGACGATCCAAATTGGGGCAGATTTACAGTGCCTTACGATTTCAGCGGGTCTCCCAGCATATCCTTGCCTTGTGGCAAAAATAGCGAGGGATTGCCCCTCACAATTCAATTCGTCGGAAAGCACCTTTCGGAACCTTTGCTTTGCCGGATCGGACACACGTTCGAGCAGACCACCGACTGGGGAGCTCTGAGGCCGAACATCATCTGAGGTCTTGGGGCACGTCTCATAAGTCCAGATAGGATTTCTGCCAGGTCCATGAATTAACGAATTGATACGACGTCTAAAACGCCCTGAACTGCACTTACGTAAGGTCCTCTGATCAAGTCTGTAGCACCCGTTAGAAATCGATACTATCGGCGGCTTTACTGACTTTGTTCTTTGGTATAACGATTCTTGGTCGCTTTTAGAACCACGCTTTTTAACTCTGAGTTCCTGGTCTTGTCCCCACAGTCACGGCACGGGCTGAAACGCCAATCCAGGAACCTTACGATAGTCTGACTACTGCAGCTGACCCACCGGAATGCGCAAGTATCGAAAGTGGAGGTAAGTGTCGGCGGACCGGTTGGGACGTAGTCTATTATTAGGACAATTATGAATCTGGTTGTGACACCGACGGTAGTGAATACAATTTTAAGGCATATTAAAGGCCGAAATCCGAACTTGGTTTTAACTAGCAGAACCGATTACGCGCCCAGCCTATTATTCATGTGATTAGCCAATTGAATCAATAATGCAATCGGAAAGCTATCTCGAATCTATATTGTTTTATACACTTGCCATGGGAAGTCGTGTTGCGTTATAAGGTTGTTGAACCAACGAGTTTAGCATCGCCTGAGCAGACCTTAAAAAGCGATCTGCAGACCTATCGATTTTGGGCTTAGGAGGCTGGAAATGGTTCGTGCCGCATCGATCGGCTTCGTAGTAAGCATGCTGTTAACTGCAATAGCGGCTTGGTTAATGTCGACCGGGACAGTCCATGCCCAGCGGGCGCCGCAACACGTTTTCTCGGGCCAGGTCAATAACTTTGGCCAACCCATAAACGATGGCTTTGTAAAGGTCACCGTTGGACCTGGATTTGGCCTACAACCGCCAGTACAGGAGGTAGCCTACGAGGGCATCAGAGGAGGGAGATATAAAATTGCTGTAGAGGACCCTACCAGGGGCAATTACTCAGGCGTAATATTGCAGTTCTATGTGGTACACCAAGGGAGGCAATACCAGTGGCAAAGGACGGTGCGATTGGAGCCTGGCAAAGTCACCGAATTGAACTTTGATATCGAAGGATGGTTATGGCATCAGGCGCAACCTCGACAGGTCGGGAACCAGCCTGGAGGAAGCGGTGGGATGACGGCGAACCAGGAAGCCCGCATGGAGATGGAGCGGGAGCAGATGGAGCGGGAGGCGGAAATGAGGGAAAAGGAGGGAGAAGAGCGCAGGGAGATGGAGCGGGATCGAATGGAGCGGGAAGACGAACGTCAGCGAGAGCGAGAGGACCGCGAGGCGGAGATGCGGCAAGAAGAACAGGAGTCCCGCCGTGAGATGGAGGAGGACATGCGGCGGGAGCAGATGGAACTGGAGCGGGAGCGGATGGAGCGGGAGACGGAGATGAGGGAAAAGGAGGGGGAAGAACGCAGGGAGATGGAGCGGCAGCAGATGGAGCGGGAGACGGAGATGCGGGAAAAAGAGGGAGAAGAACGCAGGGAGATGCAGCGGCAGCAGATGGAACGAGAGGAGGACATGCGGCGGGAGCAGATGGAGTTGGACCGGCAGCGGATGGAGCGTGGCCAGCCGGGAGTTCAACGGGTGGCGGGTGAGGGCTCTAAGAGTGGCCCCAGCAGAGGTTTGTTCTCCAACAATAAAGCCGGTGAAGCGACCTCTGGAATCGACAACATCATGGACCCGACCATGCTGACCATCATCGGCATTGCGCTCACAGTGCTCACCACGGGAATGACCTTATTTAAGGGGGATTAGTTATGTTGGGTATTTTTCGCTTCTTGCCTTTCTTTGCCTCGCGCGTGCTGCCTAGCATCGTCATAGCCTTTCCACTTCTTTTGGCCGGTGGGTACGGCATCATGGATCCGGCTTTCCCTCAATCAGTGGCCGTAGTGGTGCTGGTACTGGGAGCAGGCCTGTTGTGCCTCGGCTTTTACATGGGCTTGGCCGGGATCGCTCCAGAGCCAACGATGGTGAGTGACGAACAGCTGATAATCCAGCGTCACCCCACCATGAAGCCCGCCTACGCCCGGATGGTATGGAGCATCCCATTCCTCGTTGGAGCTGGGTATCTCCTCGAGTTCACCCAGCAGCCCTATATATTCCCCTTTGTGCCCTTCGTAATTGGCATGTACTTTTTTCTTAAAGGGGTGATGAAGTACCTCAAAAACCAACATATAACCTACACGATCACCGACCGCCGGGTCATGCACATGTATAAGTTCCTGTGGCTAAGCACCAAGGAGATCCCTGTGGCCAGGATCGTCTCCATATCCGAAGCCCGCAGCTTTTTCGAAATCCTCACAGGACGGGGCACTGTGGTGGTTGCCACGGGGATTGGACAACAGCAAGTGATACGGATTGAAGAAATCAACGACCCGGCTCCTGTCGCCTTAGCCCTCAGGGAAATGATGCCAAGCACTTAGGATGGCTCAGGCACTCTAGAACTAGCCCGTCTGACTTTAAATCAGTCTTTTCCTGTGAAAAACAATCGTGGGTGCCGAATGGATTCTATGAACACCTTTACAACTATAAATTAAGTGAGTATCGTATCTTCGAACCGTTCATCGTGGGGCAGGCCGCCGAGTTAGCTTTGAACTAGGTCTTACTGTTCAACACAGATATCACTCTTTACACCAATACAGGGAGTACCAACCTCGAAGCCCAACGAGCAATCATAGCGCAGTCCAACGTCTACCGAGCACGTTACGCGGCATCCTGACGGACCTGAAAGATAGGCCAATTACAGTGGTTTCACAACGTTGCTCCCAGTTCGAGCACCGTACTACACGCGCCGCACGCGTAAAATCGTACTGAGGCAGGAGGGAAGTCTCGTGGGTATATTTAAGTTAATTCGCAGCCTTCTGTTCCTACCCATCAATCTGATTACGATGCCCTTCCGCATGGCAGCCAATAGCATGATGACCATGATTGGCTGCGGTTTGGCAGTCGTGGTTGTGGTGGTTGTGGTGGTCCTGGTGGTAATATTCGTCGTGTCGGACTAACTCCAGATCCTACTCCGACTCCTTTGGCGGCAAGTCTGTTGCCCGCTTCTCTAGGTTCGCCGATAGAACCTCTAACCCAGCTACCCGAACCTCAAGAGTGGCAATTTTCGCCTCGAGTCCACCAGTCCGGTCAGGTCGCGCCTTTCAAGTTGGCCGCGGCCAGGTTGGCTCGGGTCAGGTTGGATCGGTTCCGGCCAATAGTCACAGTGTTACACGAATATGCCGAAGCCCATGAAAACTCAGGTAGGCAGGCCTAGTCTTTTCACGACACGGGCGAAGTTTTGAGTTACTTTGTCCGGAACGATGGGCGATCCATCTCCTTCAGTGAAGACATAGCCGGATTCCCTCCAGGCATTCCCATAGATAATTGCTGTTGCATTGGCAGTCGCGGATACTCGGCATCGAGTCGACAGTGTCCGGAGAAAGGGCGATGGATCTCCGGGATCTGGCCGTCTTGGGTTGCCTTCCATCAATCTATGCTGGCCTATCCTCTACAGAGTGGTGACCACACTTAGTGAGGATCCTGGAAGGTCAACGTACTCCCACTTCAAGTCGCATATTTCTGCCCGCCGCATACAGACGACGACCGGATTTCGGCCAACGACGCCGCGCCCGCACCGCAGGCAAGTCCGACGATTGGATCGCGGCAACTATGGCGGAATTAAGGGAACTACTGACGAAAAACATCGCGTAACCGCTAAACTGGACCAGATAACAGCGAGGGCTGCCT
>DCWQ01000042.1:6990-8569 GCA_002328185.1 Dehalococcoidia bacterium UBA2158
AGGCAGCCCTCGCTGTTATCTGGTTAAAGCTGGACTTGAGGTAATAGTGCCCGGCAGTACTCGGAACGCCCGCCCTTAAACTCTGTATTCCTCCCACTCCACAAATGCGGCAAAGCTCTATGTTTCACCTGCACCGAGCAGTTCACCGATGAGTGTGACCAATGGCGCCAAAATACAGGCCGAAAAGCTCTAACAGGTTCAGTATTGGATCGATTAACGTCCGCGGGTGCCATAAAAGCACGGTCAGCTGCGCGAGTTCTAGGAGTATCCAATGGCAAACGATCCAATCAATCTCTACGACTACGAAGCCAGGGCGAAGCTCGCTCTGTTCCACGATGCCTGGGACTTCATCGATGCGGGGGCCATGGACGAGCTTACAACTAAGCGGAACCGGAAAGCTTTCGATCAACTGACACTACGGCCTCGATTCATGCGCAGCGTAGAAGAGCGGAAGATCACTGCCAGGATGTTGGGGCAAGATATCAGTATGCCCATATTTGTTTGCCCGGCTGGTAGTCACGGACTCGCCCACCCTGACGGTGAAGTCGCTACAGCCAAAGCTGCGGGCAGATCGAATACTTTAATGATGCTCGCCACAGGTTCCACGTGCAGTTTGGAAGAAGTGGCCGAAGCTGCCACCGGTCCACTTTGGTTCCAGCTTTATCACCGAGGCAAAAGCCTGTCCGAAATGTTGGTGAGAAGGGCGGAAGATGCTGGATTTAAGGCTATCGTTTTAACTGTTGACACACCGGTCCCGAGCCCCAAAGAGCGGGATCTTCGCAACAAATTTGAGCGTACCTTAGAGCTGGGGAACTTTAGGGGCACGAACCTACCAAGGTCTGAAATTAGCGGTACGGATGAGACTCCTGGCTGGGATGTATCGATGGCTGATCCCGTCGCATGGAGTGATTTGGAATGGCTCCGAGGACTCAGTTCTTTACCGCTTGTACTGAAAGGAATCAGGGTCGCCGAAGACGCTAAGATCGCCGCCGCGAGCGGAATAGAGGGAATCTTGGTCTCCACCCATGGGGGTCGGCAGCTGGATCAAACCATGAGCTCGGTCGAAATGGTGCCAGAGATAATCGACGCAGTGAACGGAAGTTGCGAAGTGTACCTCGACTCCGGCATCCGGCGCGGTAGCGACGTTGTAAAAGCGTTGTCCTTGGGAGTCAAAGCTGTAGGCATAGGCCGGCCCTTGTACTGGGGTTTGGCGACGGAGGGTGAGGAAGGTGTTCACAAAATACTTGAGCTTTTGAGGGAAGAAATTGGGCGGGCAATGGACTTCTGCGGTCAGAGCGACGTGGCCAACTTGGAGCCGGGATTAATCAATATCCCAAATGACTGGGGTCCTAGTTAAATTCCAATTGTGGTCTTAGGCGAAAGAGATTCTAACTCAAACAACCTCTTGGGAGGAGCAAATGACTGAAGTTTTCTGGTTCTCTGAGCAACCCTATGGACACGTCACCGACGACGACCTCGAAAAATACGAATCTGGGCGCATGCATTTCCCAAACACATATTTCGATCCTCTAAAAGCCCATGAACTGTATAACAACTACCACGAGCAATATGCGTTCGC
>DCWQ01000042.1:8969-14356 GCA_002328185.1 Dehalococcoidia bacterium UBA2158
GATGCCGCCATCATTGCCAAGGTGACCAAGCGAGTGAAAATCGCACTTATGGGTAACCTGATAGCGCTAAACGATCCGATCAAAATGGCAGAAGAACTGGCCATGCTCGACTGTATTTCCGGTGGAAGGATAATTTCAGGGTTTGTACGGGGAACTGCGGTGGAATCCTTACACGCCGGGATTTCACCGACCGAAAATCGGGACCGGTTTGAAGAAGCACACGACCTGATCTTAAAGTGCTGGACTACTCCTGGTCCTTTCCGATGGGAAGGAAGGTTCTTCCAATATCGAATGGTGAATCCCTGGGTCGTTCCCATACAAAAACCGTTCCCGCCTATTTGGTTCCCAGGGTCCGGGAGCCCGGAGAGCGTCATTTGGGCGGCCAGCCGCGGATACCCTTACATGAATCTTGGGGCGTTGTTGGATCTAACAATTCAACTCAAAAACCTATATTTCGAAACCGCTGTCCAATCGGGCTTTCAGCCGACATCCGAGCAATTTGGCTATTTAATGCGCATTTTTGTGGCGGACACCGATGAAGCGGCTCAAGAAATCGGACGCAATTTCTTGTGGACCGAAACTCACCGCAATAGAGGACCTATAGAGTTCGTCGATCCACCAGGGTACCAATCTCGAGAGGCGTTAAAACTAAAGATGGCGCGCCCGGCTGCCGGTGCCAACAGTGTTGGAAAAAGGATGGGTTATCAAGAGTTGCAAGACGCATACAACATCATCGTTGGTAGCCCCGATACTGTCATCAAAAAGCTCAAACATGTGCAAAAAGAGTTAGACCCAGGATATATCCTCGTCTATGGAAACGAAGGCCCGATGGAACATGCGGCAACTATGAGATCAATAGAGCTCTTGGGTACCAAGGTTATTCCGGCGTTGAAGGACAGCTAATCAGTCGTCCACGCTATAGGTCTGGCCAAAGAGGTTCATAGGGTCAAACGATGAAACTTAGGAGATGCATGACATGGAGATCGGATCTGTAAAGATCGAAGCGGGAGCGGTAACATTCGCCCTCCACCACAGGTACTTAGATGGTGGTGCTCCTCACCAACAAGGCGTCGGAGGCGCTGGAGGAGGAAACGCCACTCAAGGAATGTGTATCCAGGTCATGGGGACTGCCGACGGCAAAGAGGCCGAACTTCTCCGCTTTGATTGCTTTGATGACGATGCTCATTATCACTATGGCCCTGAGAAGCATAGCGGGAGGATATTCTTAGATCCCACCGTAGCAGGAAACCCCATCGGCTGGACAATCAAGCAGATCCGATCCAACCTGCCCGCGATGGTGATCAAAGCCGGGTATCCCGAAATCGCTGACCGGATAGACCCTACTATAATTTCATCTAAGGTTGGCGAACTAGAAACTATGGCACGGGAAATGGACGCGAAGGAACACCATTTCACCCGGCACCAACGCGGTGAACCTGTGATTGAAGCCGGTAACATCCGGTTCGGACTGGAGATGCGAACGGTAGGGAATGATGGTGGCCCAGCAATCCATCTCATGGCCGATATAGCCGATAACGAAGTCGAGCTAATCGCGTTCGATGCTTTCCGAATATTCCCACATTATCACTACGGGCCAAGGTACAAGAACGAGCGGATATTCTTGGACACGACCTTGGTTGGCAATTCGTTAGACCATTTTTTAGATTGGTTCAAAGACGGCCGACTGCCAGATATGATCGCTAGGGCTGGGTATCCGACCGTAGCCGACAACGTCGACGCTGTATTGCTAGCCGATAAACTGAAAGAGATCGAAGCAACCATCAAAGAGATGGCCATCAAAGATCCTAGGTAGGTCGTCATTCTTAAAGGCTCAATACGCCCGGACGCCTCCCGAATACTCAAATACCGTTCATATTTTCAGTCATTGTGGCCGTTGTGACTCATGTCAATAATCTGATATCTGCCTTGATTCCCCCGATGACTCCGCTCTGTTACCCACAAGATAGAACGCCGTCAGCCGAACGACGTTGACCTTCGGCTTGTAGTCGATTTCGACGTTTCAAAAGACCTTCATAATTTCGGCGTCGATATTCGGCGGCGCCCGAAGATTCGTTAGGCCATGATTGATTGGGAGAGTAAGGATCCTTTAGCGGCGAGCCAAGGTAATTTATAGCCCACATTCGAACCGGTGATAAGGAGACTGAGATGATCAATAAATTTGGAAGCCTATTCGCTGGGCACGTGGATTTCGACGATATGGGCTTCGATGCAACACCTGTCAATGACAGACGTATCTCAGACGTTAGGTTAGCAGGGGTGTTTGACAAGGCTGAAGCAATCGTCCTGAAAATGGAAGAACTGGGATACGACACATTTTGGTCAGCAGAGCATCATTTCCAGCGGGAAGGTTACGAGTGTATCCCTAATCTATTGATGATGTACGTCCACCTTGCCCATCTCACCAAGAAGATGAAGTTTGGTTGTGGGTTTAATATCAATCCGATGTGGCATCCGTTGCGTTTGGCTGAAGACTTCGCTATGGCCGATATCTTAACCAACGGAAGGGTGATTTTCGGCGTGGGAAGAGGCTATCACTCCCGGGAAGTCGACACATTCGGCGTTCCAAGCACCGCCAGCGACGATGCAGCCAATCGGGAAATGTTTGAAGAACAGATCGAGATAATCATGAAGGCCTTTAATGAAGAGTCTTTCTCTTACAAAGGCAAGTTCTATGATTTACCCGCCCATGTTCCGTATCGAGGATACGATCTACGGGAGATCACATTGGTGCCAAGGCCGCGTACTTTGCCTGTGGAAACGTGGCAACCGATTGTAAGTGCCGGCCAAAGAGCGATGGATTTTATGGTTAAGCACGGGATAAAAGGAATAATTGGAGGCGGGGCCGCTGCGGGCGGGGCTGCCGATCAGGTAGTCAAACAATGGCGCGACACTTTGGCCAAGGCCGGTCGAGAAACTGATTTAGGCACAGACCTAGTCATCGGATATACCTGTTATATCGATGATACTGAAGATAAGGCCGTGAACCAGGCGAGACGCTATTTCGAAGAAAACATGAAAATGTTCGCCCCGCTAGGGTTTGTCCGGGGTTTGTCTGAAGACCAGATTTCGGCGGTGGCGCAGGGATCTTCTAAGGCAAGAGCAGCAGGTCTACCAACATTAGAGGACGGCGTGAAAGCCGGATCGTGGCTCTGCGGCCCCCCAGAAATGATCGCTGAAAAAATTCATGATCTCGAAACGCGCTATCCCGGATTGGAGCAGATCAACGTGGGCTCCGTTATCGGCACACCTGAATGTGTCATCCTCGAGCAATTAGAGGTGTTTGGCAAAGAAGTGATGCCCAAGTTCAAAAGATAGAAACCAGGCAAATGCTTCTTTTTGTACGTTGCTTAAGCAGAGACCTGCAACTCCGGAGCCATCCAGGCCTCCATACCATGGAGTAGGCTTGGCGATGTTACCTAGCAGGCTGATTCAAATACCACCAAATACCATTTGAAACTTCGAAGGTTCGCACCCCCGATCCCGGGTGGAACTTGGTGCTAGACATGTTTCAGGTGTTGGTACGTTCGACGGGTAGAACACCGGTCTAGCAACCCCGCTAAACCACGTTCCGCTGTTTTCGCTGCGGTTAAACGCTTCAACAGGAGAAACCATATGGCTGCTCGACGAGAAATTGAAGGCGAGTTTGTTATGGGTTGGGCTGACCGGAAGAGACCAACTCCCTACACCTTGAATGATGCCGAAGGGAGAGTGATCAGCCAACGCACCCCTGTGGCTGATTTGCCTGGGTTAATCACCCCTACTGACCTCCGTTACGTGGTGGTCCAGCTGGATGCGCCAGACCCGATTCATCCCGACGATTGGAAAATGGAAATCGGTGGCCAAGTAGAAAAGCCACAAACATTCACCCTCGACGACCTGCGTAAGCTTCCCGCAAAAACAGTTCGATGCGTCCACGAATGCTCTGGCAGCGAGCAGGACTTTTTTGAGTACTTGAGGAGCGATGGTCAGACTTACGGCTGCTATGTCCATCCCAGTGAAGAAGGGAAGCCCACCAGACATGTTCCCGAGAACGACCACAACGGCCTACTGAGTTCGGGTGAGTGGACCGGCGTACCGTTGGCAACGGTGCTGGAGAAGTTAGGAGTAAAACCCGGCTCATACGGAGTACTGGCCCAGGGATTCGACCGCGGGAGACCCGCCGAGTTCGCAACTGCAGGTGCTCAGTTAGTACCTGAAGGAGAGATCAATTTTGAAAAATGCCTGCCTTTAGGGAAGGCGTTGGACCCGGATACGCTGCTGGCCTGGGCCCTGAACGGAGAATTCATCCGGCACATCCATGGTGGGCCAGTGCGGCTGGTGACACCAGGCTGGTCTGGCAATTGGTCTGTCAAATGGCTCCAGAAACTAGATGTGATGGATCGTAAGCCAGCGCTCTATTACCAGGATCAATATTTTTATCTGGCCGAAGACCCGGGTGAGCCAGACAAAGAAATGATAACTGCTATGGGGGTGAAATCTCTTATCACGGAGCCCAGGGACGGGGACCCGCCAATGCCTCAGGGCGAACACTTGATCGCGGGCCTGGCCTGGAGCGGCCACGGGAATATCACCAGAGTCGAGGTCAGTGCCGACGGGGGCAAGAACTGGTTCGATGCTCACCTAGAAGAACCGATCGAGCGATGGCTTTGGGTCCGCTGGTCCTATCTCTGGTATGCCACCGAACCGGGTCATTACGAAATTATGGCCCGGGCGACCGATGACGAAGGTAGAGTGCAGCCGCAAATCGAGTGGAATTACCTGGGTAAAAACTTTGACGGAATTGTTCCAGTGGATGTCGAGATCGCATAGAGAAGGTCGTGTTGGTCTCCTCGATGCTTAGGGAATTAGTTCAATTATTCGATTCCCTCCGTAACAAAAAACTAATCGCAGAACGATGATCCCCTGGTGCCAATAGCTGAAAAGGATCTCGTTAACCGAGGAGACGATTCATTGATAACGAATGCCCCAGCATCACATTCAGGACCTGCCCGAACACGGCATGAAAATGGACCCAAGATTCCCCGGTAACAGCTTGTTCCTCTCTGTGCGGTCCGTCTAACGCCAATAAATTGGGACCGCTTGATCCAAAACAAAACCCCCGACCATTACAGTTGGGGGTTTTGTTATCGGCGGAAATCGGTCGATTTCATGCCTGAATATGTCTGGCGGGAGTGCGAGGGAGTCGAACCCACCTACCCCGCTCGTCACGAGGCATAACGGATTTGAAGCACGTTGCCACGTCTGGTATGAAGTGGTGCCACGTGTTTCGACGTGCCGGTTTTGAGGCTAAAACTACCAACTAGCTGGTGCTACGTGTTGCCAGGTGGTGAAACGTCCGTGCGCATCACGTGCACATTTTGACGAGT
>DCWQ01000042.1:14756-15937 GCA_002328185.1 Dehalococcoidia bacterium UBA2158
AGGAGTTAAATTTGACCAATCTGGAGGATAATCGTCTCTATCGGGCGGTGGATTAGGAGGTAGACACTCTGGTTTTCCACCTGGAGGTATTGGAGGACTGTTCCCGCCCCCTACACCAACTCGCATACCGGTACCTGGAGCTCGAGGACCGGGGCCAGATCCTTGCTCGCCTTGATTTATATTACTAGTCTCCGGGATTCCTCTATAACAAAGGATGAAATACGGAAATCCAATCTCTCCTGACCCACTGGTTTTAGAAGCATGGTAATGATAGATGGGTTCATCTAATCCAGTAACTTCAGAAGTTATGCCGTTACACTCGTCTAAGTCACCTAGTCCTTGCACATATTCCCAATCATCTATCCCACCGTATCCATTTTGCCCATCTCTTAGACGATAGCTGGAAATCATTTCTTTCAAGGTATTATTTGAATCATTACCATAAGGGCCGTATATCGGATATCCATCAAATGAAAATCCTATGATTGGAGATGGTTTGCTTTTTATAAGGGAATCCACATCCCAATCTTTCCATTCCTTCTTTTCTTCCTCTGGGTGCCAATGCACACAGTTACCATCGAAATGGTAATGAAATTGAGTGCCAGCAGAGTGAGCACCACAAAGACCAATGACTATAGGCTGTCTATCCTCCACAAAGTATTCAAAGTGCAGTGCTACGGCATCTCCTCCAGGTCCTTCCTCCGGTCCAAAAAATGGGACTCCGTTAACCGATATAGCGATTGGGCCTCTTTCAGGCGCATAAGTTGCAAACGCAGCTAGTTCCGGTTTCAATGGAATCCTCCATTCGTAATCAACCTCTCGGGCACAACAGCCAAGACCAGATTCATAATCATGGTTCGGAATTCCATTGCTTTTAACAATAGCAAATTCATCCGTGTACTCGACTGTTACCGAACAACGGTAGCCTTCTAGGCGTTCTGTGCTCAAGTCGTTTACAAGCGGAGCGCTTGCATCAGTACAAAGCCACACTCCATCCATATACTTCGGTATATTAATATGAGGAAGGGCCCGGAGAGTTTTTCGGTCCGCAGTTGCGTCTATGTTGAGGGTCGGCTCAGGCGAACAGCCAACCATCACTCCCACGACCAAGGCAACCCATGTAACCAAGAAGCGTTTCATGGCTTCTCTATAAGTGCTAGTGATATGAAAATTAGGTGGCA
>DCWQ01000046.1 GCA_002328185.1 Dehalococcoidia bacterium UBA2158
ATCTATGTTGGGGGTCTCAGACGGCTTGATTCCGTTCAGCAGTCCCATGTAATAACTTACGTGATCGCCCAGGACGAGCATAGACAGCGATTGGGCCAGGGGACCGCCGGCAACCCCAGTGAACATGCGGTTCTCGATGCCGAAGCGGTCCAGGGTCCCGCCCAGCACGTCATATCTACGGCCAAGCTCGGGAGTTGTTTGATGCGGTCTCAGCAGAAGGGCCGTGGTCAGCTGCCGAATCTCCGGGCCGCTTGGGAAACTCTCCACCGAATTGTGGAGGAGCTCCGGCAGCAACTCCGCAAAAGCCCACGACTTGCCGTTCTCATTGATCTGCGACTTCCACCTGAGGGCCATCCCAGAGAGGGCGCCGCCGCCGTAGACCAAGACCAACCGGCCAACCAACTCTTTCGCCAGCAACTTGGCCTGGTTGTCTTTCGTAGGCACTTCGATGGCGACCTGGGACACCATCGATTCTGCGGATGCGACTGCTTCATCCACTTCGATCTCGGAGACGCTTATCACTCCGGCACGGTCCAACAAAGAAGCTAGCAGAATCAGGTTGTATCCCACGGCGCTCCTAGGTTCTCCCGGGGCGTCCACGGTCATCACGGGAATCCCTGCTTCAGCCGCCCGCTCGGCCAATGTGCCGCCGCCGGTGATGGCGGCCATGGCTACACCAGCCGACCGGGCCTGATCGAACATGGCAAGGGTTTCTTCTGTCTCACCGGAGAAACTGCACACAACGACAAGTGGCCTGGGCGTATTGCCCCCGAGCTTGTTTCCAATGAGGATGCCGGGTATACGAAAATCCCGGACCATTCTTATAGGCATACTTGAAGACGGTCCGGCCAGATCGGAAACCAGGTTGCCAGCGATGGCGGAGCCACCCATACCCGCCACGATCACTTCAGTGCACTGCCGCCAATGGCTGGGCACCTCGGTTTTTTTGGCGGCTTGCCAGGCCTGTCGGCACTGGGAGGGCAAGCCCTGAAGCCGCCGGTGCAAACCGGACGGGTCTAGCCTCTCGTAGACAGAACAATCATCCAATTCAATCATCGGGTTTTTGTCATCGCGTTACCGGCATCGCATTGCAAAGGGCGACCCAGCCGAAACCGGCGTCCGGGCTCGCACTATGCGTTTCATCACTGAATAACATGCTTTCGGTTCTATGAACGCCTTGCCAGCCTTTGCCAGCCTCGATCAACTGTGTCTCCATTTACATACGGTTTTACAACGAAACTATACCCCAATCCTACGCCCAGTTAACGGCGACAGCATTACAATAATCGTGTAGATTAGCGCAACGGCCCGGTCTTTTATGACTAGGGCGGACTTGCGCTTCGATTCTGCGCCAAATTACCAAATCAGATATGGCTTGGATTCTGACGATATTCATATAACGCTCACCGTATCGTGCTGAGAACGAATGTTTCGGGCCCATCAGCGAACGCTGATTGATTGCGGCTTAACGGCCTGGATATGGGAGCTAAATCCAAGCTTTGCGGGAATCGTTACCATACAAGTAGACGACCGGGGCCGATGTGGTCTTGGGGCGGAATTCGATCCAGGAGACGGACCTATATTCGACCTGCTGCGCCGTGCAGAACCTATGGTTGGCGGCCAGGTCTGAGGGGGTTGGGGTCGGCTGGGTCAGTATCTTGAAGCAACCCCAATTGCGGCAGATATTCGGCATACCGCACCACGTGATTCCGGTGGCGTACCTGTGTTTGGGCTATCCGGTTGAGTTCCCGCCGGAACCGGTCCTGCAGGCAGCCGGGGGGCGCGACCGAATGGAGATAGAAGGTCTGATGCCTCTTCGCCAAATCAATGCCTGATCCCACAAAAACGATCGCCATCGCGCTCGGCGGCAACGCCATACTCTCCGAGGATGATACTGGCGATGTTGAGCAGCAGATGCTCAACATGGAATTGGCCTGCCGGCGACTGACCGCGCTGATCCGCTCCGGAAACCGGGTCGTGATCACCCACGGAAACGGCGCTCAGTTTGGCAATCTCCTGATTCAACAGGAAAATCCGTGCCGGAGATTCGCCATCAGTCTCTGAACATCTGTGTGGGTATGACTCAGGGACAGATCGGCGCCATGCTTCAGCAGGTCTTGCACAAGGTCCTTCACGACGAGGGCATCAAGCGTGACGTGGTCACTTTGGTCAGCCATTTCGTGGTGGCTGAAGACGACCCAGACTTCGCCCTGTCATCCGCATGGCCCTGTTGCAGATGATTCTTTCCAACTGAAACAGTTACGTTGACGGCTCGAAGTGGATTGGCCATGATAATTCAGAGGCCACAGGCTCACGATGTCGAGTTCTTCTTGCGACCCACACTTGCGGCCCACACTTGCGACTAACAATGGAGGAAAATAGATTTGCCGTTCTATGAAAGAGGACCCGTACGAATCCACTATGAAGAGACTGGATCCGGATTCCCGCTGATGATCATTCCTGGTGGAGGACTTAATGCCACTATCTCAGCGTTAGATACATCGGTGCCATTCAATCCCATGGAAGCGTACAAAAACGACTTTCGCTGTATCTCTGCCGACCTGCGGAATGCTGTTACAGGCCAGTCCAGCGGCCCGCTTGAGGTCGAACGCCCATGGGACGCCTATTCAGATGACCATCTTGGGCTGATGGACCACCTCGGCATCAGCGAGTTCTTGGTGATGGGTTTTTGCATCGGAGGTCCGATGATCCACAACCTGCTTAGGCTGGCCTCGGAGCGCATCGTTGCTGCCGCACTGATGCAGCCAAGCGGCTTCGATGCGGAGCACCCGGACCTTTTCTACCAAAATAACATCAAGGGTTGGGGACCGCCGCTTTGCGAGAAGCGCCATGAAGTCACGATGGACCTGGTACATGATTTTCTTACCAGCATGTACACCGATCGCGCGGACTTCGTTTTCACCAGTTCACGCGATTTCGTGCGTGCGCTGCAGACGCCACTGTTGATCGCGCCAGACGACATACCCGCCCATCCGTACGCGGCCGCGATGGAGGTCGCCGACCTCGCTCCCAATGCCGAGCTTACGATTTTCCCTTGGAAAGACACCCAGCCGCACATCGATGAGACTGTGATCCACGCACGGCGCTTCCTCAAAGAGCACGAACCCATCAAGGATTAGGAAACCCTATCGCCGGCAGGGTTGAAGACCGTGTTGCTTATCGCATCTATGGCGCCGGTTTCTCCGCCCTCTCAGACTTTAACGGCGCTCTCAAGAGACAGCCCGCCAATGGACATTTGCTTAAATCCGAATGACCTGAAAGACAGGGGTTCGGATTGGATCTGTGCCAAAAAAGAAGCCGCCAGAAATGGCGGCTTCTGCGCTTGATTCATGCCTGTATTGCCGGCCGTAGAGGACTCTAACCTCTGACCCCCTGCATGTAAAGCTCGACAATGAGTTGACCAACTTGACACTGGTGTCAAGGCACGAAATAGGCAAGAAAACCTTACGTTCTCTCTGCCAAGTAGGGCGTCGGATTTTGACAACCCAGGCGCTTGCTTGCCGAGCGACCCAAAAGGCAGCCTCTGAGAATTGTTTCTCGTGAAGGCTGCCTTTTTATTGCGGTCGCTCTTCCCAAAATTCAGGCCGGTTGGCGTTTCACTTGAGGTCGATAGGCACCTTCGGCCCATGCCAAATGGCACTGGATGGTCTGTGAACATTATCACAAAGTGTTGCCTAGATAGACAGGCCATACAGCCAAGGCTGTGGGTCGATCGACATCGACGACAGCTTGAATCTAGGTGGGATCATTCGCAGACGAAGGAACTCTAAAAACAGGAGCCTAAAGCGATGGCGAAAAAACCAGAGGATGGCGGACAGAGTATCTCGCGCCGAGATTTTCTGAAGGTTTCAGGCGGAGCAGCGGTTGGATTGGGCGCGGGACTGGCCGCTGGTTGGACGAATGGAAAATCACCGGCTTTGGCCTCCCGATCACTTGTGCCGCTCGCTCAAGAAGGCAACCCACTAGAAAGTTACCCCAACCGCGATTGGGAAGACGTTTACCGGGACCAATACGATTATGACAGCAGCTTCACCTGGGTCTGCTCTCCCAACGATACCCACGAGTGCCGCTTGAGGGCATTCGTTAAGAACGGAGTCGTTCTCCGGTCGGAGCAGAACTACGACTCAGGAAATATCACTGACATCTACGGCAACCAGGCCACCACCTCTTGGAATCCCAGAGGTTGCAGCAAAGGCACCACCATGCACCGGCGCGTTTACGGCCCATACCGGCTTAAGTACCCACTGATCCGCAAGGGCTGGAAGGCGTGGGCCGACGCCGGGTTTCCTTCTCTTTCAGACGACCCTTCGCTCAGGGGCACATTCAAGTTCGACTCAAGGGGTACCGACACCTTTGTCCGCGCATCATGGGACGAGGTATTCGACTATGTTGCCAAGGCTGCCAAATCGACCGCGGAGACCTACAGCGGAGCTGCCGGTAGGAGACGTCTGGAGGTCGACGGTTACCAACCGGAGATGATCGATGAGACCTCCGGTGCGGGCACGCGCACCATGAAACTCAGGGGCGGCATGGGCTTGTTGGGGGTGATCGGAAAGTACGGCATGTACCGTTTTTCCAACATGCTGGCCATCCTGGATACCCAGGTCCGTGGCGTCAGCCAAGAGGAGTCTCTCGGGGGGCGCAATTGGTCCAACTACACCTGGCATGGCGACCAGGCGCCGGGCCAACCATTCGTGCACGGGTTGCAGGCGGCCGACTGCGATTTCAACGACCTTCGCAACACCAAGCTCCACATTCAGGTCGGCAAGAACCTGGTAGAAAACAAGATGCCCGACTCCCATTGGTTCATTGAGATGATGGAACGGAAGGGCAAGATCGTGGTCATATCTCCAGAATACAGCCCTCCTGCGACCAAAGCCGACACCTGGATCTCCATCAGGCCGGGATTGTCCGACACATCGATCTTCTTGGCGGTTTCCAAGATCATCATGGACAACGGCTGGCATGATGGGGCCTTCGTCAAACAGTTCACCGACATGCCGTTGTTGGTCAGAACGGACAACCTCAAGCGGCTCAAAGCCGACGAAGTATTTCCCGGTTACGAACCGGGGCTGTCCAAAGATGGGCCCAGTTTCACGACCCAGGGTCTCAAGGAAGACCAGTATGCTGAGCTCGGCGACTACGTCGTCAGGGATGCCAACAGCGGCGAGTTCAAGGCGATCACCAGGGACGACGTTGGCGAACGGATCGTGGAAAAGAGTATCGACCCTCAGTTGGAATGGGCGGGCACAGTGCAACTGGCCGACGGTTCCAGTGTGGAGGCCATGACCCTCTGGGAGATGTACAAGGTCAATCTCCTGGACTACGACCTGGAGACCACTTCCGAGATATGCGGCGCACCTAAAGAATTGATCGAACAACTGGCCCGGGACATCTCCACCATCAAACCGGTGGCCATCCACATCGGCGAGGGAATCAATCATTGGTTCCACGCCACTTTACATAACCGGGCGACCTATCTTCCCCTCATGCTGACCGGGAATATCGGCAAGCCCGGGGCCGGTTGTTACACCTGGGCGGGGAACTATAAAGCGGCCCTGTTCCAAGCGGCGGACTGGGCTGGACCGGGATTCAAGGGGTGGATCGCCGAAGACCCGTTCAACCCTAACCTGGACCCCAACGTGTCAGGCAAAGATATCAAAGTGGCCAGCCACACCAAAGGTGAGGAGCCGGCCTACTGGGACCACGGGGACCAAGCTCTCATCGTGGACACGCCAAGTGAGGGACGGAAGAGCTTCACGGGCCAAACACATATGCCCACGCCCACCAAGTTCCTGTGGTTCACCAACGTCAATCTGATCAACAACGCCAAGTGGGCCTATGGGTTGATCAAACACGTCAATCCCAAGGTCGACACCATAATCAATCAGGATATCGAAATGACCGCCACGTCCGAATATTCTGACATCACCCTGCCGGCAAATTCGTGGATGGAGTTCCAGAGCCTGGAGATCACGGCTTCCTGCTCCAACCCCTTCCTCCAGGTTTGGGGCGGAGACGGGATTGACCCTCTCTTCGACACTAAAGACGACGTGGCGATCATCTCGGGCGTCGCCAAACGGCTGGGCGAGATCATGGGCGACCAACGGTACGCCGACTACTGGAAGTTCACTCTAGAGGGGAATAACAGCGTGTACATCCAACGGTTGTTGGACGGCTCGACCACGACTAAGGGTTACCAGCTTGACGACATAATGGCTGGGAAGTACGGAGAGCCTGGCGTCGCATTGCTGCTTTTCAGGACCTACCCACGCATCGCCTTCTGGGAGCAGGTCCAGGACAGCCAGCCGTTCTACACGGACACCGGCCGCCTGAATGCTTACTGCGACATACCCGAAGCCATCCAGTACGGGGAAAACTTCATAGTCCACCGGGAGGGGCCGGAGGCGACTCCGTACTTGCCCAACGTCATCGTGTCCACCAATCCCTATATCCGGCCGGACAACTTCGGCATTACTCCGGAGATGCTGCAGAGGGAATCCTTGGACGGGGACATCCGCACCATCGCCAACAACAAGATGTCCTGGATTGAGGCCAAAAACACGGTGAACCCGCTTTGGCGGGACGGCTTCAAGTTTTACGCCCTCACCCCAAAAACACGCCACAAGGCTCACTCACAATGGAGCGTGGAGACCTGGCACATGATGTGGGACTCCAACTTTGGAGACCCCTACCGCAAGGACAAACGCTCCCCGGGCACGGGTGAGCACCAGATGCACATCAACCCCAAGGCGGCAATGGACATGGGCTTCGAGGACGGTGATTACGTGTACGTGGACGCCGATCCCGCTGATCGGCCGTTCAAGAACGCTACCCCTGATGATCCCCTGTACAAGGTTGCCCGGCTGATGCTGCGAGTCAAGTACAACCCGGCGTACCCATACCAGATCATCATGATCAAGCACTCGCCTTTCATGGCCACGGAGAAAAGCGTTCTAGCTCACGAGACCCGTGCCGACGGCAGAGCTCTTTCGGGGGACACCGGATACCAATCCAATCTCCGGTACGGCTCCCACCAGAGCATCACCCGGGACTGGGCCATGCCTATGCACCAGACCGACACCCTGTTCCACAAGAAAAAAGTGGAGATGGCCTTTCTGTTTGGTGGAGAGGGCGACAACCACGCCATAAATACCGTCCCCAAAGAGACTTTGGTGCGCCTCACCTTAGCTGAGGCAGGTGGGCCGGAAGGAGAGGGTATCTGGGTCCCGGCCACCACCGGGCATACCCCATCCAAAGAGAATGACATAACGAAGAGATACCTTTCCGGAGGCCTGATTAAGACCGAGTGAAGGTAGCACTAGAAGGGGGCGGCATACCTAACGCCGGCGCCTAGATAAAAGGAGAGCACAGAGTGGTTAAAGATTTCGACCCAGAAGACCCTGAGGAGTTGGTGGGCGTTTCGATACCCGGAGGCGACGCCGACGAGCAGTTGGACTGCCTAGTCCACGAATACCTGCTGATGGGCTGGGGGTTCCAGCAAATAATTTCCTTGTTCCGTTCGCCTTACTACGGGGCAACCCACCAGATATTGCGACTGAAAGGCGAGGACCATGTGAAGCACCGGGTCCAACAGCTAGTCACTCAATGGCGTCAGGGTTGGACCGATGGCCGCTTCGAAGGCCGGATGGCAGGTCAGCCCGAAAAACAAACTCAAGGAGAAGTCCCACATGCCCAATGTCCATAACTGGCAGCTCGGCCGCGAAATGTCCTATCCCTATGAGGGCGTTTACCCCGAGAGACAATGGGCGTTCGTCTTTAACATTAACCGTTGAATAGCCTGCCAAACATGCACGTATGCATGTAAAAGCACCTGGACGTTCTCAAAGGGCCAGGAGTACATGTGGTGGAACAACGTTGAAACCAAGCCTTATGGCGGCTACCCACGGTTCTGGGACATAAAAATCCTTTCTCTGTTGGACGAAGCCCACAAAAAAGCGGAGATTGAACCACGATGGAGCACGTCTGGATCCGGAGGTCCGGAAGCCCCGTACGGGACCTACGATGGGCTGACGATCTTCGAAGGGGCTGAGGTGGATAGTCCCCAGAGCGAGATCGCTTTGGGTTACGAACCGGCCGATGACGAATGGGCCACACCCAACATGTATGAAGACACCGCGACCGGCGCCACCAGCGAAGCGGGAGATACCTCGCTGGCGCCGACGACACTCCCGGAGCATGACACATGGTTCTTCTACCTGCAGCGGGTCTGCAACCATTGTAATTATGCCGCATGCCTCGCGGCTTGCCCGCGGCAGGCAATCTACAAGAGGCAGGAAGATGGCATAGTCCTGGTTGACCAGGAGCGGTGCCGCGGCTACCGGAAGTGCGTCATGGCCTGCCCCTATAAGAAGGCCTTGTACCGTCCGACGACCCGCGTCACGGAGAAATGCGTTGGGTGTTACCCCCGGGTTGAGGGCAACGACCCTCTGTTCCCCGGACAACCATTGGAACCACGGTGCATGGCTGCCTGCCCCGGCAAGATTCGCATGCAAGGCCTGGTCAAGATGAACTCTGACGGCACCTGGGCCGAGGATCGGAGCAATCCTCTCTATTACCTAGTGCACGTGGCAAAAGTGGCGTTGCCTCTCTACCCACAACTGGGCACAGAGCCCAATGGCTACTACATCCCGCCTCGCTGGGTCCCCCGCCCTTACCTTCGCCAGATGTTTGGACCGGGAGTGGATGAGGCGATCGAACGATACTCGTCTCCAGACCGCGAGCTCTTGGCTGTACTGCAGTTATTCCGGGCGACCCAGCAGATCATCTTTAACTACGAGATTATCCAAGGGCCCAAAGTCTTCGAAAGCACCAGAGACGGGAAAACGTGGGAGATGTTTGACGACACGGCCATCGGGTACGGAAAAGATGGCAAAGAGATCGTCCGGGTCGGCGTGCAAGAGCCCATGCATCACCGGCCGGAGAAGCATCCCAATTCCATCTAAGGCCGCATCTTTAATTCAGAGTAGGAAAGGACAAAAACAGATGCCAGTAGATTCTCAAGAAGCCCTGAACCGAAGCGTAATCTACGAGCTTGTCTCGTCGGCCTTTCTATATCCGGCGCCAGGAACCCTAGAGGTCCTGATCGATAAAGCCAGTCAGGTCCAACTGGCGGCCTCGGAGATGGGTTCGCCGGAACTGGCCGAGGCCGTTAGCGAGTTGGCCGCCAGTCTGGCAGAGATTGATGAGGCAGTGTTAGTGCATGAATACGTCACGGTTTTTGGGCACTCCATGTCCAGTGAGTGCTCTCTTTATGAAGAGGAATACGCTAATTCCGAGATCTTTCAGAAGTCGGGTTCCTTGGCCGACCTGAAGGGCTTCTACGCTGCTTTTGGCGTGAAGCCCGGTCCAGAACTCAAGGACCGTCTGGACCATATCGGCGTCGAGTTGGAATTCATGCATCTATTGACATTTAAAGAAGCCTACGCCCAGTTTCATGGTCATGGACCCGACAAAGTGGCCGTCTGCCGAGAGGCCCAAGAGAATTTCCTAACGAACCATCTAGCTCCCTTGGTCAAAGCCTTGGTAAAGCGGCTGTCTAAAAGGACCGGTGGCAGAGGGTTCTACTCCTCCCTAGGACAGGTCTTAGAGCTGCAGATAGAC
>DCWQ01000063.1 GCA_002328185.1 Dehalococcoidia bacterium UBA2158
GGGCCCTTCGACAGGCTCAGGATGAGCGGAATGAAATGCAGAACATAGGTTGAAAGTGATCGTAATCGCAAAGGAGACTTAGACCATGCCAGGGACTGACAAACCCCTGCTGGCGCACCTCTTACGCCGCGCCGGTTTCGGGGCTACATTCCAAGAGCTGGACCGCTATTCCGAACTTGGCTATGAGGCCACGGTGGACGAGCTGCTCCATCCCGAGCGGCAACCGGCCATCGAAGAGGACGTGTTGGAGCGGTACTACATCGACTGGAAGGAAAGCCGCAACATAGAAGGCGCGCTCACCGAGTCGGTGTACAGGATGAACGCCTACGCCGGCGGCCGTCCCCTGCAAGAGAAGATCGCCCTGTTCTGGCATCAGGTGTTCGCCACCGGCCTGGCCAAGGTCTTGCACGAAAAAACCATGCTCAACCAGATCGACCTGTTCCGGAAGCAGGGACTGGGTAATTTCCGGGATTTGCTGCTGGGTCTGGCCAAGGACCCGGCCATGATCTTCTGGCTGGACAACAACTTCAACCACAAGGACGCTCCCAACGAGAACTGGGGCCGGGAACTGCTGGAGTTGTTCTCTCTGGGTGTGGGTATGGATGACCAGGAGAATTACACCGAAGAGGATGTCCAAAGCGCCGCCCGCGCCTTCACCGGCTGGACCATCGACGACGACAATGTGGCGTCCATCCCCTTCGGCAAGACGCCCTGGCTCTTCCGGTACCTGCCTGAAGACCATGACGAGGACGACAAGACCTTCATGGGCGAGACCGGCAATTTCAACGGCGAAGACATCATCGACATCGTCGTGCGGCAACCCGCCGCCGCCCGGTTCATCTCACGGCACCTCTACAACTTCTTTGTGGCCGACGAGCCCCAAGTACCCGCCTGGCAGCACACGCCGCCGGGCGACCCGGAAGCTATCAAGATATTGGAAGAAGAATACTTCCGGTCGAACTACGACATTCGCTCCATGCTTAAAGTCCTGTTCAACTCGGACTTCTTCAAGTCGGACCGGGCCCGCTTCGCCAAGGTGAAAAGCCCGGCCGAGGTAGTCGTGGGCACCCTCCACCTGCTGGGCGATTTCAAGTTCCCCAAGCGGGGCATCTACGACGTGGCCCTGGGGTGCCGCTACATGGGCCAGGACCTGCTCAACCCGCCGTCAGTGGAGGGCTGGCACACCGGCGAGGAGTGGATCGACAGCGGAAGCCTAGTTGAACGCGTCAATTTCGTGGCCGACCAAATTAGCGACGTCCAGCAACCAGGAGTCAAGGCCATGGTCGACACCCTACTGGACGGCACATCAGAATTGGACCCGGTATCGGTCATCGACGGCTGCCTGGAACTGCTGGGACACGTGCGGCTGCATGAAAAGAATAAAACCCACCTCGCCAGAGAGGTCCGGTCGATGCTGGAGAAGCGCAGCGGACTCGTGGCCGGAAGCCCAGAAGACCGTCAGGCGACGGAAAACACCGTGCTCCACACCATGAAAATGATCGGCTCCAGCCGCGAATACCAGTTCGCCTAGCCATGACAACCAAGATCGAACAGCCCCTTTCCCAAAAGCGGTTGTACCGCTATCACGATGTGATTGGACTGTTGTCCGCGGCCGGCCCTGGTTTCAGTGGGCCGGTGTCCGTTATCACTGGGCCGGTCGACGAACTCTATGTCGCCAACCGAGCCAGCCCCAAGCAGCCCGAGGCGGTGCGAATCACCCGCTGCACCAAGGAAGGCGATTTCCTGGAACATTTCGGTGAGTGGGGCGAAGAGCCGGGCCAATTCATCTGGGTTACGAGCATCGCTTTCAGCCCCCAAGGCGAGCTATACCTGGCTGACGAAAGCTCCAACCAAATCAGCGTTTTCGACGCCGATAACAGCTTCGTCCGGAGATTCGGAGAACCAGGGAGCGGACCCTCACAGTTCGACCGGCCATCTGGTATGGCGTTCGGGCCAGGCGGAAACCTCTACGTCGTAGACGCGTTGAATCACCGCGTACAAATCCTGACTACCGAAGGCGATTTCGTCTCCCAATGGGGAGGCCTGGGCGCCGGGGACGGTCAGCTAAACATGCCTTGGGGAATAGCCATCGACGACGCCGGAGATGTCTACATCGCCGACTGGCGCAACGACCGGGTGCAGAAGTTCGATGCCGATGGAAAGTTCATGATGTCTTTCGGCAGTTCTGGCGACGGCGAAGGCCAGTTCAACCGTCCCAACGGGATCGCCGTGGATAACGACGGCGACATCTACGTCTGCGATTGGTTGAACGACCGCGTTCAAGTATTCGACCAGGCAGGCAGCTTCAAAGATGTGCTCATCGGCCACAGCGGCATGTCCAAATGGGGCCGAACATTCCTGGACGCCAACCCGGACATCGAGCAAAAGCTGGAACTGGCGACCCAGAACATCGAGATAAAACAGCGGTTCTACCGTCCGGTCTCAGTCCATATCGACGCTGCTGGCAAGGTCTTCGTCGCCGACTGCTACCGCCACCGGGTCCAGATTTACCAGAAGCTCTGAGCCTACCTGAGCCGGGACTCGAAGTAGTCGTTCACGCGCTCCACGTATTCGTCAGGATGGGTCAAGAAGGCGTCCATGTGGTCCACACCCGGCAACAGCCATAGGGAACTGCCCTCCTCAGCCGCGGCTGCGACCCGCTGGCCATGCTCCCATGGTATACGGTCGTCGGCTAGTCCGTGTATCACGAAGATGGGGTAGCCGAGTTCTGCGACTGACTTCTCTGGGACCAGTGAACCGATATTTATCCCGTAGATCGTCCTGGCCATCAGCTTAGTTGTCGGGATGAATATGGGCATCATCCACTCGGGGAAGGGCGTCTTCCGGGCCGATTCGCGGGCGATGAGGTCCGACGCATCGGCAAATGGGCTGTCCGCGACCACGGCGGTGATCAGGGGCTCTTCAGCCGCCGCCATTATTAGCGTCGCCGCCCCCATGGAAAACCCCATCAACCCCATGCGACTTGGGTCGACGCCTCGTTCGACAAGGTAGTCGAGGGCGCCCAATACGTCCCACCGCTCAAAAAAACCGCCCGAGACTTTGTCCCCCTCGGACGAGCCGTGTCCCCGCAGGTCAAAAAGCAGCACGTTGTAACCCAAATCGACCATGCGGGTCGCCAACTCCACGGCATTGTCCCCGGAACGCACGCTTCCTATGCCGTGGGCGAATATCAAGTGAGGGCTCGAATCCTCCCCCGGCAGATACCAGCCGCTCAGCGCGATATCCCCGCGGCGGGAGGCAAACTCAACATCTTCAAACACGAGGTTGTAATCTGATGGGTGCTCTTCCTGGGGGTCGCGGTCGGCCTTGGTGACGCCCTGGGCGATCAGGAATGAGATCAGGCCATAGATGACTACGAGCAGCACCCATAACGCCAGCATTCCCAGCCGGATCTTTGGATTTCCCAAAATGTTCTACAATCGTGTCCTTTCTTCAGGCTCGAATCGCCAAGGTGAAATTCCACCAATGGTACCAGTTTCCCGCAGGGCTTTGATGCGGGACTAGGCATGGCAATTCACCTAACATATAATCGGTGTTGATTCATCAGGCCGGGACTATGGTTAAACTTGCCATGGCAACTGGTAGCGGCCCGTGAAACTTATCTACTAAGGGGAAGAACATGCCAGAATCGTCCCGGATTATCTACACCAAGATCGATGAGGCGCCGGCGCTGGCGACCCACTCGTTGCTGCCGATCCTCCAGGCGTTTACCAAGGGGTCCGGTATTGAACTCGAAACTTGGGATATTTCCCTGACCGGCCGCATCATCGCCAATTTCCCAGACAAACTGACCGATGAACAAAAGGTCCCGGATTATCTGGCCATGTCTGGTCACCTCTGCCTGGAGCCGTCAGCGAACATCATTAAGCTCCCGAATATCAGCGCCTCCATTCCCCAATTGAAGGCAGCGATCCAAGAGTTGCAGGAAAAGGGATACGACATTCCCGATTATCCCGATGACCCTGCCAACGATGCGCAACGCCAACTGTTTCAGCGTTATGGCAAGGTGTTGGGTAGCGCGGTCAACCCGGTCCTACGTGAGGGGAACTCCGATCGCCGGTCAGCCATCTCTGTCAAAGAGCACGGCAAACGCAATCC
>DCWQ01000040.1:0-41653 GCA_002328185.1 Dehalococcoidia bacterium UBA2158
AGAAGAAGAACTTGGCCCTGGCCCGCCTGAATAAAAAGAGCCGTACGAATTAAGGCCCGTGATTGGGGGGAATTCTTTGGCTCAGTCCCGGGCCGATTAACCGGCGGTAGGTTTTGGTATGGCCTATCGCCGGGCCTCGGATACCTATGGCTGAAGGTTCACCGTTTCACGATGGCGGTGGCTCTTTTCTATTGTCCGGTAACGAGTCAACCACAGTTGACACATCGCCTTAGTGGATATCTGCCTTGTAAGTAATTTTATAAAATTTTAAATTTAGTAAAAATGAGCCTGATAATTATTACTATTGGCCTAAATATTCCATATACTCCTTAAGGGTATCGAGTGGTTAATCAGCTTTGTGCATAAGATTGTTTCCCCTTTGTAACAAAGCTTATCCACAACGATACCTAGATTATTCGTAGAGGAACTAGGAAGGAAACCATATGAAACTCATTGTAGTTGGAGCAGGCCAAGGCGGTTCGAATATCGCCGATGAGTTCGTATCAATGGGTGAGTGGGTTTGGAAGAATCGGGGGATACGAATTTTTACTGGATCCGATGAAGATCCAATTAGTACAGGTGTATTTGCTATCAATCTAGGTGCCGGGGACTTATACGGATTAAAGCACATTCCTCAAACCTCAGACCACACCATCCTAATGGGTAACTCTGACGAATTTCGCGGAAGAGGCGCCGGTAAGATCAATGCCAACGGGGCAGAACAGGCTAGAAAAGATTCGAAGAAAATAATTTCAACCATCCGGGATTCTGGTGATGTCTCCACCGCTGATGCAATATTAGTAATAGCAACAGCCGCCGGCGGAACGGGGTCGGGTTCGATTGGCGTCATTGTTGATGAGCTTAAACAGAATTTCAATAAGCCTGTATATGCTATGGTCGTCCTTCCGTTTGCTTATCAATATGACGATCCGGATACGATGATGAACACCGGCACCTGTCTAAAACGCGTTCTTGAAAATAGCTTGGCTGATGCAGTGTTCCTAATGGATAACCAAAAATTTGTGAGATCAAATGACACTACTTCCACTAATTACGGTGAGATTAACACAAGGATCGCGCAGTCATTTATGGATATCCTGTGTGTGGGTGAAGAGAACGATCAGCGTTTTGTAGGGGAGGTTCTAGACGCCAACGATGTAATCACCATGCTTCATGGGCCATCCGCTATAGGCGTTGGCCAGGGTTCGATACCGACGAAGCAACAACCTGGGTTTTTTAACAAGTTCTACCAAAAATCCGATACCGCTGATCATTTTTCGGACTCAAAAGCCCAAATGGAACGCGCGAAGAATGTTCTAAACCGTACTTTGGCCGACCTTTCAATAGACTGTGAACATCAAGAAGAAAGCAGCACGAGCTATGATGCACAATACGTGCTTGGGCTGTTTTCAGCACCGTGTGAAGAGACTACTCAGGAAATTATCGAGATGATGGACTCAAACCTCGCCGAACAAGTCCCGGGGGCAGGCCGCAGAAAAGGAACTTATCCCGGACGGACGTCAGAAACTGTTAGTATCACGGTGATAATGTCTAACCTCGGTAAAGGGGCAGCCATGGATAAAGTAGAGTTCTTTTATCGATCCGCTGTTGATGCTATTGCCGCGAAAGAAGATCAACAAGACGCCAGAAACCAACTATGGAATCAAACAAATCGCGTGGCGGCTCAACTTCCAAACTTGTAGCGAAGAACAACTGACATTCATTCCCTTAAGTTGGAGTTATGAGACTTACTAGAGTACCCGAACGGCGTAATAATCAAAACGGTCCAATATTATTAATTGGAGTCATGACGATTGTAATCGTAGTGCTCTTGATTCTAGTGTATTGGTTTTTCATACGTAGTTCTGAGGAATCGAACGCGCCAACTTTGGGCAATTCTACCACTGCGCAAATTCCAGACTTCACACCGGTACCAACACCAGTACCGACAGTTACCTTGGCGCCCACAATAGTACCTACAACTGTTCCTACGGCAGTGGCTACCGTGGTACCCACACCGATTCCAACGACGGTACCCACTGCCGTCCCGACACCGACTCCAGTACCAACTCCAGTACCAACTCCAGTACCAACACCAGTACCAACTCTAGCTATACCTAAATTGCCTTTGCCAGCAGTCGTAAATGAGAATCCACCTCACGTATTTGTCGGGACAGTTACGATTGGTGGGGAACTTGCCCCAGAAGGGACAGAGGTAACTGCGTGGGTGTTGGGATATTCAGATCCGGTAGGGACCTCAACAATTCCATCGGTGGCAGGAAAGCCGGGTTCTTACACTTTATTGGTGCTTCAACACGGGGATGATTTCACTGGTACTGTCTTAAGAATAAAGGTCAATGGCACCTTTGTAACTAATGTTATCTGGGAATCCGGAGCAGGAGATGAATTAGATCTAGCCCAGTAGCTCTAAGCCGGTCCGCGGTTGAAGGAATATACAACTGACTGACCTTCGAACATCACCTGCTTCTACCCATTTGCCTCTGCTACTTAGGATTATTCATTTACCATGAACGTAACTGCTGATTGTGGGAGTATATTGATTTTCTTCTCCGTGAGTTAGGAATTGGTGTTAGATTAGCCCAAACAATACTAATTCTCTGGGTCGGTAGGAAAATGAATCACTCGTATGTCGTCCACTAAATGTTTAGGTATGGAGTACTCGCCTCTGTGCGACGGCACCCATAAGGAGATTGGGTTCACGGCTCCGTGACATTGAGGCGGCGCGCTCGAAATGGGTGCGATTAAAGTAGGTATCGTCAGGTAGATGGTGAACAAAGTTCTCAATATGGCCGGCCCGTCGCCGGCGGTCTCACACAAACTCACAATGCTGTGGTTTTGTTAGGTGATAGGTTTCAGTCTTTCTGGCTCCAAAAAGGCCTCAATTTATTTTGTCCGCTAGGTAAGGTTTGAGCCTTTAGTCTCAAATTCGTGTTTGTGGTAGGCTGCTGTGTGCGCCTACGGAAAAAACGGCTGACTCTTAATCAGTAGGTTTTCGGTTCGACCCCGAGGCGGGTCACCAACTTTCAAGCGCAAGATCGGCCTCTACACAACCTGTAGAGGCCGTTTGTTTAACCAAGTGATCTTGACGCGGTTTAATCCCCGATCCGCGGAACCAACCCCCGAGTAAGGACAATCAAGGAGAACACGATGCCGAAAGAAACGACTCACCGGGATCCGGAAAAGCGGGCGGCTAGGATCGATAGAAGGGCGAAGAAACGGGCGGGTACGGCGGCCAGGAGAAAGATCACGAGGTCGATGAAGATCAGAGCAGTGGAAGACGCTTAAGAAACTCTTCGCCTTGGGCCCAGAAGTTGAGCAGCCAGCCCGTTCGGCCCGGAAATCTCAGGACGAACGGCACTTTTATCGATGTCTCAACCCTTTATGTTGTTGCTTGATAGGGATATTGAGGAGTGGGCGAATGGAAACTACTCTGGAACGGCTCAAGCGGTTCAGACAAACGTTGGCGCCGGAAGAATGGCGGGACGTGAAAATGTACGTCCACAATGACGTGGAGTTCGAGCATTTCAGTTTGATTGCCACCAACGTCAGTTCCGGAAAAGTCCATTACTACAACTTGGGCACCGAGGAATTCAACCCGCTGCCTGGCTCCGGTTAGCGAACGCCTACACTAGCCCACCAAAGGCTCCTCAGGAATCCCTGAGGGGCCTTTTTTTACTATTGATGTCCGCCAAATCCCGGCCTAAACAGCCGCGGCTCTTGATTGTGGCGAGGTTGCTGGCTAATATTCAGAGCGGCCCGGTCTAGTGGACCAAGTCTCCGGGAGTCTTTGCTGTCCCTTTTCTTGGATGAAGGCATGGCCCCCGTAATTCGAAGCCTATTTTGGAGTACCCATGAAATATGACGTTGTTATCGTAGGCGGCGGAGCCGCCGGATCAGTATTGGCCAGCAGGTTGGCTGAAAATGCGAATACCTCAGTCCTCTTGCTGGAAGCAGGCGCTGATTACCCCGACCCTGCCAGTCTTCCTGATGAGATTAAGTTCGGCGGCACCCGGTACGCGGAAGGCGAGGACTCGGAGCACAATTGGGCACTGCGTGCGACGACCACCGAGGAGCAAGGCGAGATCCACGTGGCGCAAGGCAAAGTGATCGGCGGAGGATCGTCCATCAACGGCCAGGCGATGCAACGGGGATTTCCCGAGGACTATGACTCTTGGTCCGCCATGGGCAACGACGAATGGTCCTACGACAAGGTTCTGCCGTTCTTCAGAAAATCGGAGCGGGACCTTGATATCCGGGACGATTTCCACGGAACTGATGGCCCGATGCCGGTCAGACGCCGACAAGAAGGCACCTGGCCGGACATCCAACAAGCCTTCTACGATGCCCTTCTTAAAGACGGTTTCGGCGCGGTAGAGGACACCAACGGCCCCAATCCTGCTGGAGTCGGCGTCTCTCCTTCCAACAACTTGGAAGGCATCAGAATGAGCGCCGCCATGTGTTATCTGGGCCCGATGCGGCATTGCCTCAACCTGACCGTGCGTGGGAAGGTTCTAGTTCGGAAGGTCTTGTTCGACGGCCAAAAAGCCATTGGTGTTGAAGCAGAAAGTGGTGGCGAGGTTTTCACCGTCGAAGCTGACCGGGTTGTGTTGAGCTCCGGGGCCGTCAAATCGCCCCACCTGCTCATGCTGTCGGGAATCGGCCCCGGGGATCAATTGAAAGAATACGGGATCGATACGGTCCACGAATCGCCCGGCGTGGGGCAGAACCTGTGGAACCACCTCAGCGCCCACATCTCCTACAAGGTCAAAGACGGCAAGACCCTGTCCGCCGGCGCTGATGGTGCTCACTTCAGCCTGCACTACACCTCAGAAGGATCGAGTGAGCAAAATGACATGGTGTTGCGGACCAACACTGTTGTGGACGAACGGGAAGAACGTGTGCCCGGTCTGCGGACCAAGTACGACACAGGAGATGTCCCTCCGGAGCGGGCGGCGCGGATATCCTGCACTCTAGGATTGCCTGACGGCTCTGGGCAGGTCAGGCTGGCGTCTGCCGACCCCGCAGTGCAGCCATCCTTCAACTACCAGTATCTCCAGCATCCCAACGACATCCGGCGGGTGAGGGAGGGCATCCAGATGGGTGTGAAACTTCTGGAATCCGCCGCCTACAAAGACGTGGCTGATTTCCGGATCAGTCCAAATGACGAGACCCTGGCCAGCGAAGAGGCCCTCGACCTCTGGTTGCGCAAGAGCGTGGGCACGGCCAGGCATGTTTCTGGCACTTGCAGGATGGGACCCGATTCAGATCCCATGGCGGTGGTCGACCAAAATTGCCGGGTCAAGGGAGTCCAGAACCTTTGGGTCGTCGACGCCTCAATCATGCCCCGGGTGCCCCGGTCCGGCGGCGCCCATGCGACGGTCCTGATGATAGCCGAGCGCGCGGTAGGTTGGATCGCCGAGAGGTAGGTTAGTGCACGACAATAAACCACGCGTTACGTTATAGTGCGCAGGAATTATTGGACATATACCTGAAATGAGGAATACCGGGAGGTAACAAGTTGAAGTACGACGTGATTATCGTGGGCGCAGGATCTGCTGGGTGCGCCCTGGCCTACAGGCTGTCTGAAGATCCCAACCGGTCGGTGCTGCTTCTGGAAGCCGGGCCGGACTACCCTGATTTCGATCGTCTGCCCGACGACCTGAAGAATGGCAACAATGTCTACTACTCGGCATACGGCCCTCACAACTGGGGGTACACGGCCCGTGTGACCTCGGAACAACCTGCGTTGCAGGTCCCCCGGGGCCGGGCGACCGGCGGTTCTAGCGCCGTCAACGGCCAGGTGTTCTATCGCGGCATCCCCGACGATTATGACTCCTGGGCCGAGATGGGCAATGACGAATGGGGGTTCACCGACGTACTACCTTACTTCCGCAAGATGGAGACGGACCGGGACTTCGCCGGGGACTTCCATGGCAGCGATGGCCCCATCCCGATCAAACGAGACCCCCGGGACACTTGGGAACCCCACTCGGAGGCCTTCTATCAGGCTTGCGTGGACGCTGGGTTCCGGGAGGACGAGGACGCCAACCACCCAGAATCGGAAGGCATCGGACCTAGGCCGCGGAACCACATGGACGGCGTGCGGATCAGCATGGCCATCGCCTACTTGGACCCGGCCCGGCACCGGCTGAATCTGACCATCAGGGCCAACGCCCCTTGCCGCCGCATCATCTTCGAGGGTACCAAGGCCGTTGGCGTGGAATGCGATAGCGGAGACGAAATATTCGTTGTCGAAGGCGATGAGATCCTGCTCACCAGCGGCGCGATGAAATCACCACAGATACTGATGCTGTCCGGAGTGGGCCCGGCCGACCACCTGAAGGAATTCAACATACCTGTGGTGCACGACCTACCTGGTGTGGGTCAAAACCTGAGGGACCATCCCCTGGCCACGGCGGTTTACACAGCCAAGGGCGAAGCGCCAGATGTGGACGTCCCGCTGATCCAGGTCTGCACCCGGTACACCTCGGAAGGGTCGCATCTGAAGAGCGACATGATCATCAGTCCCACGTTGATGACCAGCGAGCATCGGCCTATCCAGATCGAAATCGATGACGACGGCAACTACCTCGGACTTGCCGCCGGGATACAACTGGCCGTCGGTTCGGGCGAGCTCCGACTCAATTCAGCCGACCCTAACGACCAGCCGTACCTTGACTATAACTATCTTCAAGAGGAGTTTGACCGAGACCGGCTGAGGAAGGGCATCCGGAAGGTCGTCGAGCTTGAGAGTCATCCCGCTATTCAAGCGCTCATCATCGAACGGATAACCCCCACCGATGAAGAGCTATCCTCGGACGAGAAGCTGGACGCCTGGCTGCTCACGAACGTGGGAACTTCGCACCACATATCTTGTACCTGCAAGATGGGCCCGGCGTCGGACTCCATGGCGGTGGTGGACCAGTACGGCAAGGTCCACGGTCTGCAGAACCTCCGCGTGGTGGACGCTTCAATCATGCCCGACTGCATCCGGGCCAACACCAACGCCACGACAATCATGATCGCCGAGAAGATCGCAGATTTCGTGATCGAAGGTAAGTAGCCGGCTAGAGCAACTCCAAGAGGGCCGTTGAGACGGCGTCGGGACGCTGGACCGGCAGGTCGTGCCCGGCCTTGGCAACTAGGCGGCGGGCCACCAGGTTGGTGAAATTGCGCTCGTCCTCCGACGGGTCTTCCGAGGGCGCGCCCAGGCCACTGTCTCCGCCACGCAGAACGATCGATGGAACTGTGACCGGCGGGCCTTCGGCCAGTTTTCGCTCCACTTCGATGAAGCGGTCTTCGCCAGGCGCGTTGATGTGACGGTGCCGGTAAGAGTGCACCACTATGTCCACGAAGTCGGGGTTGTCGAAAGACGGCGCAGACCGGTTGAAGGCCTCGTCCGTGTATTTCCACGTGGGCGCCCAGGTCTCCCAGAGGTGCCGGATGATGTCCCGCCGGTTCTCTTCCAGCCCAACACGCCCCTGCTCGGTGTTGAAATACCACTGATACCACATCCGGGCCTCTCTGAAGGCGGGCGCCGGTGATTCTTTGTTGACGGTGTCTTGCACGGAATATCCGCCTATGGCAACGAAGCCCGCGACCATCTCTGGATGCAAAATCGATGCTATACAGGCGGCCCGAAGCCCCCAGTCGAACCCCGCCAGAACCAGCCGATCGATATTCAAAGCCTCGGCAAGGTCAACAATATCCTGGCCGATGGCAGCCTGCTCGGCCATACGCGGGGCGTCCGGATCCAGAAAGGTCGTCGCGCCGTAACCCCGGAGGTAGGGGACGATGACCCTGTGGCCGGCCTCGACCAAGGGAGGGACGACGCCGTCAAACGACCGGATGTCATACGGAAAACCGTGCAAGAGCATGACGGGAAACCCCAAGGGATCGCCGTGCTCCTCGTATCCGATGTTCAAGACCGGGGTCTTGGCGAACTTCACGTTGGTTTGACTGGTCATCGTAGCCCTCTAAAGAAATCGCGAATGTCCTGGACCAACCGCACTGGTTCTTCCAAAGCCGCGAAGTGACCGCCGGCGGGCATGTCGGTCCAGTGCTGCACGTTGTAGCCTCGCTCGGACCATTCGCGGATGGGCACGGTATTCTCGCTGGGGAAGGCGGCCACGCCCACCGGCACCTGGATCTTCTCGCCTTTCGAAAGGTCCCAGGGCTTGCTGAACGCCTCGTAGTACAGCCGAGTAGAAGAGCCAATCGACTGGGTGACCCAATAGATGGTCACTGTGGTCAGCAGTTCGTCCTTGGTGAACCGGGTCTCCACGTCACCGTTGCAGTCGCTCCATTTGCGGTATTTCTCCACGATCCACGCCGCCAGTCCCACCGGGGAGTCGTTCAGTCCGTAAGACAGGGTTTGGGGCTTGGTGCTCTGGATGTGGGAGTACCCTCCTTCATCGGCCAGCCATTGTTCCCGCTGGGCCAACATCACTTTCTCGGCCGCTGACAGCTCTGGGGTGCCGACGCCCAGATAAGGCGTGGGGCTGGTGGTCGACGTGGTGTGAATTCCGATCACCTTGTCACCGTGGGATTGTCCCAGTTTGGCGGTGACCCGGGCGCCCCAGTCGCCGCCCTGGGCCGCGAATCGCTTGTAGCCCAGGTTCTGGGACATGAGTTTGGCCCACATGTCGCCGATGGCGAAGATATCCAGCCCGCGTTTCTGTCCGGCGTCGGAAAACCCGTAGCCCGGCATGGACGGAGCAACAACGTCGAAGGCGTCGACTGGGTCTCCGCCGTGGCTGACCGGGTCGCTGAGCATAGGTATGACCTTATGCATCTCGAAGAATGTGCCGGGCCAGCCGTGGGTTATCACCAGCGGCATGGGGTTAGGGCCCTTGCCCTTCTCGTGGATGAAATGGACACCCAGGCCATCGACATCAGACTTGAACTGTGAGAAGGAGTTGATCAGCTTCTCTTGAGCCCGCCAATCGAACTTGGTGCGCCAGTACTCCACCAGTTCTTTGATGTAATCTAGGTTGCTGCCGTAGTCCCAGCCAGAACCTGGGATCTCGTCGGGCCAGCGGGCGCGGTCCAGCCGGTCTTTCAGGTCTTTGAGGACGGCGTCGGATACTTCGATCTTGAATGGAGTTACAGCCATAGTTACCTTCTCCCAAATGTTTTGAGCGTCCACTTTGCCGGGAACCTGACGCCTGTGACCGACAGATTCTACACTTTGGGCCGGTATCGTGCAGTCCGGCACGCCAGGGAAGCCGGGAAATGGCCTGCTAAAGTGTCACTGGCGTTTCGGCAGACTTTTTATATACTTATACGTCGCATAATTATTGAATGACTGGGTTTCCAATATCGATCTATCGCCTTGCCAGAGGTTAAAAGGTTGGTGGCTATTGGATTTTAGGATCGCAGAATGAACCAAACACAACTCTCCGCAATAATAGAAAAGGCACGCACCGATGGGTCCGATACCCTGGACCTCTCAAGAGAAGAACTCGAGTCGTTGCCGCCGGAGATCGGCAGTCTCACGGGGTTGGTCGAACTTGATCTATCCGGCAATCAACTCACGGAATTGCCGTCGGAGATCGGCAAACTGACCGGTCTGACCCGGCTGAACGTTCGGAACAACCAGTTGACGGCGCTGCCTCCCGAGATCGGAAATCTCGTCAACCTTAAGGGTCTGTTCGTACAAGTGAACCAACTGACGGAATTGCCGGCCGAGATCGTCTGCTTCACTCAACTGACCCGGCTGAATGCAAGCAATAATCACCTGAAACTGCTACCGCCTGAGATCGGCGCTCTGATCGGCCTGACCTGGCTGTACCTCCCAGATAATGGCCTGACCGAACTGCCTCCCGAGATAGGCCGCTTGGAAAACCTGACTGATTTTTATCTGCAAGGTAACAATCTGGAAACGTTGCCCCCGGAGATAGGAAAACTCACCGACCTGGCCGAACTGCATCTGGATAAGAACGAGCTAATAGAGCTGCCCCCGGAGATCGGGAATCTGACCAGCCTTACCGTGCTTTACCTGCGGGAGAATAAACTAACTGCTGTGCCCCCGGAGATCGCCGGCCTAACTAGCCTGAACTGGCTGTACCTTGGTGGCAACGGGCTGACGACATTGCCGCCGGAGATCGGTGACTTGACTGGTCTCACCGGGCTGTACGTCGAGAATAATCAACTGACCGGACTGCCCACGCAGATTGGGAATCTGACCAACCTCATCTGGTTGTACCTGGAAGGCAACCGACTTGCGGACCTGCCAGCAGGACTCCAACACCTGACCCACTTGATCCAGCTAAGCCTGCGGAGCAATCTGCTAACAGACCTGCCCCTGGAGATCTGCGAATTGACGGACCTGGTGTTCGTGGACCTGGCGTTCAACAAATTGACGTCGCTTCCGCAGGAGATCGGCAAACTGATCGCCCTGAATGAACTGCACCTGAATGACAATCAACTGGCGACGCTGCCTCTGGAGATCGGCGACCTAGTTGAACTGATCGACCTTTTTGTCTCAAACAACCGTCTGATCCGAGTTCCGGAGACGATGGGCAATATGACGAGCCTGGAAAGGTTGTATCTTTCGGACAATCTGCTTACCGAGTTACCCTCAGAGATGGACCATCTTGTAAGCCACGATATCGTGCTTCTTTCAGGAAACCCCCTCAGCAATTAAAGGCTTGCCGTGAGACAGGACTACCATATTTAGGCATAACTCGGCCCTTGCTTTCACGGCGAGGGCTTTTCGGTTTTAGTTATAATGATGCCTCTGGTGGCCTGTGCTGACCTGATAGCCAAGCTGTTTGTGCCTGACCGTCGCAAGCAAAGTGTGCCAAAGTTTGAGGTACAGATTGAGGGAACTCCCCAGATCTATATTCCTGATTGCGGTCGTGATCATGGCGATTCTTTTGTCATTGCCCTCTGCTGCGTCGGCGCAAAAGGTGATACCGCATGTATTTTTGGGGTCTGCCACTATCAGTGGCAGCCCAGCGGCGGATGGCACGGTGGTGGCCGCACTTGTGGACGGCCGCCAGATAGCGGCCAAGTCGGTTTCGGACGGCAGCTATCCGGTGCTCTTGGTTGAGCCGGACGGAGAAAGCTTCACAGGCAAGACAGTAACCTTCACCATCGGCGGCTTTGTGGCGTCCGAGACCGCCTTTTGGATCCAGGGCGAAGTTACCGAACTCAACCTAAACGCGACCCCAGCCCTTGGGACACCCACACCTACGCCCGCTGCAACCGCGGCCCCCATTCCAACTCCTGTGCTCGTCGCAGGGGAACAGGGGGACCCTGGCCCAAGCGGCTCGCAAGGACCGCAAGGGGTGCAGGGACCTTCAGGCCCGCCGGGAGTAGGCGGCCCTCCGGGCTCAGCAGGCGCCGCTGGACCTGCTGGAGTGGCCGGCCCAACCGGCTCCCAAGGCCTCACAGGCCCAAAGGGTGAAGAGGGCGATAACGGCGGTTCGCTATTCGGAATTTTGGCGTTCGCGTTCGCCATATTCGCGGTTTTGGGCACCTTTGGCGGTATGCTGTGGCGGCGGTTGGTTGAATAAACGCCGCCCCCGGCGTTTGAGTCGGATTATCAGAGACATTGATCGTGGCTCTGGGTCCACGGAATCAGTGTGGACAGGCTGTAACCCGGTGGCTATAATTACACGGCTTCAATAATCGTTGACAAAGTGAATAAGCTGTATTCGGAAATGCACTGTGGGGTGAGCCTAGCCCCGAACGTCGGGGAAGTGTCGGAACTGGTAGACGAGCATGATTTAGGATCATGTGCTGAAAGGCGTCCGGGTTCGAGTCCCGGCTTCCCCACCAATAAACTGGTAACCGTAATCGACCCTGTCACCTATTTATGGGAGTACGCCGAACCAGAGGAGACCGATTGGCTACACTGCTAGAGGTTAAAGACCTAAAGACCCATTTCTTCACCTTGGATGGTGTCGTAAAAGCCGTTGACGGCGTCTCCTACGACCTCAATGAAGGTGAGACCCTGGGATTGGTTGGAGAGAGCGGTTGTGGAAAGAGCGTGAGCGCACTTTCTGTTATGCGCCTGATCCCTGATCCTCCTGGCAAGATCGTCAACGGAGAGATCCTGTTGGACGGCGAAGACATCCTCCAGATAAGTATGGAGGACATGCGGGAGGTCCGCGGCGCCAAGATCGCCATGGTCTTCCAAGAGCCCATGACTTCGTTGAACCCCGTGCTGACGGTGGAACGGCAACTCACCGAGACCCTCCAACTGCACATGGGCATGTCGAAAATTGAATCTCAACGCGAGAGTGTGAACCTGCTGACTCGCGTGGGTATCCCTGACCCTGAAAGCCGCATCAAGCAGTATCCCCATCAGTTCAGTGGCGGCATGCGCCAGCGCGTGATGATTGCCATGGCCCTGAGCTGCAACCCTAGGTTGATCATCGCCGACGAGCCGACGACGGCTTTGGACGTGACAATTCAGGCCCAGATCCTAGACCTGATGAAATCGTTGACCACTGAGTTCGGCGTGGCATTGATCGTGATAACCCATAACCTGGGCGTGGTTGCCCGCTATGCAGACCGAGTCAATATCATGTACGCCGGGAAGGTGATCGAACGGGGAGATGCCCGTGAGATCTACGCCAACCCGCGCCATCCATATACCGTGGGCTTGCTCCGGTCAGTACCCCGATTGGATCTTCCACGACGGGCCAAACTTGATCCCATCGAAGGCCAGCCGCCCGACTTGATTAATCTCCCCCAAGGCTGCGCTTTCCGTGAACGGTGCCGTTGGGCGATCGACAAATGCGCCACGGACATGCCTGAATTGGTCGAGATCGGCGACGGCCATCTGTCCGCCTGCTTCCGGCCGGAAGAACTGGGCCCAGGAGCTATCGATTTCTTGAATATTGCAGAGGCGGAATAACACCCTCCGGAGGAAAACCTCCCAAGGGAAATAGGACTTGATATGACTACGATGCCCGAAGCTGCGGCCACCAGCGCCGCAACACAGAACGATGATGTGATCCTTGAGGTGACAAACCTCAAGATGCACTTCCCGGTGAGTTCCGGGTTCCTGTCCCGTAAGCCCTTGGGATATGTGAAAGCGGTGGACGACGTCAGCTTCACGGTCAGTCGCGGCGAGACCCTGGGTCTGGTGGGCGAGAGCGGCTGTGGAAAAACCACCACCGGCCGTTGCATCCTCCAACTCTATAAACCCACGGCCGGCCAAGTCAAATTTAATGGCCAGGAACTGACCGAACTCGGTACCAAAGACATGCGCCTCATGCGCCGCGAGATGCAGGTCATCTTCCAGGATCCATACAGTTCGCTTAACCCCCGCATGACGGCCGGCAACATCATCGGCGAGCCGTTGGTCGTCCACGGCTTGGTGAGAGGAAAGGATGAGTACCGGGAGAAGGTAGCCGAGTTGCTCGTAAATGTGGGCCTTAACCCCTACATGGCCGACCGCTTCCCCCACGAGTTCAGCGGCGGACAGCGTCAGCGCATCGGCGTGGCCCGTGCGTTGTCGGTCAGCCCCAGTTTCATCGTGGCCGACGAGCCGGTTTCCGCGCTCGACGTATCGATTCAGGCACAGATCATCAACCTGCTGGAAGACCTGCAAGAGCAATTCAACCTGACCTATCTTTTCATCGCCCATGACCTGTCTGTGGTCCGCCACATCAGCGATCGTGTCGGCGTCATGTACCTGGGTCACTTGGTAGAGATGGCCGAGCGGAACGAGATCTACCGTAACCCGATCCACCCCTACACCAAGGCCCTGCTCTCTGCGGTGCCCATTCCCGACCCCGTATTGGACTCCCAGCGGGAAAGAGTCCTGCTCACCGGAGAGGTGCCCAGTCCCCTGAACCCGCCCAGCGGCTGTGTGTTTCACCCCCGCTGTCCCGTTGCCAACGACAGTTGCCCCGCTTATATGCCCGAATTGCGAGAAGTGGAAACGGACCACCATGCAGCGTGTCTCTTGGCTACCGGGTACGGCAGCTTCTAGGTACCGGACCGGTCCGCAAATAAGATTCTAAAGAGGGGCTGTCTCAAGACAATCCCTCTCTTCTTTGTGTCCCAACAAGGCGTTGTTCGCTCTTTGCCGCGCCGATTCTCCGTTGTAGGCGAAAATCGCCCGTGATACCATTGGATTACTATGGAACCGAGCCTGATTAGAAATTTCTGTATCATCGCCCACATCGACCACGGGAAATCCACCCTGGCCGACCGCTTCTTGGAAATCACTGACACTGTTCGTGCCGGCGATATGCAGGCCCAATTCCTGGATAGCATGGACCTGGAGAGGGAACGGGGCATCACCATCAAGGGGAAGGCCGTGACAATGTCGCACATCGCCCCGGATGGTAAGACCTATCAGTTCAACCTCATCGACACTCCAGGCCACGTTGATTTCAGCTACGAGGTCTCCCGCGCCTTGGCCGCCTGTGAGGGCGCGCTGCTGGTCGTTGACGCTAGCCAGGGCATCGAGGCCCAGACCATCGCCAACACTCTGCTGGCAATGGAGTACGACCTGGAACTGATCCCGGTGCTGAACAAAGTAGACCTGCCTCAAGCAGAACCGAAGCGGGTCGCTGGCGAGATTGAACAGGCCTTCGGATTTAAGGCTGACGAGATTCTCTACGTCTCGGCCAAAGAGGGCACCGGAGCCAAAGAGATATTGGACGCGGTGGTAGACCGGGTGCCTGCACCCAAAGGCGATGTCAACGCTTCTCCGCGCGGCCTGGTCTTCGACTCGGAATATAACTCGTTTAAGGGCATCATCGCCCACGTACGTGTCAAAGACGGGACCATCACCAAGGACGACAAGATAAAAGTCATGTCATCGGGGAAGATTGCGGAGATCGTCGAGGTTGGAGTGTTTGCGCCGGGCCCCAAACCAACTGAATCCCTGGGAACGGGCCAGGTTGGCTACGTCGCCACGGGATTCAAAGAAGTTAGAGACTGCACGGTCGGCGACACCTTGACGGTGGACCGTTCCGCTGCTGTCGAACCGCTACCCGGCTATTTCCCCCTCAAGTCCATGGTATTTGCCGGGCTGTACCCGGCCGACGGCGAGGAATACAACAACCTCCGCAACGCCCTAGAGAAATTGCAGCTTAACGATGCGTCGCTGGAGATGGAACCGGAGAGCAGCACCGCGCTTGGGTTTGGGTTCCGTTGCGGGTTCCTGGGCCTAATGCACTTGGAGATCATCCAAGAGCGTTTGGAAAGGGAATACGACTTGGACCTCATTGTCACCGCCCCCAGTGTTGCCTATCAGGTGGTTTTGACCAACGGCGAGACGATCATTGTGGACAGTCCGGCCAAATTACCTTCGCCCAATGATTTTTCGGAGATATTGGAGCCGATGCTGGACTTGACCATCGTGGCGCCCAATCGCCATGTGGGCGTGCTGATGGAACTGATGCACTCGCGCCGGTCAGAGTTCAAGCGCATGGAATACATGCAGGGGGGCGGCACACGGCGGGACGGCAAAGACGAACCCGAAGACGAGTCGCGAGTGGTGATGGAATACACCATTCCCTTGGTGGAACTGCTGGCCGATTTCTACAACCAACTAAAGTCGAAAACCCAGGGATACGCCTCGTTGGACTACAGCTTTTCCGGCTACCAGGCTGCGCCGCTGGTCAAGGTAGAAATATTGGTGAACCACTTTTCGGTGGAAGCGCTGTCCATGATCTTGCACCGAGAAGCCGCGGTGATCCAAGGTCGCAAGATAGTCGATAAATTGCGCTCGACGATACCCCGCCAGATGTTTGAAGTGCCCATCCAGGCGTCCATCGGCAGCCGCATCATCGCCCGGGAGACCATCCGCGCCATGCGCAAAGACGTGCTGGCCAAGTGCTACGGTGGCGATATCACCCGGAAGCGTAAGTTGCTGGAGAAGCAGAAAGAAGGCAAGAAACGCCGCAAGATGGTGGGCTCGGTTGAGATTCCACAGGAAGCGTTCTTGACCATCCTGGAAGTCGGCGGAAACTAGAGGACCGGCACCTCACCGAGCCGTCACGCCGGGCAATGGCCTTAGATGGCCAATGCCTCCCGCAATAACTGCAGTTGGGCCAGATGGTCCCGCATGTGCCCGCTCAACGTTCGGTGGAGTATGGCCTTCAGCGTGCGCTCTTCGTCCACACTCCGGGTCCTCTGGTGCATCATGACCTTCTTCTCCTCCAGGTCCCCATCGGAAACCCCAGTTATTGAGGCGTCCAAGCTTGTGAAGAAAGACTCGATGTCGGCATTGACCTGATCGATGCCGTATTCGGTGCGCTCCGGGGTCATGTTGGTCCGGTCGCTCCAGATCTCGTACTCTTTGACCTCGCCGGCGATAATCCCGCTGACCAGGTTGTGAGCGCCACCGGAGGGCGTGTCCAAGACGTGGTACACGAGTTCCCGCGCCGACCATTCGGAAGGGTCTTGTTTCCAGTCCAGGCAATAATCCATCCCCACCAGTACCGCTAATAGGTCGTTTTTGACACTCCGAATCAATTCCAACTGCTCCTGTTTGCCGGTGGCCAAGGGGTTCCTCCTTATCTAACCAATGGGATCACGCCTAATTGTTGGTTCTATCTTGAAACTCACGCAGTAGCGAGAGCGCCTCTTCAGAAGTGTCTTTCCGGTCCAGCGCGAAGGCCAATGAAGCCCGAAGGAGCCCCATGGGGGTGCCTCCATCGTACCGGTTGCCGAGGAATTCGAAGGCGAACAATTCATGGTCTTGGAGCAGGGTCAGTAGGCCGTCGGTGAGCTGAATTTCCCCCTTGGCCCCCGGTTGGGTTTTTTCCAGGCAATCGAAAATCTGCGGCGGCAAGATGTAGCGGCCAACGATGGTGAGGTTGGAAGGAGCCTCGTCCCTCGGCGGCTTCTCGACCAGCCCCTGAATCTTATGCACCCGGTTCGCTACCGGAGCGGCATCCACAACCCCATAATTGTGCACCACTTCCCAGGGCACTACCTCCACCGCAATCACGCCGGCGTTCATATCCTTGGAGACCTGCACCATCTGGCTGATAACGCCCGGAGAATGGACGATGATGTCGTCGGGCAGGATAACTACGAATGGCTCGTCACCTACCGCATTTTTGGCCATCAGTACCGCGTGGCCGAGACCTAGGGCTTCGTGCTGTAGAACAAAGCTGACCTTAGCCAGATTGCCGGCCTCCGCCACCTTCGCCAATAACTCGTCTTCTCCGCTAACGGCCAAGCGTTGCTCCAAGGCTGGGTGAGGCTGGAAGTAGTCGCTGATGGACTCCTTGCCGGGAGACGTGACAATGATGACCTCTTCCACTCCAGCCTCGGCCGCCTCCTCGATGACGTACTGCAACAGTGGACGGTCGACGATGGGCAGAAGCTCTTTGGGGACAGACATGGTAACCGGCAAGAACCGGGTTCCCAGGCCTGCGGCGGGTATGACTGCTTTGCGTATCTGCATGATTAAAGGGAAGAAAAGTCCGGGATGCCTAATTTTAACACCGGCTCAAGCAATGGGTCTTGGGAACGATTTGGAGGTGCACCCCTTGACTCGCCCACGCTTCCAATCCTACCATGTTAATGAGGCCGTACTAGACGGGGAGCCAGCGGTGCCCTATATCCGCAATCCGCTCTAGCGGAGTCGAATTCCTCCCCTCGGCGAGTCCAGAGGTCCCATATTGTGGGCAGTGATATAGAGGGTTGGGTCCCGCGCGACGTAGACTTGTGAACCCCGCCAGGTCCGGAAGGAAGCAACGGTAAACAGGAACCTGCGTGCGCCGCGGGAGCGCCTGGCCTGAGTCATTATTCATGACATGTCCGATGGTCCATGACAACGGGAGGTGTGCGGTCTTGTTTATTTCCTCAGATTTTCCTTACCCAAAGCCACTTTGCCTAACTCAGGTGAGCCCCCAATTGTGACTTCTTTTGAGCGCCCAGCAGGTAATTCCCCGGTAGGTGGCCGTACCAGCACGAGAAAATCGCTGGGCCAACATTTCCTGGCCGACAGCCGCATCGCCGGCCGAATTTTGGCCGCTGTCGATCTTTCGCCCCATGACCTGATAGTCGAAGTTGGCCCCGGCCGCGGAGTCCTAACTAAGAGACTTGTCGATCGGGTAAAGCGCGTGGTGGCCATAGAGTTGGACGGAGAACTCGCCGCCGCCCTGCCGGCACGCCTGGATCACCCGGCCAACCTGACCTGCGTGGAGGCGGACGCCCGGGTGGCCGATCTCGCTGAGGTAATTGCCCCGGACACCTCCTACAAAGTGGTCGCCAACCTCCCCTACTATGCCGCCAACCCCATAATTCGCCGCCTGTTGGAATCGGACCCAAAACCTGAGTTGCTGGTGGTCATGGTGCAGCAAGAGGTGGCCAAGAACATGGTTGCCCAGCCAGGCAACATGGGTATCTTGTCGGTGGCGACCCAGTTTTATGCCAAGGCCAAGGTGGTTTGCTCCGTGCCGCCCAAGTCCTTCCGGCCTCCGCCCAAGGTGACTTCAGCCGTGGTGCGCTTGGATACATTGCCGGCTCCCGCCGCCGATGTTGCCAGTGAGGAAGACTTCTTCACCGTGGTCCGAGCTGGTTTCTGCGCCCCCCGGAAGCAGCTCCGCAACTCCCTCAGCCAAGGGCTGCGCATCGAGAATTCCGAAGGCGGATTGATCCTGAAAGAGGCTGGCATTGACGCCACCCGCAGGCCCCAAACCCTGGACATCAGCGAATGGGCCAGCGTCTACCAGGTTTGGGCCAAGTCCCCTCTCGCCGTGGCAAAGGAAGGCTAGAGGGTGGAAGTCCCGGCCTACGCCAAATTGAACTTGACCATTGAAGTCTTGGGCCGCCGTGACGACGGGTTTCACCAGGTCACAACCATCATGCAGACCATCGGCTTGGCCGACCTACTTCATTTCGAACCCAGCGCGGACCTGAAAGTCAAATGTGAGTACCCGGAGTTGGCTGGAGAACAGAATCTGGTTTGGAACGCGGCCGTCGAGTTGGCCAAGGCAGGCGGTATCGAACCGGCAGCCAAGATCACCATCGAGAAATACATCCCTGTAGCCATGGGGCTTGGGGGTGGCAGCAGCGACGCCGCTGCCGCGTTGTTGGGGCTGAACGTCCTCTGGGGCCTTGGATTATCCGTAGAGGAGTTGGCCGGGATAGCTGCGGGGCTGGGCTCCGACGTTTCTTTCTTTCTCTGGGGCGGCACCGCACTGGCCCAGGGACGGGGTGAGCAGATCACCAGCTTATCGCCCCTTCCGCCACTGGCGGTCACTCTGGTATTTCCCGACCTGGCCATCCCCAACAAGACGGCGGCCATGTATTCCAAACTGACGATGGGTCAATTCAGCGATGGCGGCGTGACCCGCCAGATGATACGAATCCTAACTTCGGGCCAGTTCGTAAGAGAATCTGTGAGTGGTCTGGTGTTCAATGCCTTTTCAGAGGTGGCATTCCGGGAATATCCGTTGTTGTTGGAGATGTGCAGCAAGATCGCCGGCCAGGGCGGGCCTACGATGCACCTCTGCGGTGCTGGACCGGCCCTGTTCACGCTGCCGTCTAGTGAAGAGGAACACCAGCGGATAGCAGAACTATTGCAACCATACAGTGCCGGGGTTTACCTTATTAGCATGGTCCCGCCGGAAAGATGCGGTGTGGGATCGTTGCCATCAAGTTCCTAGGCAAGACTTAACCGGCCCTTCTACTCCGATACGGCAAAGGTTCAATCAATGGGCATACTGGGCAGCATATCAATCGGGATCAATCCCAACTTGATCGACGGCGGGAGTTTGATCCTATCTTGGCACGGCGTTTTGACCTTTGTGGCCGTTGCCGTTGCGGTCTGGCTGGTGGCCCGATGGGGTGGCAGGGAAGGGATGAACGTGGATTCCATCTACTCCGTGGCCGTATGGGCCATCATCGGCGGAGTGATTGGCGCCAGGTTCCTCCATGTCATCGACTTTTGGGACGAGGTCTACAAAGACGACTTGATCAGCGTTTTCTCGGTCTGGTCAGGAGGCATCGCGATCTACGGCGCCATCATTGGCGGGTTCATCGGCGGCGCGCTGTACATCATGATTCGGAACTCGGAATGGTTCTTGTCGCTGTGGCGAACGGTGTTCCCGTTCATGGGTGAGGCCAATAAAGCCAACCTGCCGGGCATCGGGCGCTTGGCCGACATTACGGCACCGGCATTGCTGCTGGCCCAAGCCATCGGCCGTATCGGCGACCTCATCAACGGAGAGCACTTCTCCACGGCGACCGATCTACCTTGGGGAATCATTTACACCCACAGTAACAGCCCCGGAATATTCAGGCCGCCAACCCACCCGGCCGTCGGCTATGAGTTGATCTTCGACCTGGTACTGCTGGCTGCCATCTGGCCGCTGCGTGACCGGTTGCGCCCCAATGGGATGTTCTTCACTCTGTATCTGGCCACGTATTCCATCGGGCGGTTCTTCCTCAGCTTCCTAAGAGAGGAATTCAACGAGTACTTCGGAGCGCTGAACGAAGCCCAGGTAGTTGCGATCATCGTGGTGATCTTCACGGTGCCGCTGCTAGTCTGGAAGGCACAGTTGGTGAGGCCAACGACAAACCGGGCCTGATTCTTTCAGACACGTTTACTGTCATTTCGATGCGTCAACCGAGAAATCTCGTTGCCAATGGACTAACACGTTGGCCGATAGGAAAGAGACCCCTTACTTCGCTTAGGGTGACAGAAAAAAGGTGGGACGGCCGGAAATAGGGTCGCAGAAAGGACTATGGCTATCCTTCTGACGCTTTGAAGTCCAGAAGCCTTAGGGCGATGGCCCCTTTGCCTCGGAACGAGTCGTTCATGACCGTGAAGGCCAGGTCGACGAATTCGGTGTTGGGCCGCCATTTGTCAGCTTGATTGAAGGCCAGTGCCGTGAACTGGGCTCCATCCATCTCAACCCTCAGCCTCAGATGCTGGTGTTCCCGGCCCATGTGGAAAGTTTCCAGCACCTTGACGCCCATACTGGCGAACACCGGCCTTGGATTGCCCTGTCCGTAAGGTTCAAGATCGTTGATCCACTTGATCGTCCCCGCGTCCAATTCATCCAAGGTGATGATCGCGTCTATCTCCAGCTTTCGGACCAGGTCCTGGTTTTCAAGTGACCGGGCGCTGTAGGCCTCCAGACGCGATTTAAGCTGAGGGATGTCCACTGTTGGGATAGTGAGGCCCGCAGCTTGGGAATGGCCGCCAAACCGCACGAGAAGGTCTTCACAGGACTCGATGGCCGCCACAATGTTGAACTCTGGGATGCTGCGTCCGCTGGCAACACTGTAGTTGCCTTCCACCGCGATCACTATGGCTGGGCGGCGATACCGATCGACCAGGCGTCCCGCGATCAGGCCGGCCACGCCCCGTAGGAACCTTTCATCGGAGATCACCAGCACGGATGGTAGTTCTCCCAAGTCCTCCACCAGTTTGTCGGCGATAGCGTAGGCCTCTTCTGAGACTGCCCGCCGTTCCATGTTCAGTGATTCCAGCTTGTGGGTCAGGACCCCTGCCTCATCGGGATCGGTGGTGGTCAGGAGCCGGAAGCTGTCCATGGGGTCACCCATGCGCCCCGCTGAGTTCAGCCTGGGAGCGATCTGGAACGACACGGTCTCGGCGGTGATCTCGTCCGGGTCCACCCTAGCCGAACTATAGAGGGCGCGGAGTCCGGGCCGGTGTGTGTTGGCCAACTCCCGGAGTCCCTCCCGGACCAGGTACCGGTTCTCGTCCAGCAGGGGCACCAAGTCGGCGATGGTCCCCAGTGCCGCCAGCTCCAGCAGGCCTGGGTCCCACGGCTGGCCATAAAACTCGAACAATCCCTGGACCAGCTTGAACCCGATGCCGGCCCCGCACAGTTCGAAGAATGGGTAGTCACCGCCGGGTACCTTGGGGTTCAGGGCGGTTACTGCGTTGGGAACACCGTCATGGGGAAGGTGGTGGTCGGTGATGATCACATCGACGCCCTGGGACTTGGCGTAGTCAACCTCGTCAAACGACGTGATTCCGGTATCCACAGTCACGATCAAGGTGACGCCTTGTTCCGCCAGCGTGTCGATGGCTGCGTTGGACAACCCGTGGCCCTCGTCGACGCGGTGGGGGAGGTACGGCGAGACCGGCACACCGAGCGCGGTTAAACCCTCGGAGATGATAGCGGTCCCGGTGATGCCATCAACATCGAAGTCACCGAAGATGCCCACCCGTTCCTGGTTGTTGACCGCGGCATACAGGCGTTTGAGGGCAGTGTCCATGCCTGAGATGCGCAGAGGGTCGTAGGGCAGCTTGTGGGGCGGATCCAACAAGAGGTCCAGCGCTTGGGGTGTTTCTATTCCCCGCTTTACTAGAATCTGCGCGATGGCCGGTGGCACGTGTCCCGAGAGGGCGGCAGTGTGAAGCGTGGTGGGCAGAGACCAAGGATGTACCCCGCCTCCGATGGTCACGACTAGCGGTCCGAGCCGGGTTTGCCCAGGACCAACACTGAATTATGGCCGCCAAAGCCGAAAGAGTTGCTCAGCGTGACGTTGAGTTCTTGAGACCGGGCTTTGTTTGGAGTGTAATCCAGGTCGCAATCGGGGTCCGGCTCGTTCAGATTGATGGTGGGCGGGATGATATTGTTCTCCATGGCCAAGACGCAGAAACAGGCTTCTAATGCGCCGCCGGAGCCCAGCAAATGGCCGGTCATGGACTTGGTGGAACTAAGCGGCACGCGGTAGGCATCCTCGCCTAGAGCAACCTTTATGGCCATGGTCTCATGGCGGTCGTTGAGCGGTGTGGACGTGCCGTGAGTGTTGACATAGTCGACCTCCGAGGTATCGACACCCGCTTCTTCCAATGCTTTGGCCATCGCCTGGGCGGCGCTTTCGCCGGTGGCCATCGGCTCGGTCAGATGGTGGGCGTCAGAGGTGGCGGCATAGCCTTTGATCTCCGCCAAAACCGTGGCGCCTCGCCGGATGGCACTCTCTTCACTCTCTAGCACCAGAACGGCCGCTCCCTCGCCCATGACGAAACCGTCTCGGGTGACATCGAAGGGCCGGCTGGCTTTGCTGGGGTCTTCATTGAACCGGGAGAGGGCTCTTAGGGCATTGAAACCGGCGACCGCCACGGGGACGACCGGCGCTTCACTGCCGCCGGCTAATACTATGTCTTCCTGGCCTCGGCGAATCATGGCCCATGCCTGACCCAGGGCGTCGGCACCACTTGAGCAGGACGAGACCGCGCAGTAGTTGGCACCCATGGAGCCGGTAACCATCGAGACCTGTGCCGATGCCATGTCGCCCAGCATCATAGGAATCAGGAAGGGACTGACACGCTTGGGGCCGCGCTCGATGAGTATCTCGTGTTGAGCGGAGAGAGTGCTGATTCCGCCGATGCCGCTGCCGATGATCACCCCGACGCGGTAGGGATCGACACTGCCCCGTTCCAGTCTGGCTTGGCGGCAAGCCTGTTGGGCGGCCACGGCTGCGAACTGGGCGAACCGATCCATCCGGCGGGCTTCCTTGCGGTCTAGATATTCCTCAGGGTCGAAACCTTTGACCTCGGCTGCGAAGTGGGTGTCGAAACCCTCCGAGTCGAAGGCGGTGATGAAATTCACTCCTGAGCGGCCGTTGACGATGCCGTCCCAGGTTGTTGCAACGTCCAAGCCAAGGGGGCTTATGATCCCCATTCCAGTTACTAGGACCCGGTGATGTCCGTTCATATCTTCCCCAACACTTACACTAAAGCGAAGCCCCGGTTAGGGGGCTTCACAGATCACATTTAGATATTTTCGACCCATTTCTGGGCCTGTTGAAAAGGGTTCGGCCACGAGGCCAGAAACAGGGCGGTTATTTCTTAGCGCCCCCCTTGGTGGATACAGTCATCGTGTCATCGATAAGCTGGGTGAGTTCGGTGATGCGTCCTGATATATTCAAGGCCAGTTCCCGGTTGCCTGCAGGGCCGGTCAGCAGCGTCAGAGAATCCGACAACTCGTTGACCCGACTGCCGATGGCGTCGGCGGCGTCTTTCCTGGCGTTGGCCAATGGTTGTGAGACCTCGCGGATCTGATCGATGAGTTCAGTCACACGTTCCGTGAGGTTCTCGCCAAATTCCAGCCCGGTTAATGACGCGGCATCAGACCAGTTTTTAAGCGCCACAGTGGTCTCGCTCAACTTGGCAGCCAATGTTTCGCTCAGGTCACGGCTGGTGGCCGCAAGGCGTAGCTTGTAAGTTCGAAGGATTCGGAACACGCGCCGGTAGACATCGTCCACCGGGTTCAACTGGGCGGAATACCGGTCGAACAGATCCCGGCTCTCCTGCATCGTCCAACGTTCGTCCTGATGGACGAACTGCCGTCCAGTGTAGAGGTGATAAGGCCGCATTACGCCCTCTTCCAGTATGTCGCCATTCTCGTCCAGCGGGACCAGCGAGTCCCAGTTGGAGGTGGCGGGAAGAGGTGTTAGGAAATTGACGGTCTGGTACTTGCTTACCGTGGTCACCCATTCCGCTAGGTCCATGATGCTCTTTTCGGTATCGAAGGGCAGGCCGATGATGGTCATGGCGACCACCGTGAGGCCCTCGTCGTTGATGTAGTGGAGGTCCTTGTGCATCTGGCCGGGTTCCTGCCGTTTGTTCACGGCGATCAAGTTCTCGGCGTTATCCGACTCCACGCCCACGTAGACCATCTTGATGTTGGCGTTTTGCATGGCGGAGATCAATTCCGGGTCCTGACCGACCTCAGCCCGGACCTGGCAGATCATGTTCATTCCGTCGGTGTGGCCTTTCCAACCTTCCAGCCGGGCGAAACGCTCGTCGCGGAACTTGACAGCCCGCTTGGGCGGCGCATGGAGATCGTCGGAGATGAACACCTGGAATGTCCCGTTCCTTGAAGTATGGACCAGGCCGTCGGCAGCCAGCTCTTCGAGTTGGGCCAGCCGCTTGAACTCGGTCTCCCTGGAGATCATACGATAGCCTAGGAATTGTTGAATAACCTGGCAATAGGTGCAGTTTTCGGTGCACCCACGGATGGTTTCAATAACAGCGCCGACCATCGGATTACTTGAGTTGAGGTCCTTGATGGAACGGAAATCAGGCAGTTCCACAAAATCGGGCGCGACCAATCCTGAGCGTTGGGTCTGGACGATACCGCCGTCTTTCCGGTAGCTGATGCCGGGGACCTTGGCCAGATATTGGTCGCGATCGCTGCCACGGTGCTCCAGAAGCACATCGGACAACTGGCCGATGATGTCTTCGCCTTCGCGTTGGACAATCACATCGAAGTCGCCGTAGTTGAAGGCTTCTTGGGCCATGGGGCTCATCTGGGGCCCGCCGCCGATGGTTATCAGGGTAGGATGGAACTGCTTGGCCAATTTGGCGATCTGATAGCCGCGGGGCGCCTCGTTGATCAACGCCGTGACCATCAGTATGTCGACGCCTTCCAAATCTTTGTCCGGGTCCATGAGACCGGAGCGGTCTTCGAACCAGATCTCCCGCTCATATATGTTGGGCCCTTCCCACTGGGCTAGAGCACCCGAGAGAAAAAGCATTCCCTGCCTGGGTATGGCTACGTATTCAAAATTCCCACCGGCTGACGCTGGTTGAAACAGCACCACCCGTTTTGGTCGAGACATTTTCGCTCCTATTAGTCGTGGCCAGGCGGCGTTATTACGCCAAAGGATAAGTTCAATTTCGTTTTAACAGTTACGGGCTCATTCTCCGATGAAGTTTGGCAGGCAGGTGCAGAGCCACCGGCGCTCATGATTCATTCGTAGGCTATTATACAGGATCACCCAGAGCCAGGAGAACCGATTTTCCTACCTGAGCCGCCCGGTTTTACAGGCCGCCAAGGCTTCGGTTCGAGCCTTTCTACGCCCAAGTTCGATTGTGTGTCGAAATCACAGACATATTCTACGCCAGAACAACTCAATTGTCATAATGTGGGCCAGGTACGACAACACCGGCCTAACGCTCGAGTCGAATCTGTGGCTTCCGGAGCCTATTTTTCTCGAAAATGGGGAATCAATTCCTTGGCGATGACCTCAAGATGCCGTTTGCGATCCTCCCTGGGGCAACTGATGCTGAACACGATGTGCCGGGCTCCTGCGTCAATGTACTCCTGAAGCTGTTGGATGCAGTTCTCGACCGTGCCCAACAGACAGTACTTCCGGACGATGTCTAGGAATTCGCCACCGTATAGGTAACGCCCTCCCAACTGCTCCGCGGCCACCTCGGCGGCTTGCTGCTCAGTGGGATAGATGGTGATGTAGGGGAAGTGGGCCCACTGGAATTGGGACATGTCCCTGCCGGCCTCAGCGGCGAAGCTCTTGATCTTCTCAACACTGCCGGCGTATCTGGGCGCGTCGTAGAAATAGGGCATCCAGCCGTCGCCGAACTTGGCTGCCCGGGCCATGGCGGCGTCCCGTCGTCCCGAAACCCATACCGGCGGGTTGGGCTGTTGGACGGGCGTTGGGTTGATCATAGAGTCGGTTAATTGGAAATGACGCCCGGAGAAAGTCACGCGCTCGCCGGTCCACAGCTTCCGCATCACCTCTAGACACTCGTCTGTGCGGCGTCCCCGCTGGTTCACCTTGAGCCCGGCGGCCTCGAATTCCACCGGAAACTCCCCGCCGACTCCCACGCCAAGGGTCAGCCGGCCCCCGGTGGCAGCGTCCAAAGTCGCGGTAGTGCGGGCCAGGACCAGAGGGTGGTAGAAAGGAGTCAATATTATGGAAGAAAGCACCCGCAGTTGGTCGGTTGCTCCGGCGGCCACCGCCAACACCGGCAGCGACGCGTGGGTGGGGCCAGGCGGGTCGCCGCGCATGAAATGCTCCCCGGCCGAGATATATTCGTAGCCCAATTCTTCCATCCACCGGGCTTGCCGGGCAGTCTCACCGACCCCCAAAGCCAGTCCAGCGCCAAAATGCAGGTCCAGGTTAGGCATTAGTTTCCACCTAATGTTCAGGTTCGCTGTGCAGCAGACATTCTACTCCAAACAACCTTGCCGGCTGTCGTTTCGAGGTGTTAGCCGGGAATTCTTTTTGGATTGGACAGACGGATGATGGAGAGCAATGAGACCCTTCGTTCCACTCAGGGTGACATTTGGAGAGGTTGCCTTCCTGAACACTGGGTGCTGCTGATCATTCATGCGTCTCCCTTGACAGTGCCAGAAGGATTTGCCACCGTTGGGGTTGACCCTTGCGTCCTGGATGCCGAATCGCTTGAGGAGTGAGGAATTTGGTTGTTTTGGTAACCGGCGGCACCGGATTCCTTGGCCGGCGGGTGGTCTACGAACTGCTGGAGCGCGGCCATCAGTTACGTTTGCTGGTACACACCCCTGGCAGCGAGCGAATGTTTTCGCATCGCGAGGTAGAGGTCCAGTACGGCAGCATCCGAGACCCGGTTGCGCTTGGCAGCGCCTTCTACGACGTTGATTCAGTGGTGCACCTAGTGGGCGTCATCCGGCCGAAACGGCGTAACTCCTTTGAAGATATTCACCGTGGGGGCACGGCCAACGTGCTCACGGCGGCCAAGGAGGCAGGCGCCAGCCACTTTTTGCATGTAAGCGTCATCGGCGCCGCCAACAACCAGTCCTATCCCTACCTCTACTCCAAGTGGCAGGGCGAGCAAGAGGTAGTGAACGGTGGCATTCCATACACCATTTTTCGGCCCGCAATGCTTTTCGGTGAGGGTGACGAGTTCTTGAATGTATTGGCTGGTTTGGTGCGTTTGTTCCCATTGATCCCAGTGATCGGCTCCGGCAAGAACCGCTTGCACCCCTTGGCCGTTGACGACTTGGCCCGTTGCATCGCCATCACCCTGGGGCGGGACGACCTGAAGGGCCGCACCCTGGACCTGGGCGGGGCCCAACGCCTGAGCTACAACGAGTTGGTGTCCGAGGTGGCCAAGGCCATGGGCAAACGCCGGCTGCGTTTACACCTGCCGGCATGGCCCGTGTACGCGGCCACGGCGGTAAGCCAGGTGTTCTTGCCCAGACCGCCCATAACCACCGAACAGATCAAGATGCTGGGCATCCGCAGTGTCGCCGAACTTGGCGAAGTGGAACGGGTGTTTGGGTTTACCCCCCGCCCCATGGAAGGTAACATTGACTTCGTAAACTCGGTCGGTGTGGTTGATGGAATCCAGATGCTTTTGGGCTCCATGCCCCGCAGCATCCGTGACCATTAGCCGCTTGTATCTGAATTCCTTCGCAAGCCCCTAGGAGCCAAGTGGACTACCGCCAGTCGATCGCCCGCCTGCTGACCCTGGTTGACCACGAGCGAAACAAGGTCATGGGGCCCCGCCAGAAAGCCATCTACGACCTGACTAGGATGGAGGCTTTGCTGGAGCGCTTGGGCAGTCCGCAGCATCAGGTCCCGGCAACCCACATCGCGGGCACCAAGGGCAAGGGCAGCACGGCGGCCTTATGCGATGCAGCTCTGAGTGCCGCGGGACTCAGCACTGGGTTTTATTCCTCACCTCACCTCCACACCTTCCGGGAAAGGATCAGACGCAACTCGGAGCCCATCTCGCAGGAAGGGTTCGCGGCGCTGGTCAAAGGACTGTGGCCGCTCCACGAAGAACTCAAAAGTGACGCCGGCGTTGGGCCGTTGACCCTGTTTGAATTTCTCACCGGCATGGCCTTCCAGTGCTTCGCCCAAGATAGGACGGACGTGCAAGTCATCGAGGTAGGGCTGGGCGGCCGGATGGATGCCACCAACGTATTGGACGCCGGGGTTTGTGTGATCACTTCGGTGAGCCTGGATCACACAGCTGTCTTGGGGAACACCATCGGGGAGATAGCCACCGACAAGGCTGGGATCATCAAGCCTGGCGCCACCGTGGTCATCGCTCCCCAATCGCCGGAGGCGCTATCGGCCATCTTGGCGGCCTGCCAGGAGAAAGAAGCGGCGCCGATACTAGTGGGCCGTGACGTTACCTGGGAGGAAGGCCGCTTTGGGACCGACGGCCAACGGTTCATAGTCAGAGGGCTTAGAGGCGAATACGAGCTGTATATGCCGCTACTGGGCGCGCACCAACTGGAGAATGCGGCCTCGGCCGTAGCTGCCCTAGAAGCCCTGGCCGGCCAGGGCATCGAAGTCCCGCCCAAAGCCATGGAGATTGGCTTCGAACGGGTTAGCTGGCCCTGCCGGATGGAAGTATTATCGCGTTCTCCGCTCTTGGTCGCCGATGGTGCCCACAACGTATACTCAGTCCAGAGTCTTTTAAAGTCGCTGCCCAAGTATCTGGAGTACGACCGGCTGGTCCTGGTGGCTGGGTTTTCTAGGGACAAGGATGTCGAAGACATGGCCCAAGCTTTGGGCGAAATGGCGGACACGGTGATAGCCACCGCCTCGCGCCATCCCCGGTCTCTGACACCTACGGAGGTAGCGGGCCTGTTCAGTGATTCCAAGGCAGCGGTGACCGAAACGCCGACGCCCGCCGATGCCCTCAGAATAGCGATGGACACTGCCGGCAAGTCGGACTTGGTGCTGGCGACCGGCTCGCTGTTCCTCACAGCCGAGATACGGGAGTCGGCGTTGGGAATCGAGCCAGAGTTCTACCCGGAACTGCCTCCACCGGGATCGCGGGTCTGACAGGGAGATTCAGTATGAAAAAACTTCAGGAGCGTCTCTAGTGGCTGATGATCGGGCTAGGGTAGTAATCACCGGGATGGGGGCTATGACGCCCTTAGGTGAAACGCCTGAGGAATATTGGCAGAACCTGGCCGCGGGAACGTCGGGCATCGGGCCCATGACCCTCTGCGACCCGGAAGGCTACCCTTGCCAGATATCCGGAGAGGTTTCCGCCTTTGACCCCAACACCTACATTGGCAATAAAGAAGCCCGGAGGATGGCGCGTTTCACCCAGTTGGCCGTCGCCGCGGCGCTCCAGGCTGTGGAATTCGCTGCCTACGATATATCGAAAGACGATCCATACCGTGTTGGCGTGATCCTGGGCAATGGCAACGGCGGGTTCCCAACTCTAGAAGAGAACTGCCGGATACTGGCCGACCGGGGGGGGATGCGTATGTCCCCCTTCTTCTTTCCCATGATCCTGCCCAACATGGCCGCCGCCGCCGTGAGCCGCTATATCGGCGCCCACGGTTATAACTCCACTGCCACCACTGCCTGTGCCGCTTCTAACCAAGCGCTGGGCGAAGCGATGACCGTCATTCGACGGGGCACTGCCGACGTAATGATCGCCGGCGGCACCGAAGCCGGAATCAGCTTGCTGGGATTATCCGGCTTTGCCGTCATGCGGGCCCTCAGCACTAGGAACGACGAGCCACAGAAAGCCAGCCGTCCCTTCGACTCAGGCCGCGACGGCTTCATACCCTCCGAAGGCTCCGTAATAATGATCCTGGAAAGTTTGGAGCACGCGTTGGGCCGGGGCGCCAATATCCTGGCCGAGTTGTCAGGATTCGGCTCCACCAGCGACGCCGGGCATCCCGTGCAGCCTGAAGAGAACGGGACCAGCGCCGCGGCTGCGATGCAGATGGCCCTGGCCGACGCCCAAGTTCTCCTGGATCAAGTGGATTACATCAATGCCCACGGCACCTCCACTCCATTAAATGACGCTCTTGAGACTGTGGCTATCAAACGGTTGTTCGGCGACCTGGCCTACAAGATTCCGATAAGTTCAACTAAGTCGATGATCGGCCATTCCCTGGGCGCGGCTGGCTCTCTTGATGCCGCCGCCTGCGTGAAGACCATCACCGAGGCGACGATCCACCCAACAGTCAACTACGACGACCCGGACCCGGCCTGCGACCTCGATTACGTGCCCAATCAGTCCCGCGCGGCGGACGTGAAAGTGGCGCTCTCCAATGCATTTGGTTTCGGGGGGCAGAATGCCTGCCTGGTTTTTCGCAAGTTTGTCGAGTAAATACATGACACTCGATTCTTGACCTTTATAGCTGTTATCCGGCTACAATGGGACGGGCGTCTTTGGGCCAAATGGGCGGTGGATTTTCAAGGGTGAAGGGAGAGTAGAATGGCCGAACGGCTGGTATCCGGCGACCTCCAAAACGAAGACCAAGATGTGTCTTTGCGCCCCAGGCGGCTAGAGGATTTCGTCGGGCAATCCAACACCAAAGAGAATCTCTCCATCTCCATCCAGGCCGCCAAGATTCGCGAGGAACCCCTCGACCACGTCATCATCTACGGCCCTCCTGGCCTGGGCAAGACCACCCTCGCCAATATCATCGCCGCCGAAATGGACGTCGCCATCAGAGTGACGTCCGGTCCCGCCGTGGAGCGCGCTGGCGATATGGCGGCCATCCTGACCAGCCTCCAGCCCGGCGACGTGCTGTTTATAGACGAAGTCCACAGGTTGAACCGTGTGGTTGAAGAAGTGTTGTACTCGGCCATGGAAGACTTCTTTCTTTCCTGGATGGTCGGCAAAGGCCTGGCCGCACGAAACGTCAATCTCAGGATCAGCCCGTTCACCTTGGTTGGAGCCACAACTCGCTTCTCGATGGTCAGCGCTCCTCTGCGCGACCGGTTCGGCTCGGTCTGCCGCCTAGACTACTACGAGCCAGAAGATATGAAGGTCATCGTGGACCGCTCCTCCCGAATTTTGGACATGGATTGTGATAGCGTAGGGATGGACCTGATTGCCTCCCGGTCCAGGGGGACTCCCAGGGTGGCTAACCGGCTACTGAAACGGGCCCGGGACTACGCACTGGTTAAAGCCGACAACCGGGTCGATGGCCCAGTGGCCAAGGCAGCCCTTGAGCAACTGAATGTGGATGAGTTGGGTCTGGACCAGTCTGACCACCGGCTGCTGACCAGCATCATAGACAAGTTCTCCGGAGGACCCGTTGGCTTGGAAACCCTGTCGGCGTCATTGAACGAGGACTCGGACACCATCATGGATGTTTGGGAACCGTTTCTGCTGCAACTGGGTTTCCTGGAACGGACGCCTCGAGGTAGAGTGGCCACCCGGAGGGCTCACGACCACCTCGGCCGGCCATACGCCACCACGGACCTCACTGACCAGGGACGCCTGAACGGCTTCTGAACTTCCTCGAACTCCTTTGTCCTCTTCAGTTGATCTTCTCCTGTATTGCCCGCACACTCGCAACAGTCTAAAATAGTCCGATATCCTTTCCTGCCCTCCGCATACGAAAGGACGGAGTTCATTTGACGGTTTCGATCCAATCCGGCGAGACATCAGGGCTCACAGGCGGCGGCCCTCCTCTTAACGAGGTGATCGCCAAAGCTGTGGCGGGTTCTTCTCTGTCTGAGGCTGACGCCTTTTCATTGCTCTCCTCCGACCCGCAAGCCACTCAAGAGTTATGCTCGGCCGCGGCAGCGATGCGTGACCAAGGCAAGGGCAACACCGTCACTTTTTCACCCAAGGTATTCATCCCGTTGACTCACCTGTGCCGGGATTTCTGCGGGTACTGCACCTTCCGCAAGGACCCAACTCAGGCTGGAAAAGGCCTGTTCATGACCTCGGAGCAAATCCTGGGCGTGGCCAACACCGGGGCCTCGATGGGTTGTACCGAGGCACTTTTTACTCTGGGCGAACGCCCGGAACAGCGTTACCCGGAAGCCAAAGAGTGGTTGAACCACCGGGGATTCAAGACGACCCTGGAGTACCTGACCCACGTCTGTCAGTTGGTTCTTGAAGAAACGGACTTACTGCCCCATGCCAACCCCGGAACCATGGCCCGCCGAGAGATCGCAGCACTCCAGCCGTTCAACTCGTCGATGGGCCTGATGCTGGAGAGCACCAGCAAGGCTTTGTACGCCCAGGGAGGCCCACACGAGTTTGCCCCCAGCAAGCGTCCCAGAGTCCGGCTTCGCACCCTGGAACTGGCCGGGCAGTTGCGAGTGCCATTCACCACTGGTATCCTCATCGGCATAGGCGAGAGCCGCCGAGACCGTATCGAGTCCCTGTTGGCCATCGCTGAACTTCACGCCGAGTACGGCCACGTACAGGAAGTGATTATCCAAAACTTCCTGGCCAAACCGGATACGGTAATGGAGGATTCGCCCGACGCGGAGGCGGCAGAATTCCTATGGACGGTGGCCGTGGCCCGGCTCATACTGGGGCCGGACGCTAATCTTCAGGTGCCGCCCAATCTCAGTGCAAAGAACTACCAGATTTATCTGGACGCCGGGGTCAACGACTGGGGCGGCGTGTCGCCTTTGACGCCTGATTTCGTCAACCCAGAGGCCCCGTGGCCCGCCCTGACTGAACTTAAATCCAAGACCGAGGCAGCCGGGTTCCAATTGAAACCCAGGCTTCCCGTGTACCCGGAGTACTTCCTTAAAACGAAAGAATTTCTACCTGACTCCCTCTTAAACAAAGTGTCAGTCATGTGCGACTCTGAGGGATACGTCCAAGGGGGAATGGAAAGATATGCCGGCAGAGCCTGAACAACGGCCAAATAATGACGAACAGGCGCAAAATCTGGAAACGCTGATCAACGCAATCAAACCCGAGACGGCGGCGGTTCTAGACCGCGCCCTTTCCGGACAGGACATCACCAGCGAAGAAACGGTGGTGTTGTTCGGCACGGAAGGCCAGGAATATAATGCCCTGGTTATGGTGGCGGACGAACTTCGTAGGCGCACAGTGGGCGACATCGTCACCTACGTGGTCAACCGCAACATCAATTTCACCAACGTCTGTATCAAGCGCTGCGGCTTCTGCGCCTTCAGCCGCGATTTCCGACAGGAGGAAGGCTATCTTTTACCCACCCAGGAGATTATCCGGCGGGCCAAAGAAGCCTGGGACTACGGCGCCACGGAAGTGTGCGTCCAGGCTGGGCTGCCCCCCAAGATGGAAGGCGACCTGTACATCCGTCTCTGCGAGGCCATCAAGAAAGAACTACCGGACATGCACATCCACGGTTTCTCGCCGGAGGAAGTGCTGTACGGTTCCGTCCGCTCCGAGAGCACCATCAAGGCCTATTTGACCGAGTTGAAAGCTGCCGGCGTTGGTAGTCTTCCAGGCACCTCCGCTGAGGTTTTGGACCAGGACTTACGGGACAAGATATCTCCAGGGCGCATCACTGTGGACCAGTGGACGGAGGTGATTACCACCGCCCATGAGTTAGGTATCCCGACTACGTCTACGGTCATGTATGGGTACCTTGAGACTCCCACCCAGTTGGCTAAACACATGGACCTTATCAGGGGGATCCAACAGCAGACCGGCGGAATCACTGAATTTGTGCCCCTGAGCTTCGTGCACACCGAGGCGCCCATGTTTATGAAAAACATCGTGGATGACGTTCGGCCCGGCCCATCTGGGATGGATGTGATCAAGGTGCATGCCATCGCCAGGATAATGCTGAACAACTGGATACCCAATATCCAGGCTTCCTGGGTCAAAGAGGGACCGCGCATGTCCCAACTACTGCTAACCGCCGGGGTTAATGATCTGGGTGGAACGCTAATCAACGAGAGCATCTCCACCGCCGCTGGCGCGCAGCACGGACAACTCATGCGCCCGTCGGAATTCCGGCAGATGATTCGACAAGTCGGCCGGATACCCGCCGAACGCTACACCACCTACCAGACGCGCCGCGTGTTCAGCGACACGGATCAAGAGCTAGACCCTCTGGACTTGGTCGGCGATAACGTGGAAGAAGTGTTTGGATCGTACGACCGGCTGGTCAAGCTGGACACCTATCGGTTTGAGCATCCCAACAATCCAAATGCCACAGTTTAGACGCCTGGCCTCTTTCTCAAGGCCGTTGGCCAGCGGCGATCGGCCATGGTAACTCATGAATGGTCTTTCGGCCCACCGGCTGTGCTGGCATTTGCGGGAGGCGTCGGCGGGGCCAAGCTAGCTCTGGGTTTCTCCCTCTGTCTTTCTCCCGATGACCTGGTGATCTGCGTCAACACCGGCGACGACGAGACCTTCCACGGCCTCCACGTATCCCCTGACCTTGACACCATGATGTATACCCTCTCGGGTCTTTATAACCAGGAGACCGGCTGGGGATTGGCCGGCGACACCTTCACCGCCCTCGAAATGCTGGGCAAGTTCGGCGTGGACGCCTGGTTCAACCTGGGAGACCGTGACTTCGCCACCCACATCCGGCGAACCCAGCTATTGACCGAGGGCAAGACGCTGTCCGAGGTGACCGCGGAGCTGAACCGAAGCTTGGGTGTTTTCCACGGCATCATTCCGATGAGCGACGACCCAGTGAAGACAGTGCTCACCACGGACGAGGGTGAGCTACCCATGCAACGTTATTTCGTCGGGCACAGGGCCGAACCCAAGGTGTCCGAGGTGCGCTATGTCGGCGTTGAGACCGCAGCCGCCTCGCCGGGACTGCAGGACGCCCTTACCAGGGCCGGGATGCTGGTCCTTTGCCCTTCTAATCCCTACCTCAGTCTGGGACCTATTCTAGCTCTCCCAGGCGTGCGGCAGAGAATGCGGGCCTTTTCCGGCAAAAAGGTCTGTGTCAGCCCGATAGTCGGCGGGGAAGCAGTGACGGGTCCTGCGGGCAAGATAATGGTTGAGTTGGGCAAACAGGTTTCTTGCGTAGAGGTCGCCAGAGGATATCGGGACATCTGCGATGTGTTCGTCATGGACGACCAAGACCAGGCGCTGGCCTCGGAGATCGAGGAAATGGGCATCATTCCTCTGGTAACATCGACTATCATGAACTCTGAAGAGGATAAAATTGCCCTGGCCGGAGAGATTCTAGCCCTGGCCGACTAACCGCTGACACAGGAAACTATGGTCTCCGAACCCGCCAACGTCATAGCCATCGTCCCCATGAAACCCCTAGCCCAGGGGAAATCGCGGCTGTCCCAGACCCTGAGCGCGGACCAGCGTGCCGACCTGGCACTAGGCATGCTCCGCCGAGTGGTCTTGGCCATCAAGGCGGCTTCGGTGTATACCATCTGGGTGGTTGGGGGCGACGACCGTGTCAGGGTGATGACCTGTGACCTGGGCGCCGAGAGTATGGACGAATTGGGTAAAGACCTGAACGACACTCTGAAGAAGGCTTTCGAACTTGCCTTTGAACAGGGTAAGTCGGCCCTCTACGTCGCCGGCGACCTGCCTTTCTTGAAGGCGGCGGACATCCACAGCATGATGCAGGCATCCCGCAGTCAGGGTAACGTGACACTGGCCCCCGCGAGACGGGACGGCGGCACCAACTCTATCTTGGTTCCCCTCGGCGTGCCCATGCAGCCCGAATTGGGCCAGGGCAGTTTCATGAAACACCTGACCCAAGCCGCTCGGCTCGAGACTTCTGTGGCCATCAATTCCAGCTATGGGCTGGGGTTCGATCTGGACGTGGTGGACGACCTAGAAACGTTCCAGCACATGGAACCCGGACTGCTTGAGCGGCTGTCCAACGAATCTAAGAAGGACCTCCAACTCTAGAGGACGAAGCCGGCAAGTGACCCTGCGGACATGGCTATGACCGATAACAAAACGAAGATTGGGATATTGCTGCCGACGCGCGGACTGTTGTTGCGGGGAGATCAGCCACCTAATTTGGATCGCGTCATCAACTTGGCTGAAGCTGTTGAACAAGCTGGCCTGGACTCGGTGTGGGTTGGCGATAGTCTACTGGCTAAGCCACGTATGGAGCCCTTGTCAGTGTTGGGCGCTCTCGCCGCCCGCACCAGCCGCGTCAGGTTGGGCACTGCGGTCCTGCTCCCTGCTCTACGGCACCCGGTACTATTGGCCCAGACGCTTAATACAGTCGATCTGATCTCCGGTGGCCGGTTGGTCATCGGTGCGGGCGTGGGCGGCGCGTTCAACGACGACCAGAAGCGTGAGTGGGAAGCTGCCGGCGTGCCGGCCAAGGGAAGAGGGCGGCGCTTCGCAGAGATCATCGAGATTGTACAGGGCCTCGGTTCGGGCAAGCCCTTCGACTTTCATGGACGGGATTTTGACGTGGACTCGGCCTTAATGCGGCCTGTTCCATCGCAAACCAAAGGGATTCCATTTTTGCTCGGCACCCATCACCACGCCCAGAGCCAAGCCCAGATACGCCGAGCAGCCCGGCTGGGAGCGGGGATTATATCCATTTCCGACTCACCTGAAGAATTCGCCCAGATTATCGAGCAGGTTAGCGAGATGGCCAGCGAGTTTGGCAGGGACCCAGACACTCTGGACACAACTTTTTACATGACGGTGAACATGGACCCGGACCTGGTCAAAGCGGAAGCCGAGTCCGTGGAATGGCTGACTGGATATTATGGCTCGAATATCTGGGGCACACGCTGGGGGCCTTTCGGCGGCGCTGAAAGGGTTTCAGAGCGGATCACGGAATACGTGGCGGCCGGCGCGGGCACCGTTATCGTGCGGTTCGCCAGCTTCGAACCGGAGAAACAGCTAGATATGTTCTTGGAAAAGGTGGCCCCGGCCTTCCCCTGATCCAATGACGAAACCGATCGGTGTTGAACTTAGAAACCGCCAGTGATGAAGTGATAGCGAGGTGATCAGGTGTTTCCGATAGACCTGTCCGGCAAAAAAGGTATCGTATTTGGGGTGGCCAATGACCGCAGCATCGCCTGGGGCATCACACAGGCCCTCTCCCAGGCCGGGGCGCGTATCGCCCTAACCTACCAGGGAGACCGCCTTAAAGAGCGCGTCGAGAGCCTGGCGGCCACCTTGGACGGCGCTCTCACCCTCCCTTGCGACGCCACCGACGACGACCAGATCGCCCAGGTGTTCCAATCGCTGAAAGAAGAATTCGGGGATATCTCTTTCCTGGTGCATAGCATCGCCTTCGCCAACAAGGAAGACCTGGAAGGCCGGTTCGCGGACACCTCCCGAGATGGGTTCAGACTCGCCTTGGAAGTGAGTTCCTATTCCCTGCTGCCCTTGGTGCGCCACGCCGCGCCGCTGATGACCGCCGGGGGAACCGTTCTGGCCATGACTTTCGATGCCTCCCAAAAGGTCTACCCTGGGTACAACGTGATGGGCACTGCCAAAGCCGCGTTGGAGCACAGCGTGCGGCAGTTGGCCTTCGAATACGGAGAGCAGGACGTTAGGGTCAATGCCATTTCGGCTGGGCCGTTGCAGACGCTGGCGGCCAGGGGGATCAGCGGCTTCAGAGACATGCACCACACCGCGGCAGAAAAAGCGCCTCTGAAACGGAATATCACAGTGGATGAGGTCGCCCAGACGGCTTTGTTCCTCTGTAGCGGACTCTCCAGCGGCATCACCGGGACGATCATCCCTGTCGATGCGGGCTACCACATCATGGCGGTGTAAGAAGACCTACTTCGCAACTGTCATTCTGAGGACTGCTGAGGGATGACGCTGAATAAAAAAGGGACCACCTTTAGGTGGTCCCTTTTTTATAGCCGGTCGTAAAGCCGAGGTTAACCGGGTGAGGAGTTGGGGTCAAGGCCCTGCAGGTGCCGGCGGTCTTCTTCAGCCTGCTGTGGTCGACCCAATTGGACGTATGCTTCAGCGCGGCGCTGCCAGGCATCGGCGTAATTGGGGTCCAAGGCGATGGCCTTGGTGAACTGGTCGATGGCCTCTTGGTACTTGTGAGCGTCAAATCGCTCGATCCCACGTGAGACCATGACTGCCGCCGTGGGCGCCACACCGGGGTCGTAGGTTCCCCAGGGCACATATTCTGTTTCAGGCTCAGGCTCGGCCTCTTCAGGGGTGGCCTCGGTGGGCGGTCCCGGCTCGCCTACCGGCTGCTCAGGAGGGTCGGCAACGGTTGCATCCGCCACTTCGGGCACCGGAGCGTCAGCAACGATCGGTTCAGCTTCAGGCGGCTCAGGGACTCCAGGGGTTTCTGACGTTTCTGGCAGCTGAGCAACACCGGTGGAAGGGACCGTAGTCTGGGCTTGGGGCCGCGACGGGAAGGGCAAGCTTTCGTCTGTTTCTTCAGGTGTGTAAGCCTCGTTCAGGTCCCAGCCGCAGCCGGTGCAGAAGTGCTGGCCCTCAGTGTGTGTTTTGGCGCACCGGGCACAAGCCAATCTTTCCGTTTGCACGACCGGTGAGTCTGTGGGGAGCTTGATGAATAGCAGGATGAGTACGGGAAGGACACCAAACAGATGAGAGGGTAACAGGCCCAGTACCAGCGCCGCGGCACCCCATCCCCAGGCGTTGCGCCCTTTTGTTTTGGCCAAACGAGCGGTCCACGTGGAAAGGAGAAATACCACCAAATATTGAAAGATTTCAGCCAAGATCTATGTCCTTGATGATGACCTCGGTGGCCGAGACCACTTGGGCAGGAATTTCCACCGTGCCTGAGGAAATGGCGAGTATTCAAATATTGAATATACACCCGTATCGAGCTCTCGGCAACGCCCGAAACCTGGTCGACGGGAGGAAAACCGGAGCGATTACAACCAATGGCCCCGGCCCGTCCAGCATGACTAGATTCGTTTGCACAACACGCAAAGTACGACGAAAATTGACAGGGTAAAATTCGGACTGCTAGAATTGTCTCGACCCAAACCAGAGAGCCAAGTCACGCCTGTCGCGTGCTTGACGAATAGGGTAACCGGCTCGTTGGTTTGCTTCAACATCGTTTAAATATACTACGAATAATGGCTGTATCCCGAATCTGTCACAACAAGTAATAATCGACCGGGTGTGGCCCGATCTGGGCATGAGCTGGTAATTCAGCGGGGAAGTGACGCGTGCCGGTAGCAGAAACGAGAACTACTCTTCAAGAATACCTGGCGTCAGAGTGGCGGGAGAAAGGCCAGGGCCAAGGTCTAGGCGCGGTGATTATGGCCATCGCCGAGGGCTCAAGGCGTATCCAGCTACAGGTCCAACAAGCCTCTTTGGCGGACGTTCTGGGCAGCACGGGCGAGACCAACGTTCAAGGTGAGATCGTTCAACGCCTGGATGCGGCCAGTTCGGACATTTTCGTGGAAACCCTTTCCCAATCGGGCCACGTGGCCGCCATCGGCTGCGAAGAGATCGAAGATCCGGTCATCGTCAAGGGCGAAGCCGCAGATGGGTATATCGTGCTCATGGACCCGTTGGATGGTTCATCCAACATTGATGTCGCGGTTAGCATCGGCTCGATCTTCGGCATCTGGCAGAAAAGGCCCGATGAGACGGTGAATGACGCCTCTCTGCTTCGGTTAGGCAACGAGCAGGTCGCCGCGGCCTACGTAGTCTACGGCTCGAGCACCGTGTTGGTCATCGCCACGAAAGACAACGTCTGCGGGTTCACGTTGGACCCAGAGTCTGGCAGCTTCGCCGTGACCCACCCCAACATCAGAATCCCTGCGGAATGCCCCTATTACAGCACCAACGAGGGCAACAACAAGGTCTTGGACGAGTCCACCCGAAAAGCCATAACTCTTCTTCGGGACAAATACTCTCAACGGTACGTGGGCTCCCTGGTGGCCGATTTCCACCGGAATCTTCTCAAGGGCGGTATCTTCGCCTACCCAGCAGATGTCAACCGTACAGACGGCCGTCTCAGGTTGATGTACGAGGCGAACCCGCTGGGCTACGTGGCCGAGCAGGCCGGCGGGGCCGCTTCAACGGGTTACCAACGAATACTGGACATAGTTCCGAAGCAATTGCACCAGCGGACTCCCCTGATCCTGGGTAACAAGGACGTTGTCGAGGAGACCGTATCGGTGATTAGTGGTAGTTAAGTTCTTTCTTAGTAGGAGTCAAACCTAGGAAGAAAGACCTTGCTTGCTACTAGACATAACCAGGATAATACGGGGACGAGAGGTGATACATGGATAAGCAGCGTTTAGTCCAGACCGCTCAGGCGCTTGTCGCAGAGGGGAAGGGTATCCTTGCCGCCGACGAGAGTAGCGGCACCATCAAGAGAAGGTTTGACAGCATCAACGTGGAGTCCACCGAGGGCAGCCGCCGTAATTACCGCGAGATGCTATTTCGCACCGCCGGCGTCAACGAGTTCCTGAGCGGTGTGATCCTGTTCGACGAGACAATCCGCCAGGACGCCGCCGACGGCACGTCCATGGTCAAGGTACTGGCCGACCAAGGGATCATCCCGGGCATCAAGGTCGACAAAGGCACCGTCCCTCTGCCGGAAGCCCCTGATGAATTGGTGACCGAGGGTCTGGACGGTTTACGTGACCGACTGAAGGAATACAACGATCTGGGCGCCGGCTTCACCAAGTGGCGGGCGGTCATCGGCATCAGCGACGAAACCCCCACGTCCTACAGCTTGGCCACCAACGCCCACGCCTTGGCCCGCTTCGCCGCGCTGAGCCAGGAGGCCGGCCTGGTGCCCATCGTTGAACCCGAGGTGCTGCGCGACGGAGACCATGACATCGACCGGTGCTTTGAGGTTACCGAGGAGACGCTCAGGGAAGTCTTCGACCAACTGGCCCAGCAGAAGGTCCTTCTGGAAGGGATGCTTCTCAAGCCGAGCATGGTTATCTCAGGCGGTTCCGCGGGCAAACGCGCCGACCCCAGGGAAGTCGCCGAACGGACTATCGAGTGTTTCAAGCGGACGCTGCCGGCCTCTGTCCCTGGGATTGTTTTCCTCTCAGGCGGCGAGCCCGACGATTCGGTGACCGCCAACCTGAATGCCCTCAACCAGCAAGCTGCTGCTGCCAATGCGCCTTGGGAATTCAGTTTCTCCTTCGGTAGGAGTCTGCAGGGAGCCCCTCTGGCTGCCTGGGCGGGCAAGGCGGAAAACACTGAAGCTGCCGCCCTGGCCTTCTACACTAGGGCCAAACTCACCGGTGCCGCCCGCAAAGGCGCTGCCTAGGTAGCGTCGCTTCCCACCTGGTTATTAAAAAGGCCCGTCCTTCCGCGGAA
>DCWQ01000040.1:41988-51319 GCA_002328185.1 Dehalococcoidia bacterium UBA2158
TTTTGGTTATTCGGTCTATTGCCAGGTGATTCCCCTGTCATACCGGCGGAGGCCGGAATCCACTACTCCAGCTGCTCGGTTATCCGCAGGGATAGCTCAACCAGTTGGTTTGGGCCGACTGGGGCTGGCGCGTTGAATAGTGGGTCGGACCCGGTCTGGGTTTTAGGGAAGGCGATCACGTCGCGGATGGACGTACTGCCGGTGAGGATGGCCACCAGCCGGTCGATGCCGGGTGCGATTCCACCGTGGGGCGGGGCTCCGTATTCGAACGCTTCTAGTATCTGGCCGAACTGGGACTGGGTTTCTTCTTTTGAAAGCCCAAGGATCGAGAAAATCTTTTCTTGAAGCTGTCGGTTGTGGATCCGGATGCTGCCGCTGGCCAGTTCAGAACCGTTGCAGACCAGGTCATAAGCCTTGGATTTAATATCTCCCAGGTTCTCGCCGTCCAACTCTCCCTCCATACCGTCGTCCGGGGCGGTGAATGGGTGGTGAGATGAGTCCCAGCGCTTGGCGCTTTCATTCCATTCGAACATCGGGAACTTGGTCACGAAGGCGAAAGCCAACACATCGGGATCGGTCAATTCCAGAAGCTCGCTGACGTGAGTTCGCATCGCTGACAGCCAGGTGTTCAACCGAGGTTGATGGCCTGCCAACAACAGGATCAGGTCTCCAGGACCGGCGCCCATCTTATCGGCCACCCGTTGGTGCCATTCCGCAGGCATGCGCAGGCCGGCCGACTGGAGGATCTCGTCTTCACTCAACTGCCCAACTGGGTTGGTTCCCCGATATCGGATGTGGGCCAGCCCGCCGGCTCCCGCCGCTTTGGCAGTGTCATCCAGGTCTTTCATCTGACCGGTGACGAACCCGGCCTGGCCCGGCACCACGAAACCCTTTATCTGTCCGCTGCCTTCAATCGCGGAGAGAAACACCCGGAATTCCGATTCGCTGGCCAATTCTGAGACATCGGTCATCTCCAGGCCGAATCGCAGGTCCGGTTTGTCGGATGCGTAGCGTTCCATCGCTTCGGCGTGAGTGATTCTGGGGAACGGCTTGCGCAGTTTCTTCTCTGGCGACACCGACTCGATCATTCCGGTATACAGGGCTTCGGTCAGGTCCAGGATGTCGTCCTCTTCGACGAAGCTCATCTCCAGGTCTAGCTGGGTGAACTCCAGTTGCCGGTCGGCGCGTAGGTCCTCGTCGCGGAAACAACGGGCGATCTGGAAATAGCGTTCGACACCGGCGACCATCAGCAGTTGCTTCATCTGTTGAGGAGACTGGGGCAGGGCGTAAAAATTGCCGGGCTGCATCCTGCTGGGCACCAGGAAATCCCGGGCCCCTTCAGGCGTGCTCTTGATGAGGATGGGGGTCTCGATCTCAAGGAAATCACGGTCGCTCAGGAAATCCCGGATGTACTTGACCACCTGGTGCCGCAGCGTCAGGTTGCGCAGCATGGGCGGACGCCGCAGGTCCAAGTAGCGGTACCGCAGGCGCAGGCTCTCGTCGGCCTCAGAGTCTTCTTCGATGTAGAAGGGAGGAGTCAGCGAGCGGTTCAGCACGGTGATCTCCGTGGTCAGTATCTCGATGTCCCCGGTGTCCATGGCCGGGTTCTCGCTGCCCTCGGGACGGCGGTTGACCGTGCCTTTGACCTGGACGACCCATTCGCCCCTGACCTCTTCGGCGATGCGTGTGGCATCCGCGGCGGTCTCCGGGTTAAAAACCACTTGTACAGCGCCCGACCTGTCGCGCAGGTCAAGGAAGATTATTCCGCCGTGGTCACGTCTCCGGCCGATCCAACCCGCCAGGGTAACCTGATCGCCGGCATTTTCACTCCTTAGGGAGCCGCAGTCCGCGCTACGCAGCACGCAATTCCTCCGTTATCGTTTGGTGAGATGATACGTAACCTGGGCCACCGATGCCCTAGGTTTTGTTGCTAGTCTCCCGTTTCTAATTGCCGGGAAAGACCTGGAAGATATCTTGAAACGGGTTTTCTTGTTGCTGGGTCAGTCCCGCCACTGCATCGGCCAACTCCGCCGGAGAGTCAACCGGCGGAAGACATACGGTGTCGAGACAGACGTGGGCGCGGGCGATGTTGTCGCCATCAGCTGCAACCACGGTCTTGATGTCCAGGTTGGGTTGAGAGAGACGGGATGCGGCGGCCAAGAGTTCCTGGCAGCCGGGGTCTTCGGGCCGGCCCTCGACGGTCACTTCGACCATTTCGTTCTTGAGCAAGTGCACTGCAAGTCCGTAATCGGCGGCGAACTCGCCCTGTTCTCTAAATGTATCCACGAACACGCTTAGAGCGGCCTCCGCAACCTGGCGGTAGTCCTCGTTCCTGGTGCTCTGGTGCAGGCGGACCAATGCTTGGGCCGCCACGGTGTTGTCGATCAGGGTCTTCTCTCGTATCTGAAGGTGGCCGATGGCCTCGGATTGCTCTTCGATGTCGTAGAACCCACCGCCGTCCTGATCGAAGAAACGCTCCATCATTATCTGTGCTACGGCGACTGCCCGCTCAAGGTATGACTCGTTGGCAGTGTTGCCGTGGGCCTGCATCAGGGCCGTCAGCAGCCAGGCCCAGTCGGTGAACAGCGCCGGCGCATCCAGCGGCCCCTGTTCTGAATAAACGTGACTGAAGGAACCGGTTTGGGCCATGGAGTCCAGCCTTTCCAACACCTGGAGGGCCGTGGTCTGCAGCGTTGAGTCACCCAGCTTCCAAGCCGCGTCCAAGAGCACCGTCACCGCGAGGCCGTTGGAATTGGCGTAGCAAGAAGGGTCGGGCGCAGGCTGGGCCTCGTCCGTGCGTTGGTCCGGGCTAAGGGCGAAATAGTCCGAGTGCGCGCCCTGGCTGCCGCGAAATCCGGGCGCGGCCGGGTCGTAGAGTTGCTCCATCATGTAGTTGATGATCCGCCTGGCTGTCTCACGGTATCGGGACCTGTCCAGCAGGATGCCTGCATCCAGGTATTCGCGTGCCAGGCCCAGATTATCCTCCACCATCTTTTCTAGCTGTGGTTGGCCCCAATCTGCTTGAGAGCAGTGCCGGAAAAACCCACCGTCGGAGCTGTCCCATATTTGTCCACCGGACATGCCGTCCAGGGTCTTGGTGAGCATGGCCGCGTAGAATTTCTCGCCGCTGGTGCGGTACAGGTGGTTCACAAAGCGCAGTATGGAGGCGTTGGGGAACTTGGGTTCGCTGCCGAACCCGCCGTTGCCCGAGTCGTAGGCGCCTGCTACTACCCGGGCGACCCGGTCCACCATCGACTCTACCAGTTCCTCGCTAGCTACGAAACGGCTCGCGTGAGCTTTGCGGTTGTTCATCAGGTCTCTAGCCTGGGTGTAGAGGGTAGGGCGGTCGTTCTTATAGGCCTCCGCGAACTCCGCGAGCATGGATATCAATTGCTCAGGCGGAAGATAGGTTGCACCGCCAATCAGGCCGCCATGCCCCGTGAGGAATGCCGTGGTGGGCCAGCCGCCAACGTTGTACCTGAAATTGATGTCCGGCCGGTGGTCGTTGTCTACCCGAATGGTAACGAAATGCTCGTTGAGCAGGTCTTGGACTTCAGGGTCGGAGTAGGTTTCCTCGTCCATGACGTGGCACCAATAGCACCAAACGGCGGAGATCGACAGCAGAACGGGCTTGTCTTCTTCCTGGGCTTTGGCGAATGCAGCCGGGCCCCAGTGCAGCCAGTTGACCAATTGGGCCTGGTTTGGGTTGGGCGAAAAACGGAACTCGGACAATGGGGCCGCCTTTGTGATATTGCCTCGAATTATTCAGTTTAAATCGAGGGTGGGAAGGCACGGAAAGCTTTTAGCAACGTTAGCATAGCCCCCCTGTATTATCAATTAAGGGGCTGAAATAAGAGGCTAGACTATCACTAGGTCTGGCTGGTCTAACCGGTAGCCGGAGTGGGAGATGGGCACGCTTAACACGACTTTGGCCTGGTCCATGATTTCGGGGCTGACGTTGGCCAGTTCGACCACCGAGCCGTTCTCCATGGAGGCGATGGGAAGTCCGTCGCGCACCACTAGCCGGTTGCGCCACCGATAGGTCAGGGCGTCACGGGCCAACAGCTCCGGAAAGATCACCCCGTAGCGGTCCAGAAGCTGCCTGGCGATAGGCTCGGTGCGGTCGTCCACTGGGTCGAATCTGGAAGCCTTTACATAATCGGCATTAACGTCCTTAATGCCACGGCCCGATGTCAGTTCTACGGGTGTTTTCTATGGGGATATTGGGTATGCTATGCTTCCGGCCTCCCAAATGACAGGCCCGGCGGACAGCTACGAATAATTGAGTTGAGGCGAACATGGCAGAGATCTTAGAATTCAAACCCAATCCGTTCAACGGGGCGGTTATCGACCGGACAGCGTTGCCGGTCGACCCCGATGAATTCGACGCCAGACTTGCCGCCTCGATCAAACAATGGATGACCGATGGCTTTCTCACTATATGGCTGGATATCGCCAAGTCGCAGTCCGCTCTTATACCCAAGGCCATCGACCAAGGCTTTGATTTCCACCACACAGGCGACGACTACATCCTGCTGACGCGTATGTTGGTGCCGGGCTCGCAGATCCCTCCATTCGCCACCCATTACATCGGAATCGGCGGCGTAGTCTTGACCCCGGAACGAGAGTTGTTGGTGGTGAGGGAGAAGTTCGGTGTCGGCGGACGCCCACCCACTTTGAAGTTACCGGGCGGAGCGTTGCTGGCCGGAGAACATCTCGGGCAGGCAGTCGAACGGGAGGTGCTAGAAGAGACCGGGGTCAAAGCCGTGTTCGAGTCCATCGCCTGTTTCCGACAGTGGCATGGCTACCGGTACGGAAAGTCGGACATCTACTTCGTGGGCAAACTGAGGCCGCTTAGCAAGGAGATCGTCATGCAGACCGATGAGATCCAAGAGTGCCTGTGGATGCCGGTGGATGAATTCATCGCCTCTGATAGCATCGCGAACTTCAACAAACAGATAGTCCGAGCAGCTTTGGAGTCCGACGGCATAATTCAGTCGTTTATAGAAGGCTTTGGCGGCCCTGACACCCGCGAGTATTTCATGCCCAGACACCTGATCGACGGCGTCGGCGTAGTGCCGTTTCCCGCGGACCCAACAGCAAGGACGTAGGACCGAACCGTTTGGGTAGCGCTGCCGACCCAATCAGACTACAACACTTGGCATTGTGTGTACTCCGCTGCTTGGCTTGAGCCTGCGGAAATTGCGCTATGGTAACGTTGATTGAAATCCCCAAGACTTACGATTCAAACTTGAGTTTGTACGCTATCCTCGGCATGGACCTAGGCTTGCTCCTCATTTTCGTTCCCCTTCTCATCGTTACCTCGCTGCCCTAATAACTCTGGCGGCCTCCCTTAAAACTTTCGCCTCAGATCATCGTGGCGCTTGCCGTTTAAGAAAATCCTGGGCGAGAGTTAAGTTGACCCGCATTTGAGAGATTTCCGATACTGCAAGCCCAGCTGCACTGTCCAAGGCTTGATCTGGGGAAGGAACGATAACAGCCAACGATTCAGAGCAGATGGCCGTACTTATTGGGAGTGTTGCTGGCTGCCGCCGGAGTGGCAGTATTTGTGGTGCTCCAGATAAGCACGACCGAACCAGACCTGCGTATGATCTTGCCCGGTTCCCAAGATATTGAATTGGAGAAGAGCGCTTACACCCTGTTCTAAGAACACCAGAGCATATTCAACGAACGGATATTAAGCACGGACCCAAACTGTCCCAGCCTTACGTTTTTTCGTGACGGTCCCCGACGAGTCTGGCGTTGTCTTATATACTCCCAGCGCCAACGAAACGGACGAGTTTGACGGCAGGGTTGGGTATTTGGTGATAACGTTTTCCATCGAATCGGCTGGAACGGACACCGCAAGCGGTGGGTATCCCGGCGGGCCGGTGGTCACATTTTTCATTTTCGCCCTAGGCAAGAGCACCTCAGGCCCGTTCATAGTAACCGCGCTTTCGATCATTAGTAGCTTGAGAGGGGGGATCGTCGTCTGGCCGGGACTTAGTCTATGCGGCGGCCCGTTCGACCTCGGGCCGACCTTGAGACCAACTCTTAAGAGAACATGCGTAGAATCGTCGCTGCTGCGCGCACTTGGGTGTCGGAGCATTAACATCCAAGCCCCGTTTATCCTTCGTATATTGAAATGTCGGCAGGGAGATCGGCCATCGGGGGAAATACGAAAGGCTCCTGGTTTTACCCGAGAGCCCTGTTGGTCTTTAGAGAAATGGTGTGCCCGGCGAGACTCGAACTCACAAACCCCTGGGTTCGAAGTTTTGCTCTTAATGGTCTCTCCAGTGTCTTTAGGAGTGAATTCATGTTGGTAAGTTTACTAATATCGAACTAATTGTGCTCAACCCGATTCTTGATGATGTGGCGTATTATTAACTTTGGCTGCAAATAGGCCGCAAAGATTTTGGTGGCTGCCCGCCAAGGAAGCGAAGTACAACCTGGCCTGATACAGGACTGGGACGGGAATTCCACTACCGATCCTAATGATTTTCGGGGGCTTGATAATAAGGGTATGTTCTCCGATGGAGGCGGACCAAGCCTATTACGGTAAAGACAGCGATCAGGAACCCGGCAGAACCACCGGTTCCAATCCCAACTAGGACCTAAAATTGGCGGAAGTTCTCAGTACGTTACAAAACACACAGGAACCCCAAGAAGAGCGGAAATTCCTTCTTGGTACCTTGACCTTCGGGCACACGGTCATTCACTGGTACCAGCAGATGTTCCCGATTTTTCTGCCCTTCATCAGAGCCGACCTGGGACTCTCTGAGGTTCAAGTCGGCGGCTTGATGTCGGCCAAGCAGGGGGCCAGCGGACTCTTGACCTTGCCGTCCGGCTTCGCCGCTGACGCCTTCAACAAGCACAAGGCGGTGATTCTCGGCTCCGCCCTGGCGATGGGCGGGTGCGCTTACCTTGTCGCCAGCATTGCCCCGACATACTTTTGGGTCCTGACGTTTCTGGTCATGCTGGGAGCGGCCTCCGCCTTGTGGCATCCATCGTCGGTGTCCACTCTTTCGTTGCAGTTCGCCGACCGTCGGGGCACCGCTTTGGCATTGCATGGTGTCGGGGCCAGCGTAGGTGACAGCGTTGGTCCTTTGTGTATCGGAGCAATGCTGCTACTGGTGGGATGGAAGAATCTGGCGCAGTGGCACATGATTCCGGCATTGATCCTGGCCCTCGTGATGTGGAAGGCTGTCCGCCAGTATTACTCAGCCGGACCGGGCGGTCTGACCCGAAGGTCGTACTTCGCTGGTATAAAGGACATTTTTGCCCGTCCCACCATCTTCATGGTGATGATTGCCAGCAGTTTCGTCGGGATGGCGCGGTTGAGCGTGATAACCTTCCTGCCTCTGTATCTCGCCGAAGAGATGGGCTACGATTCCTTCTGGCTCGGGTTTCATTGGGCCTTGCTATACGCCATGGGCATCTTTTCCCAGCCGTTGATGGGAATATTATCCGACAGATTCAGCCGCAAGACCGTATTGCTGCCGTCCTTCGCCACCATGGGATTGTTGTATCTACTGTTGCCCATGCCCGAAGGGGGCTTTCTACTCGCCTTGATCATCGGGACTTTAGGCCTGTTTTTCTACGGTACTGGAAACATAGCGACCGCTGCGGTTCTGGACGTGGCATCCGAACACGTTCAGGGCACCACGCAGAGCTTCATGACTCTGTTTCAGCAGGTGGTTACGTTACCGGCGCCCATGTTAGCAGGGTACATAGTGTCCCAATTCGGATATTCGACCGTCTTCTACTACTCGTCGGTCCTATTGTTCTCAGCGGCTACGGTTTGGGCGTTCATACGCATACCCAAGCGGGCTAAACCCTCTAGCGGCAGTGGAGGCCATTGACCGGTTTGATAACCGAAGCACGGGTTTACTAGCTCTGAAATACGGCAAGGTTATCTTGACGGCGCGACTCCACTACCTGCTCGCAGGCAGCCCGAACCTCTGAATGTCGAACCGACACAGGGTCACCCCTACCGATTCTTGAGTTCTGCGTAGCGTGTGTTTCTCTGTCACGCTCCGTCCCATATAATCGCGTTCCGTAGCTAGAATGGCCCGTCTACTTCCTTGCTAGTACCCCTTATGCCACCTAGTTACTGGGAGTTTGTCGGTAAAATGTCGGCAATTTACTTTATGTTCGCGCTAACTCTTTCGGCTTTATAAAATCCGAGGTTATGCCAGCCTTCTAATGCAGTCTGTTTGTCTTTCAGAACAAGCTGCCAGACAATCTCCCCTTCTCTCGTGACCTCATATATTATCCCGTACCCTGTAATCAGGACATTACCACTAGGCAGTTGGTCAGCATCCCTGAGAGGTATAACAAACCCACCCTTTCCTTTGAATGTTGGCGCAAATTCCCAAACGACCTCGCCTGTGTCGGGATTGAATTCTATGGCAGCGTGGGGCATCACATGATTTGCAACAAGTATGTTGCCATTGGGTAGAAGTTCCGGGTCATGGGCATTATGCAATAAGCCTTCCCCCATCGTCCGGACGACGGACCCACTCGGGTCTACTTCCACTAACAGGTCAAAATTCCTTGGACTCAACAGAGTGTTGCCATTCTCCAGTCTTTCAACTGCATTGTTATGGGTCCATCCGTGATCATCAATACCTCGATAAGGCTCCTGATCGAAGTGGTCTTTCGCGTGCCAACTCCACACTACTTCACCATCAGGAGATACCTCTTTCGCTTGGGCATCGTCTACGGTATCCGTGCCGCCGAAATTATATAAAGTGTTGCCATTTGGCAGACGATCTACGTCGTGCGATATCTTTTCGCCCAAGTGAGACCACACGACTTCGCCGCTCCGGTCTATCTCAAAAACCCCTCTTTTGGGTAGACAAAGCAGGATATTACCATTTGCCAACAATTCAACATCTCTGTCCATAGACCTATAGGGCTCTCCCTCCCATAAGTCTCTCGAAATGACATATTCCCAAACCACTTCACCTAGCATGTTAACCTCGATGATTCGAGGCCATTCCGCATCGTGGTTATCATTAAGCAACGTTGTCCCCGGCCACACCTTTTCCTGGTTATACACGGCCACCTTTATCGCTGGGTCTAATTTGCCTCGAGGCATCTGAGACACGGGTGAGGTTGGAACAGGTGTCGGCTCAGAGATTGACGCCAGTGTTGGCGTGACTGCAATAGAGGGGGGCGTAGCCGCGGGCATTGACGCGACATCGGTTGGTTGGGTGGTAGGCCCGACCCCTGTCGGAGGTGTACTCGAGCAGCCAAGGACAGCAATGCCAATCAGTATTGCCGGAATCCTCAATAGCTTCATTTTCAGCCTCCTGCTACTCCTTAA
>DCWQ01000040.1:51648-52483 GCA_002328185.1 Dehalococcoidia bacterium UBA2158
TACCTGCCCATCTCCATCAACCACCACACCACTGCCTTCCTCAAGCTGCCGGGCATTCTCCACTAACAGCCGTATCATCTCATCAGACAGATGCCCCAGTGGCCTGTCCGAGACGCTGTGGGCTATGTCCAACTGCTGGGGCAACCTGCCGAAGCCATTATTAGTCAACATCTTGGTTAGGCAAACGAGTTTACTTGAATTTATAGATACACAAACACTTGAATCCAACCCTGCGGTTGGGTGTGTGCTGCTATAATGAAGGGCGTTTTACGACTCCCGTCAGTTGTATTGGGTTGAACCGTGGCTTTTTAAGCAATAATGTTGACGTCGGTATCAGGAGACCAATATAGATAATGGAACTAACGATAAGAGCCAGATGGGCGATATTGCTAATAGCGGTAATCGGTTTTATCTGGTTAGCACAACCGTATACCGCTTTCGCTGCGACCGGGAACATAGCCGGGACCGTAACATATTTTGACGGTACGGCCATCTCAGGGGCGACCGTCACGGCAACCAATACCGGTGACGGAACTACAGGCACGGCTACGACAGACAGCAGCGGTGCGTTTTCGGTCACAGGGGTGGCCGCTGGGACCTATATTGTGTCCGTCACGTACTCGACCAGGTCTTCCGACCTCGATTCGACCAGCGTTTCCGGAGTCACGGTTACGTCCGGAAAAACCTCCACCATCAGTAGTGCCATTTTAATAGGGGGTAGCGGCTGGGTTGCTTGCGACAGCGTCATCACCACCAACTGCGTACAATCGATGACTGTGAACGGATCCAGCACATCTTCCGCCCGTGCTGAACCTTTTTTCTCCTCATCGGATGT
>DCWQ01000030.1:0-1868 GCA_002328185.1 Dehalococcoidia bacterium UBA2158
TTGCCTGTGATTCGGAGAGTAAGCCTATTCCCGTGGAAACGCCCTTGACCGCAGTCGCTCCAACGTCCGACTGCCCGGGATGTCTTACAAGGGAGCGGGTACCGTCGGCCCAACCAGGCGACACCATCGAGATCGCGGCCGGCGGCGGTGCTGGACTGAGCAACTGGGGAGAGGCGTCGCTGGTGACGACTACCATCGATGGCAACCGTTCCAAGATCGGCGGCGGGTTCCACAACAACAGCATCGGAATCATGACGCTGGACTCGTCAACGGTAAGTAACAATGAGTCAGCCCTGGCAGGCGGAATCAACAACTGGGGCCGCCTCCGGGTCATCAACAGCACCATCAGCCACAACACGGCATAGACAGTCACGCGTCCTTACGTTGACCAACAGCGCCGTCAACAGCAATGCCGCCGATGAGGGAGGAGGCTTGGTGGTGCGGGCCATGGTCAGGAATGAAGGGGCGTCGATGTCCAACGACATTCTCGCCGGCAACACGGCGGCGTTGGCGGCAGACTGCTCGGCGTCGTGAAGTCCCTCGGCCATATATTGTTGGCAGTGACAACGGCTGTGGATTCATGCCCGGACAAGGCGACACCAGGGGCACCACCGCCCAGCCCGTAGACCCCAAGTTGGCTGCGTTGGTCGTCGACGGTGGGCCAACCGCCACCAGCGCCGTGCTTCCGGATAACCCGGCCATCAATGCAGCGAACGGCTCTTGTCCTTCAGTGGACCAGCGGGGCGTAGCGAGGTCCCGTAGCCCGTCCTGCGACATCGGAGCCTACACCGGTAGAAACCCAGGCATCATTCAGTCTCGTGGCCGATGCTGCCCCGCGTTCAATCGGTTATAGTGTCTCAAGCAAAATCTTGGGAGGCTAAAATGGTTGAGCAACTAAGCAGGCCCAAAGAACAGATAGACGTTTATTGGTTTTCGGAGCAGGCCCAGGGATATATCAACGAAGGACAGATCGAGAAATTCGAGTCGGGACGGCTGGCGTTCCCCAACTCCCACTTCGATCCCGACAAGGCCCACAAGCTCTACAACGAGTACCACGAGCAATACGCCCAGGCCGATGAGGTCGGGTTCGACGGCATCATGACCAACGAACACCACTCCGCGTATTGGTGTGGCAAACCGGCGGTCAACCTAGACGCCGCCGTGCTGGCAAAAGTCACCAAGAAGGTCAAGATCGCGATCCTCGGCAACGTGATCGCCGTGAATGACCCCATCAGGATGGCCGAAGAAGTGGCCATGCTCGATTGCTACTCCGGCGGTCGGATCATATCCGGTTTCGTCCGGGGCGGGGCTGTGGAGACTCTCCAGGCGGGCATCGACCCGACCCAGAACCGGGAGCGGTTCGAAGAGGCCCATGACCTGATCGTAAAATGCTGGACCGAGCCGGGACCATTCCGGTACGAGGGAAAGCATTATCAGTACCGCGTGGTCAACCCGTGGGTGATGCCCATGCAGAAACCCCGGCCCGACATCTGGTTCCCCGGCACCGGCAGCCCGGAGAGCGTGGTCTGGGCCGCTGAGCACGGACACCCTTACATGAACCTGGGTGCGGTCATTGAGACCACCGAGTGGCTGAAGCAGATCTATATTGACACCGCCGCTGAGCACGGCTACAAGGCCGGGCCCGAGCACTTCGGATACCTACTCAAGGTTCTGGTGGCGGACACCGAGGAAAAGGCCCAGGAGATCGGTCGACACTTCGTCTGGACGGAGGGACACCGGCAACGCGGCCCCAGGGAACATGTGGACCCGCCCGGCTACCAGTCGCGGAAGGCCCTCGAGGTCAAACGCAGCCGCCCCACCGGCGTATTCGCCGGAAACATGGGCGAGGCCCAGTCATACGAGAACCA
>DCWQ01000030.1:2266-5145 GCA_002328185.1 Dehalococcoidia bacterium UBA2158
CTAAGCCCCGGATATCTACTGATATACGGGAACGAAGGCCCCATGAAACATGAGGACTCCATGCGTTCCATCGAGTTGTTGGGCAAAGAAGTGATCCCGGCGCTGAAAGAGATCAAGCTCCAACCCTACGACTAAGCTGATTCTTTGGAATATCAAACGGGCCGTTCTTCTGAGAAGAACGGCCCGTTTTTTATGCAGCCTGTCGCCAATCTGTTTCAAATAGCGCCACCGATTCCATTGTCATTCCGAGGAGGCGGCATACGACAAAGATCCACTCGGGATTATAGCTGAATTAGGCCGAGCATCGCACCTAACTTGGGTGATTTCAGCCGAATCAGAGCCAGATGGCCAAACCGCATCAGAGCCATATGACTTGTCATCCGATGGGCATCGGACCCGACTGAGAGTATGATTTGCCTGAATCGACCTTCAGGAGAATTGTTATGTCAGGTACTGGAACGACTCTATCCGCGTTGAATCGCAACTGGAACATGGTCAGATCCGCGGTTTCGGACGTTGACGAGGCGACCATGGCCATCCGTCCGAACCACGACTCCAACTCCATGAGTTGGCTAGTCTGGCACATGTCACGGGTGACGGACCGCTTCATCCACTTCCGCCTGGCGGACAAACCACAGCTTTGGTCGGTCGACGGCTGGCATGCCAAGTTCAACATGCCGGACGAGCCCAACGACATGGGCATGGGTTGGAGCAATGACCAGGCTGCGGCTTGGCAGTCGCCTTCCAAAGATGTGTTACTTGAATACTTCGATAAGTCCAATGAAGCGGCGGCAGCTTACATCGGTTCGCTTTCCGACGCAGACCTGGCGCGGGAGATCGAATGGGGCCAACCCACTGAGACGATGGTTGTTGACGATGCCCTGGGCATCTTGGTCTGGGACAACATCGTCCACGGGGGACAGGTGGCCTACTTACGTGGCTACCACCAAGGCATGGGCTGGCACCGGTAGCGGATTTGCAGAACTAAAGGTCTATCTTGAGCAGTTCCTCGGAGAAAACGATATCTCCCTGGTAGATGCGCTGCATCCCTATGTTTGCATTGTAGAACGGGTCTTGGGCGGATAGGCTAGGGCCCATGTGCACCAGCACTAGCTTCTTGACTCCAGCCTCCTGGGCCATCTCAGCCGCTCCGGTGGTGCCGCATTGCCCGGGAGCCTCTCCCGTCTGGTCCATGACCTCCTGGTCGTCCCAGCACATGCAGAGCATCATGTCCGCATCCCTCGCCAGGTCGATGACTGACTGGCAGGGTTGGGTGTCTCCAGTGAAGATCACGCTGCCATCGGGCGTGTCCACCCGGTAAGCCAGGGAGTCCAAGAAGGGTTGCACATGCTCGGCTAAAGCGGCGGTCACCTCCCAGTTATTCCCGGAGGCCACCTCGCCGGGCCCAACGTTCTTGGCCTGCGGATTGGGCGGGATGCGAGGCAGTGTGCCGCCCCGGTTCACGTAGACTTGCTGGCTCAGCGAGTGACCCACCCTGGCTCGCCAATCGGCTGAAAACACGCCGTTCTCGCCGATGATGCCCTGGGTAATCTCCTCCGTGAGCGCCGGTCCGTAGACGTTCAGTTCCTGACCACGCCCAGCGGCCTGGTCCCAGCGGCAGAGCAGAAAACACGGGTAGTCGATGTTGTGGTCGAAGTGGTGATGGGTGAAGAACAGGTTGTCCACCTGGGTGGGAAACAGCCCAGCCTTCACCAGCTTATGGGTTGCCGCTGGGCCGCAGTCGAACATCAGCAGTTCATCGCCAATCTTAAGAGCGTGCGAGCTACCGAACCGCTCCGCGGTGGGCGTGGGAGTGCCGCCTCCCAAGACGAATATCTCGGCCATGAATTCTCCTCCGGGTCAGCTAAGCTGGGGTTGCAATATTATTGCGCGGTCAGGCCCCCGTCGATGACCAACTCGCTGCCAGTCATGAATGACGACTCATCTGATGCCAGGAAGAGCACACCGTAGGCAATGTCCTCGGGCTGACCAACGCGGCCCATGGGATGACGGGCCGCGCTCCGTTCCCGCCCTTCCTCAGTGTTGAGCATGATGGGCGTGGTCATTGGGGTTTCTATCACGCCGGGATGGACCGAGTTGCAGCGAATATTTTCAGAAGCGTATTGGATGGCTGTGGACTTGGTGAGCAACCGGACCGCGCCCTTGCTGGCCGCGTAAGAAGAGGTGTGCTCGCTGCCGGTCAGCCCAGCGATGGACGAGATGTTTACGACGGAGCCACCGCCGATTTTCCGAAGCTCGGGTATGGCAGCTTTCGTTCCCAGGAACACGCCTTTGGCGTTGATATCCATCACCAAGTCCCACTCTTCAGAGCTAGTTCCTTCAACGGTGTTGAGCCTGGCGATGCCGGCGTTATTGACCAGGATATCCAGCTTGCCGAAGCGAGCGACGGCGGCGGCGACGGCGGCCTGCCAGGCGCTTTCGTCGGTCACGTCCAACGGGACGAATACGCACTCCCCGCCGGACTCATTGATCTCAGCCTCCACCTGGCGGCCCTCATCCTGAATCACGTCCCCGATGACGATCTTGGCGCCTTCCTGAGCAAACATCCGGGCTTCCATCGCCCCCATACCCCTGGCCCCGCCACTGATCAGGGCCACCTTGTTCTCTAAGCGCATTGCTTCCCTCAAATAATCTTCTATGCCTATCGATTCGCTATGTGTACGCCACTCTCTCTGTCACCCGGAGCGAAGCGAGGGGTCTCATTGCTATCGACTATTTTGTTCCTTCGGCAACGAGATTCTGATCCTTCTGCGGAAGGATCAGAATGACAATTGAAAAGCAAATTTAGATCGAAGTCGTCCGAGTTTGAGCTGCCGAAATTAAGGATGCATCCTGCTGGCTAAGGTCTCGTGCCAATC
>DCWQ01000004.1:0-14520 GCA_002328185.1 Dehalococcoidia bacterium UBA2158
CCGGCTGTAGTGGGTTCGTGCCCGGCAGCGGTTTGACGGGGCTCACCACGAACGGGTTTCTGGCCCGTTCGGTTTGCCTGGATTTCTGTCGTCGCAGGAATGACGAAAAAAACGGGGCTGTCTCGCGGCAGCCCCGTTTCGTATCCGTCGTGGATGTTGCCTTTTTTAGCTGAGGTGCTTTCCGAAGAAGGAGATCACCTTTTCCCAGCCGTCGGTGGCGGCTTCCTGGTGGTAGCTGGGTCGGTCCACTGCGAAGAAACCGTGGCCAGCGCCGGGGTACATGTGGAACTCATAGTTCTTGTTCAGGCGCTTGAGTTCCGCCTCAGTCTCGGCTACGTCGGCCGGCGATGGCCGGCCGTCTTCTTCTCCAAACAGTCCCAACATGGGACAACTCAACCCATCCGTGAAATCGATCGGCCAGGCAGGCATGGCTGGGGTAAGCTCGTCATTGCCCTTGGTTACGCCGCCGCCCCAGCAGTCCACTGCGGCGTTGACGTTGTCCAGGGTGCAGGCGCCCAGATAGGTCTGGCGTCCGCCGGAGCAGAACCCGATCAGGCCAACCTTACCGTTGACATAAGGCAAGCTGCGGAGATAGTCCATCGAGGCTGCAACGTCGCCCATGGTGCGGACGTCGGGCATGCCGCCGGCCTCGCGGATGCTGGTGCTATTCTCGGTGGGAGAGCCCTTGCCCTCGCGGAAGTGCAGGTTGGGCGAGATGGTTGCGAAGCCGTTATAGGCCAGCTTGCGGGCCATCTCTTTGGAAGCTGCGTCCCAGCCGGGCATGTGGTGAATCAGGACCACACTGCCGACGGGGCCGGCGCCGAGGGGCCGGGCCAGGTAGGCGTCTATCTGGGTGCCCTCGTGTCCATTGATCTGTACGGTTTCGGCTATCAGTCCTTCGTACGGCATGAATAGTCCTCCCAATTTTACTTGTGTATGTGATTCCCCGAAACCATTTTGGTCCCGGTGTGCCCCCGTTGCCAGAGGGCAGGCAGTAGATTACTACCGGTGGCGGGCCGAGTCAATCTGCGCGGAGGAGCTCTGCGGCGATACGTAAGCACCTTAGCCTAAACTTAGGTGCTTGCCGAAGAATCCAATCACCGTTTCCCAACCATAGGTGGCCGCTTCTTGGCGATAGCCAGGGCTGTCCACGATGGGGAAATGGTGGCCAGCGCCAGGGTACGTATGGAACTAGAAGTTCTTGTTCAGCCGCTTCAACTCAGCCTCCGTTTCGGCGACATCAGCCGGTGAAGGTCTATCGTCGTCTTCCCCGAACAGGCCTCGTATCGGACAGTTGTGTCCTTCAGTAAATTCGATGGGCCAGCGGGGCCTGCCTGGGGTCGGCTCGTCATTCCCCTTGGTCACGCCGCCGCCCCACAATCGACTGCCGCATCCACGTTGTCTAGGATGCAAGCGCCAAGATACACCAGGCGTCCGCCGATGCCGAAGCCGATGAACCCCACCTTGCCGTCGACGTAGGGCAAGCCGCGCAGATGCTGCATCGCGCCTTGCACGTCGCCCATTCTGCGGTCATCGGGCATTCCGCCCGACTCGCGGACACTAACGCTATTCTCCTGCGAGGTGACCTCGCCCGCGCGGAAATGCATGTTGGCCGCGATAGTGGCCAAGCCGTTATAGGCCAACTTCCGGGTCGTCTTTTTGATGGCCGCATCCCACCCGACCATGTAATGGATCAAAACGACGCCACGCACAGGCCCCGCTCCCAGTGGTCAGGCTAGGAAGCGTCGATCTGGTCTCCTTCATGTCCGTTGAAGAGCACCGTCTCCGCGATCATACCTTCGTATTTCATAAATAGACTTTCCTGACTGCAACAGATTTTGGAGCCGCTTTTGCTTCCAACGCCCGCCTATCGAGGCTCGGCAGGCAGACGGTTACTACCGGCGAAGGGCGGCGTCAATCACCGCTGTTTTCCACACCTGATTGGCCGGATTCGACGCCAGATCATTGGACCGTTTCTGTCGTTGGCATTGCCGAACGTAGGAGGCTATAATGCGCCCAACCATTCACGGGGTTCAATCAGCTAGGAGTGTAGAACAACATGCCTCTCCCAGAACGGATGAAATTCGGAATATTCATGGGACCTTTCCACCGGGTTGGTGAAAATCCCACATTGGCCATCGATCGCGACCTGGAATTGGTCCAGTGGCTGGACCAATTGGGCTTTGACGAAGCATGGATCGGCGAACACCACAGCGCCGGATGGGAGACCATCTCATCCCCTGAGCTATTCATGGCCGTGGCCGCCGACCGCACCAAGCACATCAAACTGGGCTCCGGAGTAATCAGCCTGCCCTACCACCATCCCTTCATGGTCGCCAACCGGATGGTCCAGCTAGACCACATGAGTCACGGACGGGTGATGATGGGCGTGGGCCCCGGCGCGCTGCCCGGCGACGCCTATATGCTGGGCATCGACCCCACCAAGCAGCGCCAGCGTATGGACGAAGCCTTGGGCGTCATCCTGCGCCTGATGACCGAGACCGAGCCGATCACCTATAAGAGTGACTGGTTTGAACTCCAAGAAGCTATGCTGCAACTCCGTCCCTTCACCAAGCCCACCATGCACATCTCCGTGGCCTCGGTGCAGTCGCCGGCTGGCGTCGCCCTGGCTGGCAAGTACGGCACATCGGTCCTGACAATAACACGGCCGAGAGACCCGGGCGCGCCGGAATCGGATCTGGCCGGACTGTGGGCCGTCGCCGAAGAGTCGGCCGCCGAGCACAACCAGGTGGTCAACCGCGACGATTGGCGTCTGGTGCTCCCCGTGCACGTCGCCGAGACCCGGAAAGAAGCCTTTGAACAGGCACGGATTGGCGCGGGCCGCTACCAGGCTGAGTATTTCGAACACACCATGGGCCGGGACCCGGTCATCGACGGACCCCCTGAAAAGATCATCGACGCCATGGTGGACAACGGAACCTGGATAATCGGCGACCCCGACGACTGCATCGCCAGCATCCGCAAGCTGGAAGAGCGGAGTGGCGGCTTCGGCGGTTTCATGGTCCAGACCATAGACTGGGCGCAGCGGGAGCAAGTCATGCACAGCTTCGAACTTCTGGCCCGGTACGTGATGCCGGTATTCCAGGGCACGACGCTCAGCACCGCTGCATCGAACCAATGGGCTTTCGAGCACCGGGACGTTCTGACCGCTGGCCGGGTGCGGGCCATCGACCGCGCAAAGTCCGACTACGCTACCCGTTAATAGGTTCAAATAGCCATGAAAGCTGTTTGGTACGAGCAGAACGGCGGGGCGGAGATACTCCAGTATGGCGACATGCCCGACCCCGAACCGGGGCCGGGCGAGGTCCGGGTCAAGGTCGCAACTTCGGGCGTTAACCCCTCCGACTGGAAACGACGTCAGGGTCTGACCGCCAGTATCGGATTTCCCAGGGTGATTCCCAACCAGGACGGGGCCGGGATGATCGACGCCGTGGGCGATGGCGTCGACTCGTCGCGTATCGGTGAGCGGGTCTGGCTGTTCGAGTCACAATTCGGCCGGGCATTCGGCACAGCGGCGGAGTACACGGCCCAACCCAGCGGCCATGCCATCCATCTTCCCGACAACACCGACTTCGCGGCGGCGGCAGGACTGGGTGTACCCGCCATGACCGCACACCGCTGCGTGTTCTCCGATGGCCCAGTCACGGGCAAGACCGTCTTGGTCACCGGAGGTGCAGGCGCTGTCGGTCGCTACGCGATTCAACTGGCCAAGCTGGGCGGCGCTGCGATTATCAGCACCGTGAGCTCAGACGAGAAAGCCCAGATAGCGCGGGATGCTGGGGCAGACCACACCATCAACTACCGTGAAGAGAACGTTACTGAACGCATCATTGAACTGAGCAATAGCGCCGGGGTGGACCTGGTCGTCGAGGTCGACATGGCGGCCAATTTCCCGGTGAGCCAGCAGGTGTTGAAACGGTCCGGGGTGTTGGCCGTCTATTCAGGGGGCAGCTCCCAAGCCCCAGCAGTGCCCCTCAGTTTCAAATCCACCAATGTCACGGTACGCATGGTTTTGGTCTACGACATGCCGGAGGTCGCTAAAGCAGCCGCGGTGGCCGACATCACATCCTGGTTGGAGCAGGGCAAGCTAACTCCCTTCGCCGGCCCCCACTTTTCTCTGGAGGGCTTGAAAGACGCCCATCTGGCCGTTGAGCACGGCGCCATCGGCAAAGTAGTGGTCGACGTCAGCTAAGGCATGACCAACTCTCAGAACAACCTAGACGGAACAGTGGCCGTGATCGGCGGCGGGGTAGTGGGCTTTTTCATCGCCTACCGGATGGCCTTGTTGGGCGTGCCGGTGACCCTGGTTGAGCAGGCGGGGCCGGGATCGGGGGCAACGGGCAATTCGGCGGGAAACATTCAGCCTGCATCGGGTGACGACGACGCCTACAAGATAACTCTGGGGGCCGAGAGCCTGGCGCTGTGGCGCAAACATCTGCCCCAGATCAAAGAGGCCGGTGGAATAGACTACCAGGAACAAGATACCCGCTACCTCTACGCGTCCATCAACGAGGACGAGGAAAGCGAGGTCCGCCGCATACTAGACGACGTTCAGGCCGCCGGGCTCCACGCCGAATGGGTGGACGGCCCAACGGCCCGTGAGATGGAGCCCCGGCTTTCTCAGTCAATAACCGGCGGAATGCTCCACCAGGACTGCATCCAGATGGACCCTAAGCTGTTCATGGCAGCCTTCGCCAACGCTGCCGAGGCAGCAGGGGTGACGATACAACGCCAGGTGCAAGCAGTGGGGCTAACCGTTGCCGGCGGACGCGTCCGTGGCATCAAACTTCTGGACGGCAACACGCTGGAGTGTGCGTCGGCCGTCTTGGCCACTGGCGCCTGGACGCTGAGAGTTATGTCTGACTGGCTGGGCTACGACCTGCCAGTGGAGCCCTATGGCTTGCAGAAGCTGCATCTTGGCTTGGGCATGGCAGCGCCACTGAACTGCGCGGTCCGCTGGAACGGGGTGAACATCGTCTGCCGAAGAGACGGTCTGGTGCATGCCGGGAGCAGGTTCGACCCTGCGGGATTCGACTCCCAACCCTCCCCAGACACCCAAAGATGGCTGCTGGAACAGGTGGCCGAGATAATGCCCGGTTTCAAGCCTACAGGGGTTCAGAACATCGCCGCGTTCGCTGCCTCCACGCCGGCCCGCGTCCCGCTGGTCGGACGGCTACCCGGCATCGACGGGGTATACCTCTCCGTTCCTAGCACCGATGGGTTCCTTATGGCGGCGGTGCTCGCCGACATGATTGCGGATTTATTGGTCAACGGCAAGACTCACCCGTTGATGAAACGCAGCCCCCTAGCCCAAGCAAAACCCCGCTAACCCTCTTCCTGCTCTTCTCACGCTCTCCGATGCCCTGAGCTGAAATAGGCTCGATAATCGCTATTAAGCCCGTAACCATTTAGAAATGGTATATAGCATGGATTCCCCAGGGCCGTGGGCTTGAGGCGGACATCCCGTGGCGCATATCTGTCCCACTGTATAAACGCTCACCTTTACACGAAAGTGTGATAGATATGGAGCAACTCTACGTACTGGTCGCGGACGACTCTGCATTCATGCGGATAGCCTACAAACGGGTCCTTGAATCCCATCTCTGACTAAGAATAGTAGCTATGGCGGGCAACGTCGAAGAAGCGACCAGATGGCCGGAGAGGCGGTGCCGGACGTGGCGATCTTGGACGTGTGGATGCCCAAGGTAGACGGAATCCAGGCGGCCCACGACATTCGAAATCAGAACCCGGACTCGGCTATCGTGGTCATCTCGTCCTATGAAGACTTGAACCTCGTTACCGACCTGATGCAGAACGGCGTGGAGCGGAAGGCCTATCTGTCCAAGGATTCGATCTCCGACATCACGGACCTCGTCGGTATCGTTGACGCTGTCCACGAGGGCCACACCGTATTGGACTCAGGGATTGTTCAGAGGATGGCCTGTCTTTACTACAAGCACTCAGCCATACTCGGCACGGATTCGAACGAAGTCGAGCAGGACATTTTGGGCCTCATGACAGAGGGATACGACGAGAACCACATCAGCGAGTTTCTACACCTTGACCGGTCTCAGGTGGTGGAATGTTTGGCGTCGCTTTACGAGAAATTAGGAATATTTAATGGGACGGCCGAAGAACAGCGCTTGCTTGCCATCCGGACCTTAGTGGGCCAGATACACAAAGTCCCGTTGTCCGCGGCGTACGTCGTGAGCTAGCCCGTCCCGACGAACAACAGCAATAGACATGCAAAATCGCCTCCGCGAAAAGGGCTGGCGAGTCAGCGCACCGGCCGCAAGGTCAGATGGCAGGAAGCCATTGCGTTTGAGCCTGGGAAAGAACCGGCCGAGTTTGCCGGGTGGGCCGCGCAAGGCCTTCCGCCGGCAGAAGTGGTGCCGAACGAACCACTCTGGCTCTCGCCACTCAGTTGACCGCCCCGTACCCCACTGGTAGAATGCGCCCAACCTGGTAATCAGGCTGGATACCAGGCACAACAACCAAGTCGCTAGACTTGGTGAAACCGGCTGGAGTCCTCTGCTTATCATCACGGCCCAAACGCTCTATCTGCGGGGTTTAACCAACATGGCAAGAAAGATATCCGTGTCCGTTGACCACGACATCTGCGTGGGCAATGCAATGTGCATCACCATCGCAACCAAAGCCTTCGATTTGAACGCGGAGCGGCAAGCGCAGTCCGCCAATCCCGACGGCGACACTGAAGAACTGATCTTGGAGGCCGCCGAGAACTGCCCGGTGGCGGCCATCACGGTTACCGACGCCGACACAGGTGAACAACTTTTCCCTTAGTGGACCGCTAACTGACCACGCACGAAACCGGCTCATGGAGCCCTCCTTTGCAGCGGCGTAGGGGAGGGCTTTTGATTTGGCCACAAAACCGCCGACAACAAACCAACACCCTCTTAGGTGAGTCATGGATATAGGCATAGGGCTGCTAATGACCCAGCACGACTTTAACACCATCGACCTGGCCCGAAAGGTTGAGGAACTGGGCTTCGAATCGCTCTGGGCGCCGGAACACGGCATAATCCCCATAGATTTCAAGGTGGACCCACCCCTCGGCCGGCAAGGCGGGGTGCCCAGGTTCTACACGGAGGGCGGTATCAATCAGATCATCGACCCGCTCATCTTCTTGGCCGGGGCCGCCAGTGTCACCAAGAAGATCAAACTTGGCACCGGTATCTGCCTGGTGCCGGAACGCAACCCCATCCGCCTGGCCAAAGAGGTGGCCACCCTGGACCACATATCCGGCGGCCGATTCTTGTTCGGCATTGGCGCCGGTTGGCTAAGGGGCGAGTCGGAGGTCCTCGGAGTGGACTTTCCCCACCGCTGGAAGCAGACCCGGGAATACGTAGACGTGATGAAGCAGCTTTGGACCACCGAGGTCACCGAATATCACGGCGAATACATCGACTTTCCGCCGTTGATTTGCGCCCCTAAGCCGGTGCAGAAGCCACACCCGCCTATCTTTGTGGGTGGCGAACTGGAAAGCGCCGCCCGCCGCATCGCCCGCTACGGCGACGGTTGGCTCCCCAGGGCCCGCAACACCTCGCAGTATGAAGACCCGGACAAACTGTCCGGCGCCCGCAGACACATCGAAGACTTGATGACCCAGCAGGGCCGTGATGCCTCGGCTTTCAACATCACCATGTGGGACGCGCCCCTAGACCGGGAGATGAACCGGCGGTTCTCCGATGCAGGGGCCAACCGAGTGGTCCACATGCTGAACACCGCCGACGAGAAGTCGGCCCACGAAGCCATAGAGAAGGTCGCCGAAGCAGTTTTGTGACGGTGTTTTGATCGCTAAAGACCCTGTGCGTTTTGGATTCGTAACAAGATTAAGGAGTGACACATGACAACCGTGTCCGGCCCTAATTACGACCCATTTCAAGGCGGCGGCAGCAGCCGGTCCATGGTCATCGGATGCGAAGTCAACGACCTGGGGAACATGTTGCGGAGAGCCACGGTTGGCGGTTTCGAAATAATGTGCGACGAACCTGAAACCATAGGCGGCAATGGAACAGCGCCTCCTCCACTGCATTACTTCGCCGCTTCCATCTTGTTTTGAGAGATGACCCAGATTGAGAGGTACTCTCAATTGATAAAGGTGAACATCACCAAGGTTCGAGCCAAAGCTGCCGTACACTTCGACATCTCAGGCTCAGTATTGGCAGGCACTATCAAAGCCGGGGCGCCTAAAGTGGAAACCAGGTACGAGATAGAATCGCCGGATTACCCTATCAAGGTCGCAGCCATGTTACGCAACGCGAAAAACGGTTGCTGAGTGAGAGCCGCAGTTGCCAATCCGACTCCGTTTGAGGAAACATTGACTCTAAATGGTAAGTCGTTTGTTCTGGACTAAATGTCCCCATCCTTTCTTTTTCGAATGCACAATACTGAACATAGGCAAGGATTGATCATGGCTCAGGATTCTCTTCGTCCATTGGCTAGCGAAACGTCGATCCTCAAGACTATCGAATCGCTTACTCAGAGGAACATAAACGCATTGGTGGTAGGCAGTACAGACGAGGCATTAAGGCTTCTTGTGACTTTGGTTCCCAGCGGTTCGGAAGTGTATTGTGGTACATCAGAAACGCTAGACAGCATTGGTTTCCCAGAATATATCCACAATAACCCGGACTATCGAAGTTTGGATCGGGAGTTTCAATCGGAATCCGAACCGCAAAACAGACTAGAACTTCGTCGCCTATCATCAACATCGGAATATTACATAGGCAGCGTTCAGGCGATATCAGAAACGGGAGAAGTAGTCGTCGCTAGTTCCTCTGGCAGCCAAATTGGTGCATATGCTTTCGGTGCGAAGCATGTCGTATTAGTTGCGGGGACCCAAAAGATCTGTCCATCTCTCAGCGATGCAATTTCGAGAGTCCGTGGGTATTCCACCGACAAACATGATGAATGGTTAGCAGAGAAAGGCATTGGCCCAACGCCAATCGGCAAGCTCCTTATATTGGAGCAGGAGTCACAGATTGGTAGAATTACCGTCCTGTTGGTCAAAGATGATCTAGGATGGTGACCACTTGTACCGCATTTGATAAATCTCGCCTGACCACTTTCAATTCTCAGGACATGGCGAAAGACGTTGGACCCACGGCATCAGCCTTAGAAACTATGCTCTGCAGGCCTTCGCCCTCTGAACCTTTGGCATCTGATGTGAATATGATTATTACCACCGTAAATAATGTTTCAGTTATTTATCAATTTTTGTTGACTTAAATACAAAATTTGATTATCCTCCGTCGGATGGAAAGCCGAGCAACTAAGACTGCGTCTCACGCATCTAGTTAAAGACAATCAGCTTTACTCTAAACTAATCACAGCTTGGGGGGGAAATGACCAGGTACCGATTACTCCGGATTCCTTTTATCGTTGCAACTCTTACAGCGTTTATGCTGATTCTAGCGTCAGCCTGTAGTTCATCTTCAGACTCCGTTGAGTCAACAAGTAGCAGCAGTAGCAGCACATCGGCTACCAGTGTGCCTGCCGCTACGGCCGCCCCTGCGACTTCCGTTCCGGTAGTGGTCAAACCTCAAGGTAAATTAACGGTCGCCCTGACAGACTTGGGGAACGAAACACCTAGTGTTTGGCAAGAATACGCCTTCGGCAAATCCTATATGAGGATGTTGTTCGATGCGTTCAACGGTACGAACGATGCCGGCGAGATGGACAAAGGAAACGGCGCCTCCAAAGAATGGAGTATGAGTGAAGACGCCCAAACGTGGTCTTTCACATTGCGCGAGAACATCAAATTCCATAACGGAGACCCGTTAACCGCAGAGGACGTCAAGTTTTCTATCGGATTGATGACTAGTGAAGATAGTGTTGCGTCATACAAAACTAAAGTCACAGCTTCGATCCAAGATGCAGAGAATCAAATCACCATTGTGTCCCCCTACGAGATCGTTATAAAAACCTCTAAACCTGCAGCATATCTGAACTGGGATCTTTCAGACATCCAGGGTGTAGAAGGTTTAGTACAGCCCAAAAATTACACCGAGACAGTCGGGATAGAAGAATTTGCGAATGACCCTATCGGCAGCGGTCCTTATAAATGGGTGGACCAGCGCAAAGGCGATTTCATGGAATTCGAAGCCATGGACAAACACTGGCGGGTCGGAGTTCCTAAATTTAAAACTTTCATCTTCAGAGTGATCCCAGAGGAGAGTACCAGGATTGCGGCACTCAAAGCCGATGAAGTAGACGTGATATCTGTCTCTCGAGAAAGGGCTCCTCAACTCGAGAAGGATGGGCAAAAGATCTTCAGCAAAGTCGGCGCGAGTGTCTTAGGACTATATTTCCACGAACAATACCTTGATGAGTCGGTTTGGAAAGATATCCGAGTCAGAGAAGCATTTAACTTGGCGATAAATCGTGACGAATTATGTGAATTCGTATTCGCAGGGCAGTGCACTCCGGCCTCAGTCTATCCGTGGCCGGATATCGCTCCGGGAACAGACAACTCTCTAAAGGCGCTACCATATGATCCCGAGAGGGCAAAAGCGCTTCTCAGCGACGCCGGCTATGATGGGGCTGAGGTGGCAATCAGGTCCTACCCCAGGGCTGATGTACCAGAAGGCCCAAGATTCATTGAAGCAGTTGCCGGTTACCTAGACGCAGTAGGGATCAATACCAAAATCATACCGACTGAATACGCTTCATATCGCAAAGAGCGGCTTGCGCATACTTTGAATAACGGCAGCGGATATCTGGCTGCTCCAAACAGGCCTCTTGCCGGATTCCAGGGCGTTATGAGAGTGTTAAACCACTCGGAAGGCGCATTCACTTCTACAAAAGACCCGGAGATCGATCGACTAATGGAAGCTTGGGAAGCTACCATAACCGAGGCTGACTCCTTGGCAGCAAGCGTGGCTCTTTACACATACATGTATAACCAATTCACCCACCTCACCTGTTGTAATATGAGCATCTCATACGCAACAAACGATCAGGTTGACTCTTGGGACCTCGGTAAGAGGGTCTGGGACGACGGATTTACCAACCTATACCAACCGTAATCTAAATTAACGGCCCTGGAGAGATTCTCCAGGGCCGTTAAAACATCTAATTCAGATCCCACATCCTTGACTAGCCAAACAATGATGTTAACTGCCTTATGCAGCGATACATAATTAGGCGCATTGGAGAGGCCGTACTAGCCCTCCTCGCCCTGTCTATTATCATATTCCTGATGGTACGGCTCACAGGAGACCCTGCACTCTTAATGCTGCCACCAGATGCTGGCAAAGAGGCATTAGAAGACCTAAGGCACTCCATGGGAGTAGATAAACCTTTGGTCGTCCAATATGGTCTATTCATCCGAGATTACAGTACAGGCAGTTTCGGCGATTCTTTGCGGAGTAAATCGCCAGTCTCAGAGCTGATTAAAGACCGATTACCCAATTCCATGAAGCTTGTCGGGGTCGCTGCTTTAATAGTAATCCTGATATCCATCCCACTGGGAGTTCTGTCAGCCGTCTATAAGGGTACGTTAATCGATACAACCTGTACTGGAATAGCCGTACTAGGGCAGGCCATACCAGTCTTCTGGCTAGGGATGTTATTAATCCAAGTCTTCACTGTGAGCCTGGGTTGGCTCCCTAGTTCCGGGATGGGCGGGTTTACACACTACATCATGCCCGCATTTAGCTTAGGCTTCTTTACAGTAGCAGCGATCACTAGATTGCTTCGCTCTAGCCTATTAGAAGCACTTGATAGTGAATACATCAAGCTTGCCCGTATTAAGGGATTATCGGAATTCATCATTGTATGGAAACACGCGTTAAGAAATTCCCTAATTAGCGTAGTTACACTAGGTGGCATTTATATAGCCATCCTGATTACCCTGGGCATTTTGGTAGAGGTTGTGTTTGCCTGGCCAGGAATGGGGCGTCTTTTGTACCAAGGAATCGTATTTAGGGATTTCCCTGTAGTTCAAGCAGTAGTGATGATTTCTGCTGGTATCGTAATCACAACTAGCTTGGTCGTTGACATAGCCTACGCATATCTCGACCCGCGAATTAGGCTTCAATAACAATGGATAACAGCTTAGAAAGCGCCGCGATAAAGCCGGTAAAGGCGAGCCTTTTGCCTAAAGTACTTGCAGGCTTAAAAGGCGCGCCATACATCCCTTTATTCATAATAGTAGTGTTCGTTTTATGCGCCATCCTAGCAAACTTAATCACTACCCAAGATGTATATTCGGTTCAATTACCTAACCGTCTAATCCCGCCATTTTGGCTAGAAGGTGGATCATTAAATCATCTCCTCGGAACTGACCCATTAGGACGCGACATACTTACGCGAATCATATTTGGAGCTAGGGTATCGGTCATAATCGCGATTACGGCTTTAACTATCGGTGGTGGAATCGGAACTTTGGTTGGATTGACCGCCGGATTCTACGGCGGAAAGATAGACACCATCTTGATGAGGTTCGCAGATATCACGCTGGCATTCCCCCTGATTTTATTCGCCATCTTACTGGTGATGGTCTTGGGCCCTAGCATGATGAATGTGATTATAGCTATATCTTTGGTCTTGTGGGCTCGTTACGCGCGTGTTATCCGGGGCGAAGTCCTAGGCTTGATGCAACGCGATTTCATAGCGAGGGCTAAGGTATCTGGCGCTTCTGATTGGCGTATCATGATGCGTCATCTTTTACCAAACGTAATGCCGACTTTGATAGTCTTACTTACCCTCCAGGTCGGCTGGGTCATAATCGTGGAGGCATCATTGAGTTTCCTTGGCGCCGGCATACCGCCCCCTACTCCAGCTTGGGGTTCCATGTTGGCGGACGGGAGAGAATACGTTTCGACTGCCTGGTGGGTAACAACCGCACCAGGGGTAGCGATAATGCTTGTGGTTTTGGCTTTTAACTTAGCCGGAGATTGGCTGAGGGAACGTTTAGATCCAAAGCAACGTGGCATCTAACAACACCAAATCCATGAATCTCATTGTCGGCAAGTTCAGGCTGTAGCGCCAATGAAATGCACCTAACAGCGAACTCGTCCCTGTATATTCCGAGCGAACTCGAAACGATTCTCCAACAGGTTTATGTCCATGGCGAAGGACGATGGTCCGATTGCCTCCACTTTAGACACGATGATTGATAGGCCATCGCGCTCCGAGGCCTCTGCAAAAGCCTGCTCTGCAGCTTCAACGGTATCGGCAAGTGTCACGTGCTCAGCACCAGCCTTCTCGGCGATGCCTGCGAGGTCAGTGCCTGTCCCAGTGGCTGTAGGGAACCCACCAACTGACAACAGGCTCTCGTTATCAAATATCCAGTGGGTCAAGTTTGGTGGCCGGTAACGGGCGAGGGTACTAAGCGATCCCAAGTTCATCAAAACTGAACCATCCCCATCCAGCACGGTGACCTTCTCCTTCGGCAATGACACCGCCAGACCCAAGCCCATAGACGAAGCGAGGCCCATACCGTGCTCCAGGTAGAAGAAGTTAGGCTGGTGGCCCAGGTTATATAGCTCCACCGCCACTGCCCCCATGATTGTCACAGCCACCTGGCTTTTCAGGCGGGGATAGACCGCCTTCAATGCATCTTCTCGTAGCATCACTCCTCCCACATCAGATCCCGAGTTAGCAGTAAGGCTACAGGACGCAGTGAGCTTTCGGCTAGGGTCTGGGCTTGCCTCACCTCGTAGGCCACAGTAGTCGGATCAGATAGCTTCCGGTAGATGATGCCCAAGGACTGGAGCAGCGGTTCAGTGACGCGCCCACCCTCGGTCTGCCACGGGTCTCGTTCGCCCATCTCGCCCCGGTAGCTAATGAACATCAGCAGGGGGACCCGGTAGAGCTGGGCCACGGAGACTATGCCGTTGATCGACGTAAGCAGGCCGTGATTCTGCATCAACATGGCCGATTTCCGGCCGGCGAAGTGGGCGCCGGTGGAAATGCCCACACCCTCTTCTTCTTTGTTGAGCCTGATCAGGGTCATGCCTGGGTCGTCCTCGGCCATCTGCATGACGTGAACCAACCAGGTCTCCGGCAGGGCCGACAACAGGGTTATCCCGGCTGATTTGATGGCCGAGAAGAGCATTTCAGAATTTTTTACAGAAACGGGCACTGGGGGAACCTACAAACGAACGGGGAAAACGAGTGGGCCAATTGTATGCGCCCGTGCCTAGCTGGTCAATCGGGGTTTCTCGCCCTGGTTTGCCCGGTTTATGTTTTCACCGATATACTCTTTTTCACCAACCACGACTCCTGCCCCTGGAGGCACTTTGCAGCCGAATATCTGGGATCCAGCCGAGACTAGCTCTCGTGAGGACATGGAGCGGCTCCAAGTGACTCGACTGGGAGACTGCGTCGGTGGTATCAAGCAGCGGGTGCCCTTCTACCGTGAACAACTTTCCGGTATCAAACCTAGCAGAATCCAGTCTTTGGCCGACCTAGCCCGCCTTCCATTCACCAACAAGCAGGACCTTCGAGATAACTACCCATTTGGCCTCT
>DCWQ01000004.1:14544-54428 GCA_002328185.1 Dehalococcoidia bacterium UBA2158
TGGCTCGTTTGCCCGGTTTACGTCCCCGCCGATATACTGCACCCACTCATCTACGCCCTGCATCTGGAGGCACGTTGCAGCTAAATATCTGGGACCCAGTCGAGGCTATATCCAGCGAGGACATGGAACAACTCCAGGTGGCGCAGCTGAGGGATTGCCTCGGCGGCATCAAACAGCGGGTGCCCTTCTACAGTGAACGGCTGTCCGGTATCGAGCCGGGCAGCATCCAGTCTTTGGCCGACCTGGCTAGTCTGCCGTTCACCCATAAGCAGGACCTGCGAGACAACTATCCTTTTGGCCTATTCGCGGCGCCCATGTCCGACGTGGTGCGCATCCACGCCTCCAGCGGCACCACTGGCAAGCCAACGGTGGTCGGCTATACCGCCAACGACATCGACACCTGGGCCGGGCTGGCGGCGCGGGCCCTCAGCCTGGCCGGTGTAACCAGGGATGACATCGTCCAGAACTCCTACGGGTACGGGCTGTTCACGGGTGGGTTGGGCCTGCACTACGGCGTCGAGAAACTAGGCGCGGCAGTGGTGCCCGTGTCGTCGGGAAACACTGCCAGGCAAATCATGCTGCTTCAGGACTTTGGCACAACCGTGCTCTGCGCCACCCCATCGTATGCTCTGGTGCTGGCGGAAGGCGCCGCGGAGGCCGGTTACGACCTGGCTGCCGGGCCGCTGCGGGTGGGCATCCTCGGCGCCGAGCCCTGGTCGGAGCAGATGCGGACCGAGATCGAGTCCCGCTTAGGCATCACCGCGCTCGACATCTATGGCCTTTCTGAGGTCATGGGGCCGGCGGTGGCCATGGAATGCACCCACAAGACTGGGATGCACATCGCGGAAGACCACTTCATACCTGAGATCATCGACCCGGAGACGTCGGAGCCGTTGCCGCTGGGCCAACAGGGGGAGTTGGTCTTCACCTGCGTCACCAAGGAAGCTCTCCCTCTGATTCGCTACCGCACCCACGACCTGGCCCGCCTCCTGCCTGGCGACTGCCCCTGCGGCCGCACCACGGTCCGGATGGAGAAGGTCCTTGGCCGCAACGACGATATGCTGATCATCCGGGGCGTGAACGTGTTCCCCTCCCAGATTGAGACCGTGCTCCTTGCCATGGACCAGTTCGAACCTCACTACCAGTTGGTGGTGGAACGGGGCGACGACCACATGGACAACTTGGAAGTCAGGGTCGAGTCGGCGGTCGAATCGAGCCAACATATCGCACTCCGAGAAATGTTGGATACCAGTCTGCGCAATGCATTGGGCATCGGCTGCGACGTAACCATATTTGGCCCCGGAAAGATCGCGCGCAGCGAGGGGAAGGCCGTTCGGGTTATAGACAACCGGCAAATCTAGCAGGGACCCGCCGATCGGAAGCACGCCATGAATTTAGAAGCCATGAAGTACGAGACGGATGGCGACCTGATCCGTCTCACGCTGGAGCGGCCCGAGGTCTTGAACGCCGTCCACTACCAGGGCACGCAGGGTCTGCCCTAAGCGGCCCAGGCGATCCACGACGACCCCCACGCCAGAGCCGCGCTCATCAGGGGCAATGGGCGGGCGTTCTGTACCGGCATCGACCTCAAGTAACTGTCGGCTGAAGAGACGCCCCATGGCTATTTCTACCGGTGGGATCAGGCCCTGCGCCTTTTGGAGCGGGCTGACAAGCTGATCATCTGCGCAATCCAGGGTTTCGCCGTGGGCGGCGGCCTGCAACTCCCGCTAGCTTGCGACATACACATCCTCACCAAGGACACAATTTTGGGGTTGCCGGCGTCCAAGGAAGGGTTCAACCCAGGGCTGGGTACCTACCGGCTGCCGCGTTACATCGGCCCAGACCCTGCCGCGCATGGCAATCTCCGGCGACAATATCGATGGAATAGACGCGCTGCGTATAGGGCTGGTGGACTGCGCCGTAAAGCCGGCGGAATTCGACCGCGAGGTTGAGGCTCCGACCCAGCGTTATCTGGACCTCAGCTCCGAAGGCGCCCGGTCAGAATCTCTGTAATCTCAACCTGCGTTTTTAGTTCTTGAGGGCTTTGTTGTGAGGCGGAAATAGGGACCACCTTCGGGAGTATCGGAACTCCATTCTGGACCAATCCCAGAGCGGAGAATCATATCTGCGGAGATGGCGCATCATCCAAGTCAAGCTTAGGGTTTGTCTCTGTCAATTGACAAGTTTCAGCTTGGTTTCATACAGGATTCTTCGCTAATTCTTACACGATATGATAGCGACTTTATCACGCTTCTACATCGCCCCGGCAACTAGCGAATAGGTTGGTTAGACCCTTGGCCATACCTGAAATGCAAGGGCCTCTTGCATGGCAATGATCTCGCTGGGATCGCCGGCTTTGGAGCTGGCCACGCCGCCAAAGTCGAAGATCAGGTTGGTAACGCCCAAAGCTTCGTAGGCGCGGATGTCCTCAGCCACCTTGTCCGCGGGGCCGGCAAAGGGGACCCCCTCGTACTGCTCCGACTTGGGATCGAAGGTGGACACCCGGAACGCAACTTCCACTTGTTGTGGATCACGGCCCTCGCGCTCGGTGCGGGCTGCCAAGCGGTCCATGGACGCCTTGAGCAGCTCCGGTGTGGCCAGTGGAAAGTCGGGGTTGGTCCCCAAGGGATGCCACGCGTTGCCCATGCGGGCGGCACGCCTGATAGCCCGGTTGCTTTCACCGCCCACCCAGATGGGGATATGGGGTTTCTGCACCGGCTTGGGCAAGAAATGGATGTTGGAAAAATTGATGTACTTGCCCTCGAACGTGGGATCGTCAGAGGTCCAAAGTTCTATGAAAGCCCGGATGTACTCGTCGGTAACCAACCCTCTTTCATCGAAGGATGGCAGGTCCAGGGTCTCAAATTCCTCCCTCAGCCAGCCAGCGCCAACTCCAAGCGTCACCCTGCCATTTGATAATACGTCCAGAGTCGCTAGGGCCTTCGCGGCAACGATGGGGTTACGGTGGGGCACTATCATCACGCTGGTTCCGAGGCGGAGCGTGGTTGTTTGGCCCGCGATGAACGCCAGCACTGTAAGCTGGTCTAGGCAGGCACCGCCGGCGGTGCCTGGATGCACCTGCTGTTCGTTGTAGGGATAGGGCGAGGAGATGTCCTTGGGAAAGACTATGTGGTCAGGGCAGACCACCGTATCGAACCCTAGGTCCTCACCCCGGCGGACCAACGCCCGCATGGACTCAGGAGCCGAAAGAGGCCCGCTCCCCGGTATCGTAAATCCGTATTTCATCGTCGCACTCAGGTCTCTGAAGTATCCGATCAGTGTATTAACGCCCTCAGCGCCTGTCAACGCGGCCCACGCCGCCCACGTTCTGATAAGATTGACCAAATCGTTTAGAGACGGACCGGGCGATATGGCTGACACAGGCACAGTTTCAGGTCAACAAGCGGGCATTTTCGTCGATTTTGCCACCAGTCCTGCCCAGTATAGACACTGGCGGCTGAGCATCGACGGACGGGTTGCGCGGCTAAGTCTGGACGTCCAAGAAGACCAACCTCTCGTCCCCGGTTATGACCTCAAGCTGAATTCCTACGACCTGGGCGTCGATATAGAGCTGTATGACGCCGTGCAGCGGCTCCGGTTCGAGCACCCGGAGGTCGGCGCGGTGGTTGTCACCTCGGCCAAAGACCGGGTGTTCTGTGCGGGCGCCAACATCAAGATGCTGGGACAGTCGGGGCATGGGTTCAAGGTGAATTTCTGCAAGTTCACCAACGAGACTAGAAACTCCATGGAAGACGCCTCGGCGCACTCGGGCCAGACCTACATCTGCGCAATCAACGGCCCCGCGGCGGGCGGCGGCTACGAGCTGGCCCTGGCCTGCGACCACATCCTGCTGATCGACGACGGCACAAGCACGGTTTCCCTCCCCGAGCTGCCTCTGCTGGCAGTTTTGCCCGGCACCGGCGGCCTGACCCGCCTGGTGGACAAACGAGGAGTACGCCACGACCACGCCGATTTCCTCTGCACCACCTCGGAAGGCGTCCGGGGCAGCCGTGCCGTGGAATGGCGGCTGGTGGACCAACTATCCCCGCGCTCGGGTTTCGACCAGGCAGTGTCCGACAAAGCAACGGAGACCGCAGAGAAGTCTGACCGGCCATCGTCCGCGCAAGGTATCAATCTGACTCCCCTGGAGCGCCGCATGGACGGAGAACGGATCAGCTACCAACACGTCAATGTAAAACTGGATCGGGAGTTAGGAGTTGCTCATATCCTGGTGGAAGGCCCCAACGAGGCCCCAACGGGCGACCTAGCGGGCATACATGCCGCCGGAGACCGGTTCTGGCCATTGGCACTGGCCCGGCAGTTGGACGACGCCATATTGCACCTCAGGCTCAACGAGAGCGAGGCCGGAACCTGGGTGTTCCGGGCCCAAGGCGACAGCAGTTTGGTCGCGGCTTACGACGACATCCTCTTGGAGCACGCTTCCGATTGGCTCGTGCGGGAGATCACCCTCTACGTGAAACGAACGCTGAAACGCCTGGACGTGAGCTCAAGGTCGCTAGTCACGCTGATTGAGCCCGGAAGCTGTTTCACAGGAACCCTGCTGGAGCTGGCTCTGGCCGCCGACCGGTGCTACATGCTGGACGGCAACTTTGAGGACGACCAGGGCTTCCCCGACGCCACTGTCAGGGTCACGGGTATGAACTTTGGCCCGCTACCCATGGTCAACGGCATCACCCGGCTGGAGAGCCGGTTCTTGGGCCAGCCCGACGGCATCGAGGCCATCCGGGCAAAGACCGGGCCTGACTTGGACGCCCAGGCCGCCCTGGACCTGGGGTTGGTCACTTTCATCCCCGACGACATAGACTGGGAGGACGAGGTCCGGTTGGCCCTGGAAGAGCGGGCCAGCTTCTCGCCCGACGCCTTGACCGGCATGGAGGCCAGCCTCCGTTTCGGCGGGCCGGAGACCATGGAGAGCAAGATCTTCGGGCGCCTCAGCACCTGGCAGAACTGGGTCTTTCAGCGCCCCAACGCCTCAGGAGACCAGGGAGCGCTGCAGCTATATGGCACCGGCGCAAAAACCCAATTCGACAAGGGCCGGGTGTGATGTAAAACCCCGGCAGAGTACGAGTAAGACATGACTGCAGAACATTCCAACATCGACTACTCAGAACGCATACCCAACAACGTGGGCCTGGCTGGCAACAGACGCCTGCAACGGGCGTTGGAGTCCTGGCAGCCCAACTACATCAAATGGTGGCAGGAACTTGGCCCAGACCGCAGCTCCACGTTCGACGTCTATCTACGCACGGCCACCAGTGTCGAGCGCGACGGCTGGGCCAACTTTGGCTTCGTTAAGATGCCGGATTACCGCTGGGGCATCTTCTTGGCCAAGCCCGACCGGGACCGCAAGATTCAATTTGGCGACCACCAGGGTGAACCCGCCTGGCAGGACGTGCCTGGCGAGTACCGGGCTCCCCTGCGCCGACTGATCGTCACCCAGGGAGATACTGAGCCTGCCTCGGTGGAGCAGCAGCGCCACCTGGGCCTGACCTGTCCCTCCAACTACGACCTGCGGAACCTGTTCCAGATAAACGTGGAGGAAGGCCGCCATCTGTGGGCCATGGTTTACCTGCTCCACGCTTACTTTGGCCGGGACGGCAGGGAAGAAGCCGAGATGCTCCTCGAACGCCACTCCGGCGACGCTGACAAGCCGCGCATACTGGGCGCGTTCAACGAGCCGACCCCAGATTGGCTCTCGTATTACATGTTCACCTATTTCACAGACCGCGACGGCAAATACCAACTGGCCGCCCTGGCCGAGTCGGGCTTTGACCCCCTGGCCCGCACCTGCCAGTTCATGCTCACCGAGGAAGCCCATCATATGTTCGTCGGCGAGACCGGCATCATGAGGGTGGCCCAGCGCACCTGTGAAGTCATGAAAGAGGTCCAGAGCGAAGATCCAAAGACGGTCCGGGAAGGCGGGGCCATCGACCTGGCCACCATCCAGAAATACATCGACCTACACTTCTCCGTGTCGGTGGACCTTTTCGGTCAGGAGATATCCACCAACGCCGCCACCTATTTCAACTCGGGCCTCAAAGGACGCTATCTGGAGTCCCGGATCGATGACGACCACCGTTTGACCGACAGCCTGTGGCCGGTGAACCTGGTCCAGGACGGGCGGATAATCCAGGAGGACCGACCCGCCCTCAGCGCGGTTAACGAGCGGCTACGGGATGACTACATCGTCGACTCCCAAAGGGGAGTAGACCGCTGGAACGGGGTTCTGGACTCCCACGGGGTGGATTTCCGGTTCAAGTTGCCCCACCGGTTCTTCAACCGCCATATCGGTACGTCAGCGGGCATCCATGTGACGCCCGAAGGCGCGGTCATACCGGAGGCTGAGTGGAGCGCCCGTCGGGGAGATTGGCTCCCCACTACCGAGGACCAAGCGTTCGTCGGCTCCTTGATGAACCGGGTGACCGAACAGGGGAAGATCTCCGCTTGGATTGCCCCTCCGGTCAGGGGCATCAACGGCAAGCCCTGGGATTACGAGTATGTCCGGTTCAATTAGACCAAATCTGAGCCTAATCCAAGAGTGATGCGATGGCAGACCACAGCGTAACCATCGATCATTCGGCCACGCCGTCGCAGATCGAGTACTCGCCGGTGTTCAACGTGGCAGTCACGATGATTGACCGGCACATGGTTGAAGGCCGGGGCGGCTACCCAGCCATCATCAACGCAGACGTCAACGCCGACCCTGAAGAGGGCGCCGAACGACAGGTCACTTACCAGCAACTGGCCGAGCGGGTTAATCGGTGCGGCAACCTACTCCGCTCTCTGGCGTCCGAGCCCGGCGGCCGCATCCTGATGGTGGTGAAAGACTGCCCAGAATTCTTCTATATCTTCTGGGGCGCAATCAAGGCTGGGCTGGTGCCCGTGCCCTTGAACACCCTGCTGCGGGCCGACGACTACCGGTTCATGATCGAGGACTCGGACTGCACCGGCCTGGTCTATTCCCCGGAATACCAATCGGAGATCACCTCTGCCCTGGCAGCCTCCGGCCATCATCCGGCGTTCGTGCTCTGCACCGAGGGCCCCAGCGGCATGTCTGGCCTGTTGCAGGACTACTCCTTTGTCTTGGAGCCCGCCCCGGCCACTGCGGATTCGGAATGCTTCTGGCTGTATTCATCTGGGTCGACCGGCCGGCCCAAGGGCGCCGTGCACCGGCACCGCGACATCGCTGCCACCTGCGTCCATTACGCCGTCGACACACTGGGGATGGTCCAAGACGACATCTGCTTCTCGGCAGCCAAGCTATTCTTCGCCTACGGACTAGGGAACGCCATGACCTTCCCGCTATGGGTCGGAGGCACCGCTGTGCTCAGCGGACTGCGGCCCTCCCCAGAAGTGACATTCCAGATCATAGAGGAGCACAAACCGACCATATTTTTCGGCGTGCCAACCCTATATGCGGCCCAATTGAGAGCGCTAGACGAAGCAGAGCGGGATTTCTCGTCCATACGCTGCTGCGTATCCGCCGGTGAAGCCCTGCCAGCCGACATCTTCCGGCGTTGGCAGGAGAAGACCGGCACTCTGATCTTAGACGGCATCGGCTCCACAGAAGCACTGCATATCTTCATCTCCAACACTCTGGAGGACTACCGTCCGGGCACCAGCGGCAAGCCGGTGCCTGGCTACAGCCTGAAGATTCTGAACGATGAAGATGAGACCGTGCCCACCGGCGAAGCTGGCAGGCTGCTGATCCAGGGAGATTCTAATTCCACCTATTACTGGAACAACCCGCAGAAGACAGCGGAGACCATGGTTGACGGGTGGTTGAACACCGGTGACACCTACTTCGAAGACCCGGACGGTTATTTCGTCTATTGCGGCCGCAGCGACGACATGCTGAAGGTGGGCGGTATCTGGTGCTCTCCGGTGGAGATAGAGAGCCGTCTTATCGAACACCCCAAGGTTATGGAGGCCGCCATCGTGGGCAGGCCCGACACCGACGAACTGATCAAACCGGAAGCTTTCGTGGTGTTGAACGAAGCCAAAGACGCCTCCGACTCGCTGGCCGACGACCTGCTGAAACACTGCCAAGACGGCCTGGCCCGATATAAATACCCGCGCTGGTTTAACTTTGTCGACGAGCTGCCCAAAACCGCAACCGGCAAGATCCAGCGGTTCAAGCTCCGACCTAACTAAATATCGCTGCCCCGAATCTGGCCAAACAAAAAGAGGCGTCCCAATCGGGACGCCTCTTTTTTACGATCCGTTTTGAAAGGAATCGAGTTTGGTTTTCTACTGGGGAGTTTCGCTAGCTGACCCGTCGGGTTGAACATACAAACCGGTGACGGGACCGACCTTTGAGTTGTACAGCTTAACTGCTTCGGACTCAAATCCGCCGGCGCGCTCAGCCCAATTGGGGATAACTGCGTTCTTGGCCGCGTCCTTGATGATAACAAGCATCTCAGGGGTGAAGTTGGCGTGGGTCATGCCCAATTCAATCAGGTCACCTTCAGACTCAACGTCAGAGTTAAGAGCAGCCGCTTTGGCCCGCTCGGAGTGCAAGGCGCCTTCTTCCTTAAGTATTGCCTGGAAATCGGCGGGTAAGCTGTTCCACTCTGTGCCGTTGAAGGTAATGAAGGTCTCGGCGAAGGTTCCCGGTACCGGACCCGTTAGGTTGTTGGTTACTTCAAACCATTTCTGACCAACAGCACAGGACCCGCAGGTGACCGCGCCGTCCAAGACGCCGCGCTCAAGAGCCGGATAAACATCAGCGAAGGCCATCGTCTGGGGGTTGGCGCCCAGGCCGTCTGGACCAATCAGGTCAGAAAGTACGTTGCTGTGAGTTCGAGTCTTCACGCCCACGAAATCTCCCAGGGTGTTAAGGGGTTTTTTGGTGAAGAAATAGTTGGACGAATAATAGTTGAACCCTACGATCGCCCCACCACCAGTCTCTCTCTTCACGAGAGCTCTGATGTCGTCTTGCAGCGCTTCGGAGGCTTCGAACCACTGGTCCACTGAATTGTAGACGCCCCAAAGGTTGGCTGCTTCGAAAACCGGGAACTCACCGCCGACGAAACCGCTGTAGATCTCGCCCATTCCGATGGTGCCGTCCTCAAGTAGTCGAATCATATCGAAACCGCTGATCCCCAACTCGGGGTAGGAGGTCAACTGGATATCGATCTGTCCATCCGTCCGTGTCCTGACGGCATCCAGGAATTCTTGAACAACCTGGCAAGGCAAGAGAGTCCGGTTCACACATACATACTGGAACTCGAAAGACTCGCCCGTGGTAGTGGTCGTGGTGCTAGTCGTGCTGCTATCATCGTCGCCGCCGCATGCGGCCAAGATCAACAAAAAGATGCCAATCAGGACTGGGAAGGTAAACTTCTGCAACTTCCTCATCGAGTTGCCTCCTCTGGAGAATTGACCACCTTAATGCGGCCGTTTAAATCGGAGCCTCCCGGCGCCACCTTAAAGCGCATGGTGCACAGGAACCCCGTCTTTGAGAGTACTTCCCCTCACTCCCTACGGCACGTACAATCTTTGGCGTGTGCGAACCGTTGGTTTCCCTTCCCTGCGCTGTGACGGAGTGCCGCCAATGGCACAGAACCCTTGGGTCAGGGAAGCAGATACTAAAATATAAGTTATACGTATTCATGATGTCAACTTTTCCGGGCCGATTCTGCCCCAATCGTAGGTGTTTTTCCGTAGTGATTAGCTAGGATATGTCAATCCGCTTCAGAAACGGTCCATGGTCTAGGATATTTATCAGCGCAAAACAAACACGGTCGATCGGATACAGGTAATATCTACAGCAATAATTACTGTTTACGAAACAGGTTACCTCCGATTCGGGAGAAGAATATGCCCATGGACGACTTTCTATCTAGGGCTCTCGACCTGGCCGCGGTCAAGGGTGCATCTTACTGCGACGTGAGACTGGTTGAGACCAACCAGGAGCGGTTCGTAGTGCGCACTGGAGTGGTCGACACCATCAGCAACGATGAGTCTTTGGGCATCGGCGTGCGGGTGTTGGTGAACGGGTCGTGGGGGTTCGCCTCAACCAACATCGTCACCCCGGCTGAAGTCGACCGGGCCACCGGCCTGGCTGTGGAGATCGCCTTGGCTTCGGCCCAGTCCAGTAACGGCCCCGTCTCCTTGGGCCCGCCGGTGACTTCGAAGGGCATCTACACCACTCCGATCAGTGTCGACCCCTTTTCTATCTCTTCGGAGGACAACCTGGGTCTGCTGTTGGAGGCCGATCAGCGCATGGGCTCTGTGAAAGGCATATCAGCCCGCACCGGCAATCTGATCTTCATCAAAGAGCACAAGACTTTCGTCAACAGCGAGGGCGCCCACGTCGAACAGACCATCTACGAGACCGGCGGCGGCATCATGGCCACTGCCAGGGGCAACGGCGAGGTACAGCGGCGTTCCTACCCCCAGTCCATGCGGCAACAGGGCTGCGCCGGCTGGGAGTTCGTGGACGCCATGGACCTGGCCGGCAATGCCGAGCGGACCGCCACGGAAGCTGTTGCCCTCTTGTCGGCGGACCAATGCCCGTCGGGAGTAACGACGTTGATCGTCGGCGCGTCCCAGTTGGGACTCCAAATACACGAATCGTGCGGCCACGCCATCGAGCTGGACCGAGTCTTGGGCTCAGAAGCAGCCTACGCCGGGACCTCGTTCCTGACCACGGACAAGCTGAACAACTTCCAGTACGGCTCAGACCAGGTCAACATCACCGCCGACAGTGTCCGGCTCCCGGGTCTGGGTTCCTACGGCTGGGACGATGAAGGCGTGCCGGCCCAGTCGACACCGGTAGTGGAGGCTGGGAAGTTCGTGGGCTACCTGATGTCCCGGGAGACCGCATCTGGCCTGGACTTGCCTTCCAACGGCTCCATGCGGGCCGCCTCCTGGAACCGCATCCCCCTGATCCGCATGACCAATGTGAGCCTGGAACCGGGCAATTGGACGCTGGACGACCTGATCGCCGACACCGACGACGGCATACTCATGGAGATGAACCGGTCGTGGTCCATCGACGATCGGCGGTACAACTTCCAGTTCGGCACGGAGATCGGCTACGAAATCAAGAAAGGCAAGTTGGGCAAGATGCTGCGGAACTGTACCTACACCGGAATCACACCCGAATTCTGGAACTCCTGCGACGCGGTCTGCAGCGATGGTCACTGGACCATGTGGGGCATCCCCAACTGCGGCAAGGGGCAGCCCGGCCAACTTGGCCACACCGGCCACGGCGCGGCCCCGGCCCGGTTTAGAAACATTCAAGTCGGGGTGATGAAATGATGGGGCGTGAGGCCGCTCTGGCCATGCTGCAAAAGGCCCTGGGCTACTCCAAGGCCCAGGAGACCGACATCTACCTCAACGCCCAAGACCTGGGGTTATCGCGGTTCGCCGGAGGGGCCATCCACCAGAACGTGGCCCACAGCAACATCGTGTTGAATATCCGCTCCGTGACTGGCAAGCGCCTGGGCCGGGCCACCACCAACGACCTCAGCGAAGCAGGAGTGCGAAAAGCAGTCGAAGCGGCCCACCAGAACGCCGTGCTCATGCCTGAAGACCCAGCTTTCGAGGGTCTGCCTCAACCGTCGGAGGCGGCCAAAGTCGACAGCTTCGATGAAGCCACCGCCTTTTGCAGCCCGGAAGCCAGGGCGCAGATAGTCAGGGGAGTCTGCCTCCAAGGAGCGGAACACGAGTTGAACGTGTCCGGCGCCTGCCGCACTGGCGTTCAGGAGACCGCCGTGGTCAGCAGTCACGGGGTGCGGGCCTACCACGCGGGAACCTTCGCTGGGTTGATCATCAACACCATGAGCGGCAGCTCGGCCGGTTGGGCCAAGGGCGGCTCATGGCGGCTCTCAGACATGGACACCGAGGCCCTGGGAAGGGAAGCTGTCTCCAAGGCGGTAGATGGACGGGAGCCAGTGGCCATCGAGCCGGGACGCTACCCCGTGGTGCTGGACACCTACGCCGTGGACGACATCCTGGAGGCCTTGAGCCTCTACGGCATGGGCGCCCAGGCAGTGCAGGAAGGGCGTAGCTGGATGAACGATATAATCGGCGACCAGGCGATGAGCCCCAGTGTGACCATCTGGGACGACGGTTCGGCCCCCCACGGCTGGCCGGTGCCCTTCGACGCAGAGGGCATGCCCCGTCGCCGGGTGGACATCATCAACCAAGGAGTGGTGAACACCCCGGTTCACAACTCCTACACCGCCGGGAAAGCAGGCACTGTCTCCACCGGCCACCAGGCGTACTTCACCGGCGGCCCCATCGCCAGCAACCTGTTCATGCAGGAGGGCGGCTCGTCGCTTGATGAGCTCATCGGTTCCACCGAGTGGGGCATCTACATCACCCGATTCTTCTACACCCGCCTAGCCCATAGCAAGGGTTGCGTGATGACGGGCATGACCCGGGACGGCACATTCATGATCGAGAACGGCCAAATAACCCATCCTGTGAAAGACCTGCGTTTCACCCAGTCATACGTGGAGGCCCTGGCCGGCGTCGAGCATGTCGGCAGCAAGTCTAAACTGGTGCTGAACGAGGTTGGGTTCGCCACCAGGGTTCCGGCCCTGAAACTGAGCAGTTTCAATTTCACCGGCGTGACGGTTTAGGCATGATTCACGAGTGCGCCGCCGCCGACTTTGAGGCGATCTACGAGATCATCAACGATGCCGCCGAAGCTTACCGAGGCATAATCCCGCCCGACCGCTGGCATGAACCCTACATGCCGCGCGAGGAACTCCGGGAGGAGATTACCGCCGGGGTCGCCTTTCTGGGTTACGAGCAGGACGGGGAGTTGGCCGGCGTGATGGGCACCCAACATATACAGGGCGTGACCCTGATCCGCCACGCCTACGTGCGCACGGCCCAACGCAGCCGGGGCATCGGCGGAGAGCTTCTGGCTCGGATCATGGACGACGCGACCCGCCCGGTACTGATCGGCACCTGGGCCGACGCTGTTTGGGCGGTCCGGTTCTACCAGCGCCGCGGCTTCAAAGTCGTCTCGGCCCAAGAGAAAGAATGGCTACTGCACAAGTATTGGAGCGTGCCCGAACGCCAGATCGAGACGTCAGTGGTGCTGGCCGATCAGTCCTGGTTCGCCACATGAGATAGACAGGGGTATTATGTCTCCCAATCATCCATCGCTAGAACGATAAGGAGTAACTGGCCATGAAAGCAGCCGTGTTGCACGAAGTAAACCAGCCGTTGCAGATCGAAGACGTGGAAATCGCGTCCCCCGGCCCCCGGGAAGTGGTGGTGCGAACCAAGGCCTCGGGCGTCTGTCACAGCGACCTCCATTTCGTCGAGGGCCTCTATATCGCGCCGATGCCGATACTCCTGGGCCACGAAGCCGCGGGGATCGTAGAAGAGGTGGGAAGCCAGGTGCAGTACGTATCTCCCGGTGACCGGGTCATCTGCTGTCTATCGGTCTTCTGCGGTGTTTGTGAGCGCTGCACCACCGGGCGCCCCGTGCTCTGCTCCCGGACCGGGTTAGTGCGAGGGCCGGAAGAGACGCCGCGCCTGAGCCAGGGCGGTGAGCCGGTGACTCAGTTTGCCAACTTGGGCGCTTACGCTGAGATGATGCTGGTGCACGAGAATTCCCTGGTGAAGATCGAGCAGGACATCGGCTTCGAGCAGATGGCTCTTATCGGCTGCGGCGCTACCACTGGCCTTGGGGCCGCCATGAACACCGCCAAGGTGGAGCCGGGTAGCACGGTGGCGGTCATCGGCTGCGGCGGCGTGGGCCTTAACGCCATTCAGGGCGCCAAGTTGGCGGGAGCGCTTCGCATCATCGCCATCGATGGCGTCGAGGACAAACTAACGCTGGCCCGGGACTTCGGGGCCACCGACGTGATCGACGCCTCCAGCGGCGACGTTGAGAAGAAAGTCAAAGACCTGACTGACGGCGGCGTGGACTACTCCTTCGAGGCCATCGGCAAGAAAGAAACGGCGGAGCTGTCCTTCGAGATATTAAGGGCCGGCGGCACCGCTACCATCATCGGCATGATTCCCATGGGCACGAAGATCGAACTTGACGGCTATTCCTTCCTCAGGGAGCGTCGCATACAGGGCAGCAGCATGGGTTCCAACCACTTCCGGGTGGACATGCCCCGCTACATCGATTTCTACCAACAGGGGCGGCTTAAGCTGGACGAGTTAGTCACCAAGCGCCTCAAGCTGGAAGACATCAACGAGGCCTTCAAATACATGAAAGAAGGCTCAGTAGCCCGCAGCGTGATGATGTTCGATTAGGGTGTTCTGAGCTGAGACGTTAACGGCGAAGCACAGCGAGTTAAAAACCCGCCCCTTTCCGTCGGAGGTAGGGGCGATGGTTATGGCCTAGTAGACACTAACCTGCCAAGTCCGGCCGGTTGGGCATTAGTATGAGGGTGGTGAGCATGGTGGCGACCAGCTTTTCTTCGCCGGCTTCGTAGGCCAGAACGTTGCCTTTGCAGACGGTGACGGTGGCGCCGGGCCGGACGACTTCCCCGCGGGCCACCAGACGCTCGCCTTTGGCCGGGGCCACGAAGTTGACCTTGTACTCCACCGTTAGGACGGCGGTGTCCGGTGCGCTGAGACTGAAGGCCGCGTACCCACAGGCGCTGTCCACGATGGCGGTGACGATCCCCCCGTGGATGAAGCCGTGCTGCTGGGCTAGATCGGCTCGGTAGGGCATCTCGATCTCCACTTCCCCAGGCTCAACTAGGTTCACGACCGCGCCCAGGGTCCGCATGGCCGTCTGTCGGCCGAAGCTGTTCCGTACCCTGGCTTTGAAGTCTGGGTCTCTGGGCTCAAAATTGGGCATCAGTCAGGTTCTCCAACATGCTAATTTGCCGGTCGGTCCCCATCGTCATTCCTGCGAAAGCAAGGATCTACGGCGCCCCTAGAAATGTAGATTGACTCACTCAGTCTACATGGATTTCGGCCTTCGCCGGAATGACGGAGGCGGGGCAAACGCTCCATTCCGCTCATCCTGAGCCTGTCGAAGGATCCAGACTTCGGCGCCTTCATAGTTCGACGGAGCTCACCGCAAACGGGTGGAAATTCCCTCTCGTCGCCAGAATGGAGAATGGCGGGAAGTTTCTAAAACTTGAGGCCGGTGGCGTCTTTGAACTTGCGCATGGCTTCTATGTGGTCTGAGGCCGTCTTCAGGCCTGCCTGCCGGTTCTCGATGGACAGATAGCCTGCGCCTAGTTCCTGCCACGCCTTGGCCTCGTCCATCCAGTCTTCTGGTTGCCTACCGCCGGTGCGGAGCCGGCCGTCAAGTCCCAGAGCACTAGGGTCCCGACCCATCTCCCGCATGAACCCGTGGGTCTTCTCCACGATGGTGCGGCCTGTTTCGTCAGGGTTGAAGTTGGGGCACCAACCGTCGGCCAAACGGGCCACCCTTTTCAGCACTGAGTCCGGAGGCGTGGGGCTTTGGGAACTGCCCGCGCCCAGCCAGACGGGGATGGGCCGCTGGACGGGCAGCGGGTTCAAGCCCGCATGGCTGATGTCGTGCCATTTGCCGTGGAAGTCCACCACGTCCTGAGTCCAGAGCGCCCGCATGACCTCGATCTGCTCGGCGCTGCGCGCTCCGCGGTTGTGGAAGTCCTCGCCCAAGGCTTCGTATTCCACCGTGTTCCAGCCCACGCCGATACCCAGACGAAGACGTCCGCCGGAAAGAACGTCGATCTCGGCCGCCTGCTTGGCCACCAGCACGGTCTGGCGCTGGGGCAAAATCAGGATGCCCGTGGCCAGGCCAACGCGTTTCGTAATGGCTGAGAGATAGCCCATCAGCGTCAGAGTCTCGTGCACTACCGACTTGTGATTGTAGGTTCGGAGGGCCGGGAAATCATGATGGGCGGGGTCCGCACCCAAAACGTGGTCGGCGATGAAGATATACGAGTAGCCCATCTCCTCGGCTGCCTGTGCGAAGTCCTTGATGGCCGACGGGTCCGGCTCGATCTCCGTCTGCGGAAAAATAACTCCAACTTCCAATTCTCGCTCCTAGTTTTTCATAGCTTTGCAGGCCGGTCTGTCAGGCCTTTGGGCGCCGCAACCAGATAATATAGGTTGCCAGGCCAGCGAACACGGCAAAGACAACCAACAGCGTTTGCCAGATCTCCACGACCACGACGGCGATAATGAAACCGATGGTCAAGATGGTGGCCGTGATCCCCAAAAGTATCAGGGAGGCGGCCGCGACCATGAATTTGATCTGGTCCATGCGGGCCGCAAAGGACCCGCTGGTGCGGGCGTATTCTCGCACACCCAGGGTCACCAACCCAACCAGAATCACCGCGATCCAGATGCCTGCTTCACCCAATGGATCCTTCGCTTGCCCCTCGGCCACAGCCACTAGAGGCGGTGCATCTCCGGGATGACTTTCTCGCCCACAAGGCTGATGTGCTCCAGTGCCTCAGTCTGGGACATCTCTGGATAGAACAACCGAACTATAACGTCGGTGAATCCCATGTTTTTATATTCTTCGATCTGCTCCAGGCATTCGTCCGAGCTGCCCAGCACAAAGGTCTCTTCCATCAGGGTTTCCAGGTCTCCGGTAACTTTTCTGGTTAATTCATCGTCGGAGCCGTGGAGTCCCTGATCCTTGTAGACTCTGTATTTGGTCTCGAACCCGGCTCGTGCTTTCGTGATGGCTTCCTCATGGGTGCCGGCGCAGAAGAATTCTCTCACGATGACCATGTCCTCCGGTTGCTCGTGGCCACACTTCTCAAGGGTCTCGCGATAGAGGTCTATCTGCTTGCGGATGGACTCGTTCCCCTGGGCCGGACCCACGAAGAGGATATCACCGGTGCGTCCCACCCGGCGGATGGCGGGGTCGCTCATCGCCGCCTGCCAGACTTTGGGGCCGGGCTTCTGGTAGGGGCGTGCCGTGGGCTTGGCGCCGGTCACGTTGTAGTATTTGCCATGGTGGGTCACTTCGTCCTCGGTCCAAAGACGCCGCATGAGTTCCAGCGACTCGGTGATACGCCCGCTGCGTTCCGACATCTTGATGCCAAATGCCTCGCATTCTTCGATGCGGTAACCCAAGCCCACTCCCAACACGAATCGCCCCTCTGCGATGTGATCCAGCGTCGCCGCCTGCTCCGCGACCTCCACGGGGTTTAGGAGGGGGAGGAGTAGTACCGATGTTGCCAGGGTCATGTTTCCAGGCTCGGCGGCCATGCGGGCCAACACTGTCCAAGGCTGGAAGTGCTGGAAGGGGTCGATCAGGAAATGATTGCCGTAGCAGTAGGAGTCGAATCCGGCGTCGTTGACCGCCCGGTATTGGCTGAGAAGGTCTTGCCACTGCTGTTGATGGTCCACGGTGCCGCGCATCACGACGTGTCCTACTTGATAACCGGCCCGCATTGAGAGTCCTCCGTCGTTTTAAAACTGCCTGAGTGATACTTGTTGGTTGAAGCCTTTCAGCATGTTGTCACCCTGAGTGTAGCGAAGGGTCTCTGTCCTCGTCTTCAGCGTCGTGGCCAATAGCAACGAGATTCCTCGGCTTTCGCCCTCGGAATGGAAGAAATTATGGCCGAGTCTAAAGTTCCAGGGTCTATTGTCTGAGGTACTTGACCAGACGGTGGCCCTCCACGTTCTGGTTCACGTAGAGGTCTCCGTGGGAGTCCACCCAGATAGCGTGGGCGCCGTTGCCCCAGCCGGCGTCCAAGGGGCTGTCCCAGGTAGCTATGATGTCGCCGTCAATGCTAAGGATGCTCATGAAGCCGTCAAGCTCTGGGACGTAGAAGACGTTGTCCTGGTCGACATAGATGTCGCAGGGCCGGGCCAGGCCGGTCCATTGGTCAAGGTATTTGCCATCGGCGTCGAAGATCTGGATGCGGTTGTTCTCGCGGTCGGCCACGAACACCCGGCCGTCGGTGTGCACCCAGACTCCATGGGGGACGTGGAACTCGCCCGGCCCGGTCTTGCCCGGCTCGCCCCAGGAAAAGAGAAGTTTGCCGTCGGCGGTGAACTTGTGGATCCGTGAGTTTCCGTAGCCGTCGGAGATATATAGGTCTCCAACCCGGTCTAAGGCGATGTCGCTGGGCCGGTTGAAGGGCCCGGCAGCCTGTTTCGCCGGATCGTTGACGTTGCCGGACCAGCCGGTGTCCGAGGGCTTGTCCCACTCGCCCAGAGTCATGAGCAGGTTGCCGTCGGGCCGGTACTTCAACACAACGTGGCTGTTCTTGACCGGCATGTAGAGGTTCTCGTCGTCGTCGATGAACATGCCGTGGGCGTCGGGCAATTGGCCCTCGCCCCAGGAGTTCAGGAAGTTTCCGTCGCGGTCCAATACGATCAGAGGATGGTCGCCCCGGTTGAAGAGGTACACCCGGTCGGCTTTGTCGGTGACGATGGCCGTCTGGCCCAGCACCCAGCCCTCGGGTAGTTTCTCCCAGTCTTCCACCTGTTCATAAACGTGAGTGCCTGCGCCTACTCGGACCATCGGTTTCTCCTGATTAGCTTGAGTTATTCGCCTGTGGTTAATGATTTGATGATTTGCTGATGCAGTTCCGCTGCCCGGTCTGAAACCAGCTCCGGAGTTATACCTCCCAGCGGGTGGGGTATGCCCAAGGGCTGGAACCCTTTGCGGCCCAAGAAATTGGCGTGCCGGTATGCTGCATTCAAAAAGGGCTCGGTACAGATGACTATCGTGGGTATGCCTTTGTTCTCCAGGGCCATCGCGTCGTGCACACTGCACGCGGTGCAGGATCCTCAATCCGCGATGCAAGTCACCACGAAATCACACTGAGAAGCCAGGTCGTCGATGATATCGGCGGCGGCGGGGCGAGAGTAGACATATTTGTCGACTGCGACGCCGTCCCTCAGTTCGAAGTCCTTATTCAGCAGCTCTTTCACATCCTGGAGCAACAGGCTGGCGTTGGCCTTCCGGTTGCCTAAGAAGCCGCCGACCTTGCCGTGGATGGCTTCCAGGCGCGGGGCCGGCCTCCATTTGGAGTAGGCGTCGGGGTCTATGGGCGAAAGTAAGCCCATATCATTCATCCGGGCCTTCAAGTCTGCACTAGCCATCGTTTCTCCTTAGGAGCGTTCTATCTTGAGGGTGACCCGGCGGGAACCCCAGCCGGGAATATATGCGGAATGGGGGCCTCCGCGTCCTCCGGCGACCATTATGTGGATGCGGTCGGCGGCGCGCACAACCGGCACCATCTGGCTGTCGTCATTGGCGTCAACGAACCGGGGCCAGAAATGCCCGCGGTCGGCGTCACCTTGGGGCGGCCCGCCGTGTCTCAGTTCTCTTACCGATTTTCTAGCATGCTCGAACAGGAACTGCCGAATGTCTGCCTTGCGCCAACCGTCCTCGCTCAGGAACTTGGCGTGTTCCGGCCCGATGACCACGAACGTGTCCCCCGAGACGTACATCTGGACGTTGCCAAGGGTGCACATAGTGTCGGCCAAGACCGTGAGAAAGTCTCGGGAGTTCTTGGCGTGATACATGATGTTATGGGGGGCTTCTCCAGGGAAGACGGTCACGGCGTTATCCGAGGCTTCCAGTCCGGCATCGATGTGCAGGGGCTCCCAGGGGTTAATCTCCTGATCCTCGGCCACGCAGTAGGTGTAGGCGCCGGGATGACCGAAGGTCGCCTTGTTAGTCTCGCCGGGAATGGCCCCGCCCAGATTGACCAGGGCCAGCTTCACCGCCCGGCCGATGGTGGCGTTGGCCCGCCAACCAGCGCCGAAGCAGTTATAACCACCGTTGATGTCCAGTTCTTTGGTTATGGGGCCACTGACGATAACCAGAGGAGTGTGGATGCCTGTTGAGCACATGACGCCGCGGAGGTTGAAGCGGTCGTCCATCATGGCCTGAATGGCCGTGATAATCACCGGCATGTGTTCGGGCAGGCAGCCGGCCATCACGGCGTTCACCGCGATGCGTTCCACAGTCGCTTTACCGCCCAGCGGAGGCAATTCAGCGATTGGTTCAGAGGCGTCGCGTCCGGTGTAGTCGACGAACTTCTTGACCCGATCCTCGGTGGGCGGAACCACGGGCAGACCGTCAGTCCAGCCGGTCTCGAACATCAGGTCGATGGCGTCGCCTAGATCAACAGCGTCAGAGGAAACCATAGTTGCTCACTATGCATACGGTTTTAGGTTCATTCAGGGTAATCTGGGGGCCATTTGCTGTCAACGAGGAGCGGCCCAGGTACACTTGCTTAGGGGTGTGGACCCCATGGCGCTTCCAGCATTACTTTTACCTCTTGGGTCATCAGCAGCGGCCGGAGCTTGGCGGCGAAGGCCATGAACGGTCCGTCGGCGAACAGGGTGGACCAGTGATTACGGCGGTCTGCGTCGTCTTCGAAGCGCCACAGGTGGACCAGTTGGTTGATAGTGCCAACATCGGACACGAAATATCCGACCAATTTCTTGGCGAATCCGCCCTTATCCAGGGCTGGCCACCCCTCTTCCGAGTAAATCTTGGTGACTTCACCCATCTTACCGACGTAAAGCGTGTAGGTGCGGAGTTCAAATATGGCCATGGTCTCTCCAGTTTTGGTGGTGTGGGGCCCTGGGTTTCACGATTGTATCAGCGTTTGGCTACCTGACCGGCGTTTGCGAAGAGCCTAATTGTGGCTCTCCCATGTAGGCGGATAGCGATGCGATTCTTCGGCTGACGCCTCAAAATGACATAGGGGAGGGATAGTGGTCACAAAAAACCGGCGGAGTGATTCTCCGCCGGTGTAATAGACGCATGTCCAAGTAATCGCGGCTGGGCCGCCTAGCCGCCTACTTTGCCTTTGAAGGCGGGCATGACCTCTTTTCCGAACCATTCCAGTTGCTCGGTGATCACACTCTGGGGTGTGCCCACGGGATGGCTCATGCCGACGCGTTCGAGAGCGGGGAATTCTTTCTCCACTGACTTGATCTGCTCGATGATTCGCTCCGGCGGTCCTGCCAAGAACGCCTGCTTCTCAACTGCCTCTTGGATGGTGGGCAGACCGGCGGTGGGCGCACGGCGCGGGTCGCCGATGATGGACATCTGTTCTTCGGTCATTCCTCGGTGCAACCGCAGTGGACCGAACATCTTGAGGTTCTCTTCGAAGAATCCCTGGGCCTCTTCCATGGCCTGTTCCACCGTGGGGGCCAGGTGGAAATGGAAACCAACGCTCAAACCCTCGCCCAGTTGGGCGTCTTTATTGCCGGCCCGGACCAGGGCATCGCGGTAGCCTTCCATGATGCTGTTCATGACGCCACCCTCTGCGACGCCGCCGCCCAAGATCCCCTTGATCCCGTGCTTGGCCATGAAGTCCAAGGCCCTCGGGGTGCCGCCCTGGATGGGCTGCCAGCATTCCACCGGCAGAGTCTGAGGGCGGGGCACCAGGGTCAGCTCCTTGAGGGTGTAGCCGCGGTAGGGCACCTCAGGAGGCAGGGTGAAGTACTTGCCTTTGTGGGAGAAGGACTCATTGTTGAACGCCTTGAATATGACATCCACGCCCTCTTCAAACTCTTCGCGGTTGGCGTCCTGGTCCGTGATATTGGAACCGAAGGTCTCAACTTCACGGGTGTGGTATCCACGACCCACGCCAAATATGATGCGGCCCTTGGACAAGATATCGGCCACTGCGTAGTCCTCGGCCAGGCGCAGGGGATGCCACATGGGGGTGATGTTGAAGCCACAGCCGAATTTGATGTTCTTGGTCAGGTGGGCCAGGTGGACGTCCAGCATCAGCAGGTTAGGGATGCACTCATATCCTTCCGGTTGGAAATGATGTTCCGCCATCCACATAGTGTCGAAGCCATTGGCGTCCAGGGTCTTGGCGATGGCTTCCGCTTTGCTGTAGGCGGTCATGAGATGGTCGTTGTCGAATTTCCGGTCGTTGACTGCGGTCCCGCCGTAGCCGATGTCAGTCATGTCTACATGACCGGCATACAGGCTGTCGAACTTGGTAATCATCTTTTATTCAGCCTTCCAGTTTTGATTTTGCTCATTTGGTATGCCAATACTGTCCCCGTTATTTAATGGCCATTATAGATAAAGGGCCGTCTCTGTCAACCGCAAATGGGAATACCATCTAATCGGGTATTCCCATAGAAACTGAGACATAAGGGCCTCCGATGGACTTGGTGATGTGGCCTTGGCCGGTCATGTCTTCAGCGAGCAGAGCGTCGCCGGGGTTGAGTACCATCGCTGAACCGTCTTTGACTGAAACTTCAACCTGGCCTTCAAGGATGAACAAATACTGACGCCGGCTCGGGTTATGCCAATCGCTGACATAGTCCACAACGCCTTTGCGAAAAACCAAGTCCTCGCCTGGTTTGGTAGCGATCCGGGTGCTGGGTTCCACAAGGCCGTCCATCTCTTCCATGTGGGACTGGCCGTCATCGCCGGTATAGATGCGCACAAACATGCCTACTCCTCGGCAAACCTAGTATGGGGATAGGGATCCTGCCGAAATATACAAGGGCGAAGTAGCAGGGATTCGCCGTAACTGGGCGGTCTGCCACTGCCAGCCGGAAGCGTGTTTAGGCTAAATCAGGTATTCCCATGGACACCGAGGTATAGGGGCCGCCAACACACTTGGTAAGATGTCCTTGGCCGGTCATGTCTTCGGCTAGCAGCACGTCACCGGGGCTAAAGACCAGGGTCGTGCCGTCTTTCACCGAGACTTCCATCTGGCCGTTCAGCATAAACAGATACTGACGCCGGGTCGGGTTGTGCCATTCAACCGCCCTGCCCTCCTCGAACGTGCGGAACACCAAGTCCTCGCCTGGCTTAGTAGCGATCCGAGTGGAGGGTTCCACAAGGCCGTCCATCTCTTCCATGTGGGACTGGCCGTCATCGCCGGTATAGATGCGCACAAACATGCCTACTCCTCGGCAAATCTAGTATGGGGATGAGAATCCTGCCAAAGTATACACGGACAGAGGCGCAGGTTCTTCGCTACCGACGTTACTGGCGAATTACCCGCTATTGAACGGAGCCGCTCCCGCTGATCAAAGAGCTTCCGGCGGTGCCGCTGGCCACGTAAGACCCGCTGGCGTTCACGATCCAGGTGCGCCGAACCTGGCCGCTGGCCCCTGCAGCACTGGTCTGCAGCGCCGCGTCGGAGAAATACACGAAATAGGGTGATCTGGCCAGACGTGACGACCCGTCCCGGTCCAAGAAATACCGTACCTGTCCAACCGCCCCCTGAGGCTCGGCCACGCCTGCATCATGTACTCGGAGATGTTGGTCTGCTCCACGTAGTTGTCGGCAAGCTGATCGAAGGGCCCATCGTAGTAGTTGTTGACGGTGGCGTTGGCGCCTCTGATGGCCGCCAAGGCCTTTCGATGGGGTGCGCGGCGCCCACCCAGAAAGCAAACCCGCTTCTGCGGCCCACCAACAGGTCATCTTCCACCGGCACCAGCTCGTCGGGAACGATCTCTTCTTCGTTCAGGACCCAGGTGAAGTGATTGCCCGTGGTGTTGTACAGCAGCAAGAACTGGTAGCCTGACTCATCGAAGGTCCGCTTAGTGGACACTTCGTCATCGGCGAGCTTTAATTTCTTAGGCTGTTCCTCTAACACCTGATGCAGGTTGCGTGACTTCCTTGCCAAAGTCCATGTAAATCCCAGGAAATGTGACGAAACTCACACAAATGCGGAAACCGGAGTCCGCTGATGGAGCCAAAGGGCTAGACTGAATGGCCGTCAACCAAGTCCAGGCGCCGTTGGGCCGTGGCCGCCAGGTCGAGGTCGTGGGTGGCCACGATGACCGTGGCCCGTCTGGAGGCGGCGACCTCGCCCAAGGTCTCGGCGATGGAGCGAGCGGTGGCGGTGTCCAGCTCTCCGGTGGGCTCGTCGGCAAACACGGCTTCAGGCTGGGTTACCAAAGCCCTGGCGATGGACACCCGCTGTTGTTCGCCTCCGGACAGTTCAAAGGGACGGTGGCGCGCCCTGGTGCTCAGCCCCACCGCGTGTAAGGCATCGGTAGCCCGTTGGCGGCGCTCCCGCCAGGACAGGCCAGCGATGTGCAGCGGCAATTCCACGTTCTCCTGGGCCGACAACAGGGGCATGAGCCCGAACGACTGAAAAACGAAGCCGATCCGACGCCGGCGCATTTCCACCAGGTCAGCTTCCCGCAGTCCGGCCAGGTCATCGCCGTAGAATTGCACTGTGCCTGTGCTCGGCCGGTCCAGCCCCGAGAGCAGGTTGAGCAGCGTGGTCTTGCCGGAACCGGACCGGCCGGTTACCGCCAGGAAATCTCCCTGCTCCACCGTGAGGCTGATGGACGACAGCGCTGTCACGGCCGTGTCACCCGAGCCAAAGACTCGGCTTACTTCCGTTGCCGTGAGTATCGGCCCATTGGTCGTATTAGCTTGCACGGCTGGCTAACTCCCTCTCCTGGGCTGCCTGGGATTGGTGCCCGGCGCGTCTATTGTGATCTGCCCATCTTCGAACTCGATCTTGGCCAGCCCTCCGCGGATGAAGCGCTCAGCCATGTCGTGTGGGAGTTGGAGCCTTCCAGCCGGGTCCACTACCACGTATTCCTCTTCCACCGTGTCGCCGTCACGCCGGTAATCGGGCCTGGAGAAGGTCTCGGAGCCGATGCGTCCGTCCCTGATGTGCACCACGCGGTCCACGAACTGGGACACGCCTGCGTAGTGGGTCACTACCACCACTGTCACGCCGTAAGACCGGTTCAAGCCGCGGATCATCTGAAAGATGCTGTCAGCGTTCTCGGTGTCCAACTCTCCGGTGGGCTCGTCGGCCAGGAGCAGTGGCGGCTTGTTGGCCAGGCCCACGGCAATGGCGGCCCGTTGTTGTTCACCGCCGGACAACTGATAGGGAAGGCGTTTGCGTTTGTCGGCCATGCCCAGCGATTCCAACAATTCCTCCGACCAGGCGTGGCGGGTTTTGGCCGGTTGGCCGGACAGGGCCATGGGCAGCTCAATGTTGTCGGCAACGGAGAGATAGGGCACCAGGTTCCGGGCGGTGGCCTGCCAAACGAAACCCACCTCGGAACGCCGGTACATCACTAGGTCGCTGTCTGAGACGTCCAACAGGTCCCTGGAACCAACCAACACCTCGCCCGCTGAGGGGCGATCCAGGCCGGCCAGGATGTTTAGCAGCGTGCTCTTGCCGCTCCCGCTGGCCCCGATCACAGCGATCAGTTCCCCAGGCTCAACTCTGAGATCCAAGCCCCGCAGCGCCACGACCTCCAGGTCGGCACGTTTGTAGATCTTGAAGAGGTCACGGCAGTCTATGTACGGTCCTTCGTGCTGAGCCGCCGAGCCGTCAGCTCCAGTATATTCGTTAAATTGTGTCATTCAGATTGACTCATTCCGCCGGTTGGAAACTGGGTCATCCCGCATCTCCCATTCTTAGGACCTGCTGCACCTGTATCTTGGAGCTCAGCCACGCCAGCCAAATTACCGTGGCCACAGTGACCACTGCCAGGACCGAGTATGACACCGACAACGACACCCAATCTGTGGTGAAGACCATGGGAGGCGTAACCCGCTCCCCTTCTTCGGCCACTTCCATCAGAGGCAAGAGGCTGGACCCGATCAGTTGGCCCACCCACGTTCCCAGGGCGACGCCGCAGATAATGATTAAGAATAGATTAAACCACACGATGCCCCGCAATTGTCCTCCCGTGGAGCCCAGGGTCCGCAACAGGGCGAACTCGGTCTGGCGTTCCTTGGTGTCAAGGAACGAGAACAGCATCACCCCCGAACCCGTGGCCAGGGCCACTGCCAGGAACAGAAGCACCAGAAGGGCGCCCCAACCGGCATTTACCAGCGGCTGGTCCACCCGCGACGCCACCATAACATCGGCGTCATATATGTCTCTGACATTGACGCCCAATCCCCTCAGCGATTCGGTGACCTGGACGGAGGTCTGCGCGCCGGTTTCGCTGGCTAACTGGCCGGGGCTGGACTCCAAGTCGAGCCAAACCTCATTGGCGCCGGCCAGAGGCACTGGGCTATGTTGGTTGGAAGCGGCCTCAAAGGTTTCCAAGTCCACCAGCACGAAGGGCTTTTCCCCGGGGTCTATCGTGGGGAAGTAATCGGCCACGGCAACAATATTCACCATCAGAGAAAAAGTGGACAGTCCCAGGATCACATCGTCGCCTACGGAGGCGTCAGCAACCTCCAAGAAATCATTGTTAACCACCGCCGGCACCGGGGCCTCCGTAGGGCCCGGCCTCAACCCGCGCATGCCGATTCCTCCGGTAGCCCAGCTATAACGTGTCGAGACCGGGAAGCGGCCGCCGCCCGCCGAATTGCTGGTCTCCAGGGCGTAAAGGCCCGGCCGAGAGAAGTCTTGGATCACAGACCAGTCCTCCGACGTACTAAAATCGGTCAAGGACACCGGCCCGCTGGGAGTCACTGCCTCCAAGTTCCCCAAGAAAACCGCTCCCAAGTCGTTGGACATGGATGTGCGGAAGCGGTCGGTTATCTGAAAAGAATGGAGCCTGAAGGGAGGGGCTATATCGACCCCGCCCGCTTGGGAGACGAATCGGCGGCCTGTGGAGATCACCGGTGTTAAATCGGACTGGATCTTGTTCCAGCCTTCGTTCGCCAGCGTGCCCATCCAGGTGTCGAAATACACTCCTCGAGCATCGAGCAGCCTGGCCCAAAGGTTGGCTCCCGCGTCAAGTCCAGCCGGCTGCACCCATACGGACAGGCCATTGGCGTCGGCGGGCAACGGGAGGCCTTTTGGCGATTCCGGCCCGTCCAGCAGCGCCTCGGCCAACTCGGAGAAAGACGCGCCTCCGGCTAGGTCGTCCCTGAACCAGGCCACGTCGGCGATGCGGGAGGCATCCACCGCCAGGACGGAGGCCGGAGAGCTGAAACCGGTAGTGGTGATCTGTCCGTTGGTGCGGAACACATCCGCGGCGTGGAGCACGTCAGGTAGTCCTTCCGCCTTCTCGGCGAACCTGCCGCCCGGTCTGGCGCTGGAGACCCCACTGTGGCGGACCCTCAGGTCGGCCCCCGCGGCGTACAGCGAGCGCTCCTTTTGGCTCCTTTCCAGGGTTGAGCTGAAGGCGCTGCCGATGACTCCCAGGGCGGTGGCCAGGGTCAGTAGCACGATCAATATGCCGGGCACCATTGGGTCTCGGGCTACGTGCCGCAGCGAGTGCACCAGCCAGGACGGCGCGATGGGTCCGGCCAGCCGCGACAGCAGCAGGGCGCACCACGGGAATACCCGCATGATCACCAAACCGACGGCGAACAAACCCAGCACCGGTCCCAACAACAAGCTGTAATCGATATCCAGTTGCTGACTACCCACTGACTGGACCAAGAACGAACCGCGGCTCTGTATCTGCCACCAGAGCAGGCCGATCAGGGCCAACAGCAGGACGTCCAAATAGTAACGGTGCAGGAATGACGCGGTTGGGGGCCTGGCGCCGGTCTGTCTCGCCTCGACGATGCCGTGCCTGGCCGCTGCCAATGTGGCCAAGGTGAACACCACCACAGCCAGCGCACCGCCGATCAGCCCCAGGACCACAGCGCCTTGGGAAACGGTCACAGCCACACCGGCCAGCTCGTCGGCGCCTCCGCCCAAACTGAAGAACACATTGCCCAGCACTCTGACCACTCCCATGGCCAGGAAGGGTCCGATTATCACCGCCGGGATGCCCAGTAGCAGTCCTTCGCCCAGTCCCAGCATCCCTATCTGGGCCGTCGTGGAACCACGGCTCTTCAGCATGGCGATCTCGCTGGAACGGGAACGGACGATCAAGCCGGCCATCAACGCCAGATAGTAGAGCAATATCCCCGTGATCAGAAACACCACCAGAAACAGCGGCACTCTGGCCAACAACAACTGCTCGTCAAAGTCGTTCAGCAGGTTGTCTAGCAGGATGGAGTAACTGGAGTTCTTCAACCTGAATTTGATACCGTTCTCGGCTTCGAAAATGGCCGCCCGCAGATCGTCCACATCGGCGGCCCGCAGCGCCTCCCGGTCCAAGTAGTAATACCAGCTAACGTTGGTGTAAAGAGTTGGATACTCACCCAGGACCCGGTGCTCGATGGCCTGTTCACTGGTGAACAGCGGGATTATGGTCCAGCGTTCATTCTTGACGCTGAAGTCCGATTTGACGCCATACCAGAACTCGTCATCCGGGTCGTTACGCTCGAAAACCCCGGATATCCGCACCGGCATGGTTGGCGGGTCGGTGAATGACGCCGCCGGGAAGACACCCATAACCTGGCCGACCTCCAGGCCCAGCAGTTCCAAGCCCAACCCGTCCACAGCCACGTCCAATGGCGTTCCCGGCGGCGCGTTGGTGTTGGCATCTCCGGGCCAGCTTCCCTGGGTCAGTGTGACCCGCTCTGGGCCGAACCCAGTCATGTAGAAGATGGACCCTCTGGGCCGGATGTCGTTCTTCAACTCCAGTTGAGAATGACCCTCGAAATAGAAAGTAGCAGTGTCCAACACCTGCGATTGTCCTTCCAGATAAGGTGCGAAGGGCTCCGCCACATTCTCCTGGGCGAATTCCAACCGCTGCCGGTAGACCGAACGGCGCCCCACGGTCGTTGCCGGCTCGTCTTGGCTGCTGAACGACCGCATGGAGATGTTGACCTCTTTGGGTGGAGCCTGGAGCAGTTCGTGGCGCAATGAAGCGTTGGACAGCAGGTCAGAGAAGATCACACCGCTGGCCATCAGGGCCACTGCCAGCAGGATGCCGCCGAATAACACAGCCTCCAAGCGCCAACTGGACACAGCTCTGCGCACGGCCATCACATAAGCGAACCTGATCATGGGCATCATCAGACGCCATCTGCTAGGGGCATCATCAGATTCCGCCCCGCAGCACTTCAGCGGTATTAAGTCGCCGGGACGCCACCACCGCGAAGGCCACCGACAACGCCGAGGCCGCCAGCAACCCCGCCAACACCCCAGCCATCAACCAGCCTTGGACTGACGGCATCAGCGGAGGAATCGGGTCGTTTCCTTGGGGAGTCAGGTCCACCAACTCAAGCATTTCCAGCCCTGGCCAGTAACCCATCGCGGCGCCGGCGGCGATGGCCAACACTGCGATTATCAGCCGCTCGGTGGCTAAAGACAGGAAGAATTGGCGGCGCGAGAACCCCAACACCCGTGCCACAGCCAGGTCCATTCGCCCCATATGTATAGACACCAGAGCATGGACCGTAAGCGTTAGCACCACGGCGATGCCGATGGCCACCATGCTGAAGATGGTCAGGCCATTCCAGCCGCCGCCCGCCAGGGGGTTTCGCTCGGCCAACGAGGCAATGGTCGCGGAGTCTTTAACGGATACCAGGCCGGGCACCAGCTCCCCTACGGCCGCCAATACCTGTTCGCGGTCCGCATCCGAGTCGACCGCCAGCCACATCTCAGCAGGATCTTTCAGGTTGCTCAAGGGCAGACGGCGGGCGTATTCAGTGACGTCGGTCAGGTCCGTCAGGAAAAAGGGCTTGTGGTCGGGTTTCAGCGTGGGGAAATGGGTGAGCACGCCCACGATCTGTAACGGCACGGCCAGTTGGCCCATCTTCATTCGCACCTGCTGGCCCACCTGGAAGTCTGGCCCGCCGATGGCTAGGATGGGGAACGGGCCCGGAGGTAGATGGATCCCCCTCTGGCCCTTGGCGATGGGCGTCGTCCACGAAAATCGGAGTCCTGCCCCCCCGCTTCGTGCGCCAAGGGTGGTCGCCTCAGTCCTATCCGGGGCAGTGCCTTGGTTGGCCAGGGGCGCCCATGGGGCCAGACCCTCGAATCCCTCTATGACCATTCCCTGCGGCCCGGATGACGGCCCGAAGGCGGTGATGTCATCCAGGTTCAAGATGCCGTCCGACAGCCGGTTGGAAGGCGTGGTTGAGAAGAACACTGAGACTAATTCAAAGGGCTTCTTGATCTGTCCTATGACTGGGATTTCGCCGGTCAATAGGCTCCACCGGCCATCCACTGCCTTGATATCGGTGGCGTCTGGGCTCTCTTTTTCTATGATGTTGCCCATAGAGAAGGTGCGGTAAAAGCCGTCCGCCGTCATCACCCTGGCCCACATATTTACGCCGAACTGCAGGTTCTTATCAGACAGAGAACTGCTGTCCACCCACACTCCCAGCGAAACTGTGTCCTCGGGCAACAGTATTCCGGTCCCCGCAAGGCTGGATGCGAAAGGCCTGGGGCGCAGAAGCCTGCTGACCGCCGGCATTCCTCCCGGGAAGAAATCATCCCGGAAAAAGGCCGTGTTCGACAGAGACCTGGAATCCACCGCCAGCATGTCAACGCTCCGGCCCAGCGTGCTGCCGTCCAGAAGGGTGACCGAGTCGCGCAGCATGGCGCTGACCGCCGTCACCCCGGATATCTTGCCGAGTTTCTCAGGCGCACCAGTAGTCAGAGCCGGCCCTCTGACCACAATGTCTCCGCCAACCTTGTAGCGGGCCTGGTCGCTCTGGCCCTGGGAGAGGCTGGACTGGAAAGTGGCGCCAAACACCCCCAACGCCGCCGCCAGCATCAGGATCACCGCCAGAGAGCCGTGGGGGATGGGGTCCCGGGCCAGGCGCAAAAGAGAAAACTGAAACCAGGCGGCGCCGGTCCTTGTTCCGGCCCAAGCCAGCAACCGCACCACCAAGGGCAGTACCCGCAACAGCAGAACAGCCGCGGCAAATAGTCCTAGAACCGGCCCAAGGATCAGTGTCGGGTCCACGTTCAGGCCCTGGGATGACAGTTCTTCAGCCACGAACCCGTTCCGGCCCCGGACCTGGAACCAGATCAGGGTCACCGTAAGCACGGCCAGGATGTCCAGGTAGTATCGGTGCAGGAAGGGGACCGACGGCGGCCTGGTTCTGGCAAGCAGCGACTCTAACGTGCCCATCCTGGCGCGCCCGGCGGTGGTGAACAGGAGGACAACGAGCGCCAAAACTCCACCTAACGCCCCCATCCAGAACATATCTCCCGCCAGTCCCAGGGGTATCGGCGTAGCGAACTCACCGCCGGGGTTGATGGTGTCCAAGAGCAGCGTTTTCACGATGCCCCAGGCCAAGAAAGGGCCCACTACCATGGCGACAAGGGCCACTGCGGTCTCCGCCAACGCCAGTACTCCGCTCACTTGAAGCACGCTGGCCCCCCGGCTGCGAAGCAGACCGGCTTCTTCAGCCTGACTCCGGCCCAGCGTCCCAGTTATCAGAGCTAGGAAATAAAGGACCACCACCACAACCAGGGACAGGTACAGATAGAGCGGTATCTTGGCCAGGGTGAGGGCTCTGTTGAACTCGTCCACCGTGAGGCTTAGCCGGTTCAGCATCAGGGTGCGCGGATAGACCTTGTTCAAGTCGGTTTCCACGCCCAGGACCTGTTGTTTCACATCGTCGGCGTTGCCGACCGTCAAGTAACCGGCGTCCAGGTACAGGAAGAAACCGAAGTCGCCCACCAAGTTCGGATAGCGGGCGCCGAGCCCCTCGAAGAAGTCGTCTTCGTTCACGAATATGGGCACCACCACCGACTCAGCAATGGGAACGAGGTCGAAATAATTCGGCTGGTCCATCCAGTATTCTTCATTGGCGTCAATGGGCTCAACCAAACCCACGATTTTGAAGGGAATACGCTCTGACGACCCACGTTGGGGCACCAAGAATAATTGATCACCAACAAAATGGCTTTGATGGCTAGACGACCCCGTCCCAAGAACGATCTCGATCTCCCCCTGGCCGCCGGATTCTTTAAACGCGCCACTATTGGGCCAACGGCCATCGGTGAGGACGGTGTGCTCTTCGAAGCCTGTGAGGAAAAAGGCTCGGCCATTCGGTGAGCCGAGGATAGGCGACGTCGGCGTGGTCAGCAGAGTCAGGTTACGCTGGGTGCGCCCGAACCGCTCAGTGCTCTTAATCATCTCTCCCAAGCGGCTGTTGTACGACTCTTCGGCCAGGCTTTCCAGTGCTATATAATCGGCCCGTCCCAGCGGCCGATTCTGGGCCGTGATCTGGGCGTTGTGAACCTCTGGGCTGAATGAGGAAACAGAGTGGCGCAGCCCGGCCTCACCCAGTGCGCGGGCGTACAGCGCTCCAGTAGACATAATGGTGACTGAAGCAAGGATGCCAAAAGAAGTGACCGCCAGCAGCAGCCAGGAATTGCCCAGCCGCCGACGCAGCAGCCAAAAGACGAGGGACAGAAGCTGCATGGGTCTTAGCGGCCCTCCAAGTCACCGGCGGAGCCCGGACCGGTCTTCGATCTGGCTGCGGCATTCGGTGCGGATGATCCCCAGTGAATATTGATTATCGGCATAACAGCTTTGGATTATACGACGTTTAGCGGGATAGCGGATCATGCTGGGCTCGACCGGCCACATGCTATAATTCCGGCCACCGATCAAAGGCTGCCCCAAGCGTGCCTGAGACCGATAAAATAGACTATTTATCCGAGGTCGAAAATGAAACGTTTGGAAGGCAAAACAGCGCTGGTGACCGGCTCCGGCCGCAACATTGGCCGGGCCATCATTTTGAAGCTGGCCGAAGAGGGCGCCAACGTTGTGGTGAACGCCCGGAGCAACCAGGGAGAAGCTAACTCGGTGGCTGCCGAAGCCCGTTCCTTGGGCGTGGAAGCCTTGCCTTTCATAGCCGACGTTTCAGACCACCAGCAGGTGACGAACATGTTCGCCGCCGCTTCGGAACGGTTCGGCAGCGTGGATATCCTGGTCAGCAACGCCGCCATCCGGCCTCACGAGCCGTTCACGGGCCTCACGTTAGAGGAATGGAAGCGCGTCAGGGGCGTGGTGTTGGACGGGGCCTTCCATGTCGCCCACGCGGCCATCCCCAACATGGAGAAGAACGGCTACGGCAGGGTGGTGTTCTTCACCGGAGACGGGGCCTTCAAAGGGACTGCCCAGCGTTCCCACGTGTCCGCCGCCAAGATGGGCGTCATCGGCCTAGCCAGGGGGCTGGCCTCTGAATTCGCGCCCAAGAACATCCGGGTAAACGTGATCTCTCCCGGCCGTATCGACACCACGCGAGACCTCAGTTGGTATCCCCAGGGTGGCATGCGCGACGTGGCGGACATCCCGGTTGGCCGGCTGGGAGATGTGACCGACATCGCCTCGGCCTGCTTGTTCTTGATCACCGACGAGTGCGGCTTCATGACCGGCCAGACCCTCCACATCAACGGTGGCACCGACTTCTTCTAGCCTGTCGCCCCCGGCATATTTCGTGAATTGGTAATGCTTGCCTTGTGCAAAGGCTAGATTTGGCTCGTTTACTCTAGGTTATTATTGCCAATTTGGTATGATTTCTATCATCTGAGGCGTTTTTTTGATGTGGAGGAAAGACCATGGCTGCAACCTTCAAGGTATATGAGGATCGGGCTGGCGAATACCGATGGCGGTTGCGTCACGGCAACGGCAACATCATCGAAGGTTCAGGCGAGGGCTACTCATCCAAACCCGGGGCGGAGGACGGGATTCAATCCGTAAAGGAGAATGCGACCGCCGCTCCCTTCCAGGATGCGACCTGACCTCACTTCGGCACCCGCGCCCTAGCTCCGGAAGCGGAACTCTTTCAGGCCGTCGGAGATAATCAGTTTGGCCTCGGTCAGCTCTTGGATCTCTTCCGCGCTCCAGCCTGGGGCGTGTTCGATCAGCTTGAACCCTTCGGACGTAATTTCAAATAACCCGAGGTCGGTAACCAGCATCTTCACAACGCCGGGGGCGGTGATGGGTAGGGTGCACTTGTTCAGCAGCTTGTGCCCGCCGTCGCGAGTGTTGTGCTCCATGGCGATGAACACGCGCTTGGCCCCGGCCGCCAGGTCCATGGCCCCGCCGATGCCGCCGCCCTTGCGGCTGGGGATGCGCCAGTTGGCGAAGTCGCCGTTCTCCGCAACTTCATAGGCGCCCATTACGGTAACGTCGATCATGCCGCCGCGGATCATCATGAAGGAGTCTGCATGATGCACGCAGGCCATGCCCGGCAGAGGGGTGACTTTTTGGCCGCCGGCGTTCACTAGGTGGCGGTCTTCTTCGCCTTCTTTAGCCAGAGGCCCGTAACCAACCACCCCATTCTCAGCGTGATTGATAATCTCTCTGCTGGAATCCGAGTAGTTGGAACAAAGTGTAGGCATGCCGACGCCCAGGTTCACGATCCATCCGTCTTGAAATTCCATGGCCAGACGGTCGCACATCGCCTGACGTTCCAGTTTCACTTTCTCGGCCATTCTTTTTCTCTCCGGTAATTGAGTTGCCAGCCATCAGCTAGCTGACTGCTGAGCGCTGAATGCTGATAGCTCGCTAGACCCAGATGCCGCCTACTGGGATGCGCACCATGCGGTCAACGTAGATGCCTGCAACGTGAATCAGGTCGGGGTCCAACTCACCGGCCTCGACGATCTCTTCTTCCACTTCAACAATGGTCACCGTGGCGGCCATGGCCATCAGCGGGTTGAAGTTGCGTTGGGTCAGCCGGAAAACCAAGTTGCCGGCGGTGTCTGCTTTCCAGCAGCGAATCAGGCCGTAATCGCCCGGCAGCGGTAATTCCAGGACGTGCATCCGGCCGTTGAACTCCCGGTGCTCCTTGCCCTCGGCCAACTCGGTCCCCACCGAAGTTGGGGTGTAGAACCCTCCTATACCGGCGGCCGCGCACCGAAGCCGCTCGGCCAGCGTCCCCTGCGGAACCAACTCGGCTTCGATCTCGTCGTTATTGTACATGCGGGTAAAGGGGGTGACCTGCGAGGGATGGGTCGACGCCGTGAAGGCGCAGATCATCTTCTTCATCTGGCCGGCTTCCACCAATGTACCGATGTCCACATTCTCGTCGATGGTCCCGGCGTTGTTGGACACCCCGGTTAGGCCCTTGGCCCCCTGGCGGTTCAGCGCGGCTATCAGGTTCCTAGGCACGCCCACGCCGCTGAAACCGGGGCTGAGTATGGTGACGCCGTCTGGAATGTCGGCCACGGCGGCATCCATGGTTTCATATATCTTGTTCTTCATGAATTACCTTAAGCTTCCCAAAGGTCTGGATAAGCCCTATCCTGGGCGTGTTAAATACTACCGCAGACTGCAGCGCCGCGCCATAGCCCGCTTGAAATCAGGGTTTAAACGGCTTCATCTTGTGCCCAACTTGACATCGGGATTGAATACTACAAGAATTCGTGTATCTTAAAATAAACCACAAACAAAGCTGGAGGTAGACTATGGTAGCCTCAGACCACCGGACTTACGTATATGTCGGCCTGGCCGGCGAGGGTGATTACATCGGAGAAGGCGGTATCGTCCGCCGCGCCGATGGCGAAGAAGCGTGGACGGACATCTCCAAGGGCCTGCCCGCCAACGCCCAGGTGCGGGGCCTGGCCATCCGGCCCGACGACCCACAGATAGTCTTCGCCGGGACCGACAAGGGCGTGTTCCGCTCCAAAGACCGTGGCGAAAGCTGGGAGGCGTTGAGCAATCCCGCCCCCGGAAGCGAGGTTTGGTCGCTGGCGATTCACCCGGATAACCCCAACGTGATTCTGGCCGGGTACGACCCCTGTTCCATCTCCCGCTCCGACGACGGCGGCGACACTTGGAAGATGACGGACACCAGCGCAGTGGTGTACCCCTACATAACCACCTACATGCCCCCCACGGCCAAGCGAGTGATCGGCATGGCCTTCGACCCAACAAACACAAAGGACATCTACGCCGCGGTAGAAGTGGGCGGACTGCTGGCCAGCCGTGACGGCGGCGACACCTGGATCTCGATGATCGACGGCCCTTACATCAAGAACAACACCTTGGACCTACATCAGGTTGAGGTCAGCTCGGCCGCGCCGGGCACAGTGCATATCGCCACCCAGACCGCCATGTTCCGCAGCCGCGACAAAGGCGCGCGCTGGGAGCATGTGCAAGTGGAAGAGATGTTCCCCGGCGGTTCCTACTGCCGTGACTTGAAAGTCGCTCCCAACGACCCCAACACCATCTACCTGGCGGCCGGTGCCGGTGGCGGTGCCGCTCCCGCGGACGTTGTCCAGGAGGGCGCCCTGTTCCGCAGCCGCGACGTGGGCGAGACCTGGGACCGGTTGGACCTGGGCGAGACGGTACCGGGCCGCATGATGGCCATCGCCATCGACCAAGCCGCGCCGGACCACATCTACTGCGCAGCCTACAGCGGAGAGGTCTACAGCAGTTCCGACGGCGGCAGCAACTGGTCTAAGAGCGTTCTCCCCGGGGAGAGTTCCCGCTATCTGCACGTTTACCCGATGGTCTGCGGCTAGCGGATCAGACGCCGCTAAAATCCAATTCGACCGCCTGGCACGGGGCAAATGACGCGGCCGCTCCCGTCCTACAGGCACGTCCTAAATACAGGAGACTGGATTGACAAGTTCCTCGATTGACCGGGCGACTTACAGCATCGGCGAAAACGCCTTGGACCTAATGGTATTAGAGAAGACTGGGTTTCCCGAACTGTTCCAAGGTCATCAGGTGGTCCGGGAAGGGTCGTTAGACAACGAGACCCTGGCCCAGAATGGCTTTGAGGGTTCGTCCGCCGAACGCTTCTCCCAGGCGGGGCGCGTAACTGGCGTTATGCGGGAGTTGGGGCCTACGTCCAACATGGGTATGTCGGACGGGTTCGACTTCATGGCCGCGACGGTGGTGCATTTGTTCGATAGCCCGGACTCGGTCCACTCGTGGATGTACGACATCTTCCTGAAGGACTTTGAAGACCGCGTTGGCGAGAGTGTGGGGCAGGGTCACCAATTAGTGTCCGCCACGCGTCTGGAGCCCGCCGGTTTCTTCGACGAGGCAGTGGGCCTCAAAGTGCTCCAGGGAGGCGTTGACGGCCTGATCTCGTCAACCGTGATCGACTTCCGGGTCGGGCGCCTGTTGGGCGTGGTGTTCATTGGAGCCGTGGGTGACCACGACCGGCTGGACCAAGTTGTGCAACTGGGTCAGATTCTGGAAAAACGCATCGTCAGCGTGGTGCTCGGGTCGAACTAGAGGGTTAGCCTCAGAACTGGATGGGCTCCACTCTCACCGTTCGCTTGGTTTTGGCCGACTCGATCATGGCATGAGTGATCTGCACCGATCGTAGACCGTCCAAACCGGATGCGCGTGGCTCCTCGTTTAGGGTAACGGCCTTGTTGAACCCCTCGATCTGCCATTTGGCCAGGGCCAGAGGGTCCGGCTCGTAGAAGATTTCCGAGTTCACCGTTTCACTGGTTATCTCCAGAGTTCCTCCCAGCGTCGGGCTAGCGGCGTTCTTCAGCAAAACACGGCCGTCACTGCCGTAAATCGTCAAGTCGTTGATGGCGTCCGGCATCCGGCTTCCGCAGACCATGGTCCCAATAGTGCCACCACTGAACCTGAGGTTCAGTGACGCCAGGTTTTCCAGCGGGGCGTCTGCAGTCTGGCCGTCGGTGATCGCCGCAACCTCCCCCACCGTTTGGCCCAGAATGAATTCGAGGTCGTCTACGCAGTGAACACCGGTGCCGATCATGGTCCTGGCGTTGCCGACCATGTCGGGCGTTTCCCACCATTCCCGCAATCCGGAGCGAAGTTCCCTTTTCAACTCTCCCCTCACGCCTGATCCAAGCAACACTTGGGCTAATGCCACCTCGCCCAGTCCGCCCTCACGCACCACCCTGCTGGCCTCCACGTGTCCCGGATGGAACCGCAACTGGAACCCAACGCCGAGTTTGACCCCGCCAGCGTTGCAGGACTTGATCATGTCCACGCAGTCGGCCACCGTGGTCGCCATCGGTTTTTCCACCAGGATATGCTTTCCGGCTTTGGCGGCCAGTTGGACGTGTGAAGCGTGCAGGTTGTTGGGAGATGCTACAAAGACCACGTCTACCCTGGAGTCCGCCAGCAACTCCTCAACCGAAGTGTAGGCTGCCAGCCCGCCGTGGGTTTTGGCGAACTCGTCTGCGCGCTGCTGGTCTCGGCTATAGGCTGCGATGATTGATGTGTCTTCAGCCAATGCTGCAGCGGGAGCCACCCTGGAGTTGGGATAGTTCCCGGTGCCGATAAATCCCCAACCTATAGCCAAATTTTCACTCCTTAATCGCTCTGTTTAGCTTCAGATCAAGCCGGTTGCCAAGGCTAACTGCCTGCGCCCACTTTCATGGCCGCCTCTTTCAGGAACTTGGTGACATGGGGCAGCACCTGCTCCCCGGCCCGGGAGACCTCACCGTGGTTCAGGCCGGGCAGTGTCACGAATACCGCGCCTGGTATCGCCTCGCCCGCCGCTTTGGCTGCGGGATAGAACCCGTCAGCATCGCCGCAGTAGAGCAGGAAGGGCAAATCCAACCCAGGGAGCAGCGCTTCCACAGCATCAGTGCCCTTGGGAGCCAACGTGGCCGCGATCAGCGCCTCAGGGTCGTTCTGAAGCAGCCGCTCTTTGCGTCCGGACTCCATTGGGCCTTCTTTGGACTCCGTATCTGCCACGTAGGCGGCAATACCTTGGCGCAACAGGTCGATGCGGGCCTGGGGAGGAGTGTCGGTATTAGTGACGTCCGCGCCCATTCCGCCGATGGCGAACGAGTGGAACCGGTCCAACGTGTGCTCCACTAGGCCAAAACCGATGCGGCCACCCATGGAATAGCCCAGGTAGTGGGCCTTGTCCACGCCTGCATCGTCCATCACAGCCAAGATGTCGCTAACACGTAACTTCAGGTCGTAATCTTTGGGATCATGAGGTTTGTCGCTGTGGCCGTGTCCGCGGGCGTCCACCATGATTAGCCGGTAGTCATTCTTCAGTCCCTCAACGAAACCGTAGGCGTACCAGGTCTCAAGGCTGTTGGTGAGTCCGTGCTGCATCACCAGAGGCGGGCCGTCGCCCTCCACGTGGTAGTGGATCCCGACGCCTGAGTTATCTACGTATGGCATGTTTCTTCTCTCATCATTGGACTAAAAATCCGGATTTACCCCTCACGTATCAACCTGGCCGTCTCGTCTCCCATCTCTGATGTGGAGGCTGTGCCGCCTAGATCTGCCGTGAGGATCGTTCGCTGCTCCAAGCAGCGGGCAACGGCTTTGTCTACCCGTTCCGCCGCTTCTTTCTCGCCCAGGTGATCTAGCATCATGGCCACGGCTGAGACTGTTGCCAGCGGGTTTGCAATGCCCTTGCCCATGATGTCGAAGGCCGCGCCGTGGACCGGCTCGAACAGCGACGGGTACTCTTTCTCAGGATTTATGTTGGCGCTGGGCGCAAGGCCCATGCTGCCAGTCACCACCGCCGCGATGTCGGAGAGGATGTCCGCGAACAGATTTGAGGCCACCATCACGTCAAAATCCTCAGGCCAACGCACCAGGTCCATGGCAGCCCGGTCAACCAACAATGATTCGGTCTCTATCTGTGGGAAATCGGCCGCGACATCAGTGAAGACCTCGTCCCAGAAGACCATACCGAAGGACTGGGCATTGGATTTTGTGACTGAAGTGACTTTTTTACGCTTGTCGCGCCGCACACAGTATTCGAAGGCGGCGCGGATGATGCGTTCGGTGCCCCGACGAGTGAACATGTTGGTCTGTACCACCGTTTCGTGGTCGGTTCCGGGGTAGAGCCGTCCGCCCACAGGAGCGTACTCGCCCTCGGTGTTCTCTCTGAAGATAACCATGTCGATATCGCCAGCTTTCTTGCCGGACAGAGGCGATTCCACGCCTGGGTAGAGGTAGGCGGGCCGGATGCAAACCCCCTGGTCAAAGTTCCGCCGCATGGGCAGCAGCAGACCGTGCAGGGTGATGTGATCCGGGATGTCGGGGTCTCCAACGGCACCGAACAAGATGGTGTCGAACGCTTTTAGCGTCTCGATGCCGTCGTCAGGCATGAGTTTCCCGGTCTCACGGTAGAACTCCGACCCCCAGGGGAACTCGGTGAACTGGAAACTGAGCCCATCGGTCACGCCGGCCACGGCCTCAAGGGCTTTTCTGCCTTCGTCGATGACTTCCAAGCCCACGCCATCGCCGGGTATCACTGCTATTTTGTACTCTGCCATTACGATCCTTCTAGATTAATT
>DCWQ01000004.1:54751-57270 GCA_002328185.1 Dehalococcoidia bacterium UBA2158
TTCTAGATTAATTGATGATGATTAGACGTCAACCCGCTGCACGCCTCCGCCAAGCAGGCGGAAATGATATACCGCTTGGGCGTCAGGGAAAGCCTCTTTTGCCTTGTGATAAGTGGATTTGCCACGCCGTTCCCTGGCGTCCAGGAGTACGCCCATGATGGTGCCGCTGTGGCCGACGTTCACTCCCACTGCGCCGACTGACTCCGCGAATTCTTTGACCTCGGCCAGCCGGGGTTTCGCCAGCACAGTCTTGCTGGCCTCGGCGCTGATGCTGGCGCCCTGCCCGACTAGGACCGGGTCCTGGTTGGTTATTCCAAGTCTGAGCAGGCGTAACGCCTCGGAGGTTTGCTCGTCGACCGATTGCCAACGTTGGAAGCGGTCGACCATGTTGAACTGCACGGTATCCACGGTGCCGCCCAGGTCCAGGGCCACGATCTCCATAGGAGGCGGCGGGCCCAGGCTCTCGCGGATGACGCCGGCCCGGTGATCGAACAGGGCCACGCCTGGAATCATCACGCCGTCGGTGGGTTCGATTGATAGGGCTATCTGGGCGATCTGATATGGGCTGAGTTCCTGACCCAGCGCCATTCCGGTGGCGGCGATGGCTGCGGCCAGGTCGGCGCTGCTGCTGGCCATGCCCTTGCCCCGGGGGATAGGGTTGTTGATCGTCACCTTGGCGCGCACCTTGGCGTTCTTCAGGTGGGACAGCGCACGGCGGACGGCGGCAGCGGCTTTGTCGCAATCTTCGGGCGCTTCAACGCCGGGACCGTCGGAATAGAGGTCGACTTTGACCCTGGAATAGAAGTCCACGGGGCAAGTGACCAGGAAGTGGATCCCTTCGATCACGCCCTGGGCCAATTCACCGCAAACGCCGGGCGCACGGACGGTAGCTGACCCTATAAGCACGGTCCCGTCTCCTTCTTCTTCTGGATCTTCTGCGAATTTACCAGTGTTTACGCCCAAATAGTCCTACTCTATGTTTGCCGATTTGATTCTTGTGGGTATGCCAGCGATCACCATATATACCTCGGTGGCAGACGCGGCGATCTCCTGATTGACCATGCCCAAGAGGTCTTGGAAGCGCCGTCCCAGAGGCTCGGGCGGCACCAAACTCAGCCCGACTTCGCTGCTGACCATGACGAACACCTGTGGGGAATCTGCCGCTAGAGTCAAAAGTTTGTCTGCCTGTACCATCACTGTCTTTTCCAATGCTTGCTTGTTTTCAGTTTGATTTTCCGTCAGAAGGTTGGCCACCCAAACATCCACCGAATCTATGATCACCGCGCATGGGCTGCCAGCTCCGTTCAATAGCGGCGCCAGTTTTTCCGCTAGATCGACCGGTTCTTCCAGAGTCGACCACTCCTGCGGCCTGGATGCTTGATGCCGCTGGATGCGCTCTTTCATCTCGTCGTCGACGGCCACTCCGGTCGCCACGTATAGGATTGGGCCCTGACTGAGCGAGGCGGTCCTGCCTTCGGCAAAAGCGCTCTTGCCCGACCTCACACCACCCAGCACCAAACAAAGTTGGGAGGCCATCAGAGATTGGAGACCCGGGCCGAGTCATATTCGCGGCTGAGGCCTGATATCCGGTAAACCAGGTCCATATCGAGACTGGAGCGGACCCAATCGGCTAGTTTGTCGTATTCTTTATCCAAGTCCTGTTCTGAAGCTGCATCAGGCAGCGAAACGCCCTTGCGACGGGCCAACTCACCCAGTACAGCCCCACGAAGCTCGCCATTCTGGAACAAGCCGTGGATGTAAGTGCCCATCACGCTCCCGGAGGCGTCAAGCGCCCCTTCCAGGTCACCATTGCCTGCGACTGGGGCGTCGGCGCGGTCTTCAATCCGGAAGGGCGGAGCAAATCCCTCGCCAGACGTCCTCCCCATGTGTATCTCGTAGCCACGGACCGGCGCTCCTGATGCGCCAGCCAACAATCCATTAGCCTCGATCACCTTGCCGTTGATGCGGTGGGTCTCCTTGCTGCCTTCAAACACGGTGTTTAGGTTCAGCAGCCCCAACCCGTCAAGCTCGGCGATGGACGACTCGATATGTTCGGGGTCGCTGATTCTTGTGCCTAGCATCTGATATCCGCCACAGATTCCAATCACCGCCGTGCCGCCTGCGTGCAGGTCTTTCACAGCCTGGCTCAGGCCGCGTTCATTCATCCAGGCCAGGTCAGGGATGGTGGTTTTCGTGCCTGGAATTATTACCAGGTCGGGACGACCCAACTCGGCGGGCGAGTCCACATACCGCATTCCCACGCCCGGGTGGCGGGCCAAGGGGTCGAAGTCGTCAAAGTTGGCGATGTGGGGTAATTGGAGCACCGCCACGTCTAGAACCGGCTGATACGTGCGTGCAGGAGTGTCGTCCAAGGCCACCGAGTCCTCTTCAGGGATGTGAATGTCCCGGTAGTAGTGGACCAGTCCCGCGACAGGGATGCCGGTGCGCTCTTCGAGCCAGGTGATGCCGTCGGTGAGCAGGTCAGGGTCGCCCCGGAACTTGTTGATGATGAAGCCCTT
>DCWQ01000004.1:57683-91363 GCA_002328185.1 Dehalococcoidia bacterium UBA2158
CAGAGCAACACAGGAGCGTCGGCGTAACGGGCCACACGCATATTAACGATCTCATTCTTCTTGAGATTGATCTCAGCAGGACTGCCGGCGCCTTCGGCCACGACTATGTCGAAGTCCACCCGCAGAGCGTCCAGCGACGTGTGAACGGCTTCCCAGAGTTGGGGTTTCAAGCCGAAGTAGTCTCTTGCTTTGGCTGTCAACAGAGGACGGCCCATGACTACTACTTGGGAGATGTGCTCGGCCTCGGGCTTCAGCAGCACCGGGTTCATCTCAACCCGGGCTTCGACTCCAGCGGCGTCGGCCTGGACTGCTTGGGCCCGTCCGATTTCCCCGCCGTCGGCAGTCACATAGGAGTTGTTGGACATGTTCTGGGCCTTGAAGGGCGCAACACGAAAGCCATCCTGGCGGAAGATTCGGCAGAGAGCCGATACCAGCACGCTCTTCCCCACGTGGGAGGCGGTTCCTTGGACCATCAAGACCTGTCCCGCCATCTAGAGCAGCGGCCTTATGGGCACGAACATACAGTTAACCTGCCAATCCGTGATGCACTGTGCCGTTGATGTGTGAGGTGTCATTGAATTGATGCAGGACCGCATTGTCGTGGTAGGTGTCGACGGTGGTCAGACCGCAGTTGCCGAACACAAAGGACCAGTTGCCCTCTAGCGGCATTCCCAGTAGAGAGACCATGGCCGCCCGCAGCACTCCGCCGTGGCTGACGACTAGGACGGTCTCGTCCAAGTGGTCTGATTTGATCTTGTGGATGATGCCCGCCATACGCGCGCTGACGTCCCGTGCGGTCTCCCCACCATTGGGAGCGTAATCAAGGTCCTTTTCCAGGTACCTGGGATACTCTTCAGGAAACTGGGCTTTGATCTCAGTTAGGGTCATTCCCTCGAAAGCCCCCTTGTTGTACTCTCGCAGCAGTGGAGTCTCGTTGAGGACTATATCCCGATCGCCCAGGGCGAGTTTGGCAGTCTCAGAAGTGCGTTTGAGGTCGCTGCTGTAGGCGGCATCGATGTGCAGGTCGGCCAGCCGCCCGGCAAGCGAACGCGCCTGCTCGGCGCCTCTCTCAGAGAGTCCTATGTCGGTATGACCTTGGATCCGTCCTTCGGCATTCCATTCGGTTTCGCCGTGACGGACGATTAAAAGCGTTCCCATTCTGGTGGATATTCTAAACACGATGTACTTGAAAGTACACTGATCTTTGTTAGTAATAGATGCCGGATATTTGGCATACTACATATAGACGAGACTGCACGGTCTCATTACTTGCCATAATTTAAGAAACTGGCATACTATATGTTGACATGTTTGAATATCCGGGATACAATATCTCGACCGTAATGATGGGAGGTGTTTCTATGGAAGCCTATTGCGTAAAGTGCCGAAGCAAACGCGAGATTAAGAACCCCGAGAAGATCACCATGAAGAACGGAAAGCCCGCCACCCAGGGCACGTGCCCGTCGTGTGGCACGAAGGTATTCCGCATCGGAGCCGCCTAAAAGCGGCTTCAGCATTTCTTCTCTGATCGCAGGCGGTGCACCGGCGGTCCGGCCTTCCGGAACTCACTGCTAGTATCCGTCTAACCATCAGGATCTGGCCTGTTGCAGCCACCCTACGTGTTGTGTAGGGATGTGTGACATGGGTGGCTGCCAGCAGTTTCGTCAGGTCGGTGCGACACCTATCTGCTTATGCCCGCTTAAATCGTGGGTCAAATTAGCGGTACGTCAAGTTACGGGACTTCCGTAACGTAAAGGCGTGATTTATACAGGCTTTAAACCAGCGCTACTTGGCGCCGGTGAAGCAAACAGTCGCTTTGTGGCCGAGAGACCCTCCCTTTCGGCCACGTTTTCGTTTACCCCCTCTTCTGATGACATCCTCTTACCTCTCTGTCCAGTGGCTGTCGCCTAGACCGTCACCCTCTGTGCTATCATGGCGGCTCACGCTGGAGACCATGTTTTCAAGCGTATTTGGCCCTGCACCACAGATTCGATAGCAAGACAAACATGAGGTAACGATGACACAGCCCGCACCTTGGCAAGTCCTCCTGGAATCCAGCGCTCCTGAAGTTATGAAAGCGGCCAACGCCACTCGGGAGTCGGTCATGCCCGACGGCGCACTCTCGAACAAGACCAAAACCCTGATGACCATGCTCTGCGACGCCCTTCTGGGCCACGACGGCGGAGTAGCCACCATCGCCAACCGGGCCCGTGCGGCCGGCGCGTCCGAAGAAGAGATCGCCGAGACTGTGGGCGTGGCATTTCTGATGGGCGGTCTGCCGGCCCTGGTTACCGGCTCCAACGCCTTCAAGAAATAGCACTCGGTAGCCTTGCCCCAGGCATAACCCACTAGAAAGTTCTGAGGTGGTTGTAATGGCCCAGGCCGAACCCATCGTTTTTTTTAACGGCGAGCTAAAGCCCGAGTCCCAGGTGGGCATCTCCATCAGAGACCGCGGCTACCTTTACGGCGACGCGGTATTCGACGCCGCCCGAACGTTCAACGGGACTCCATTTCGTCTCCCGGAGCACGTCCACCGGCTGTACGACTCGCTGCGCTACTTGCGCATCGATCCAGGCATGGAGCCGCCGGAGATGGAAGACTGGTCGCGTCAGGTAGTGGAGCACAATTACAAGCTTCTGCCGCCCGGCCAAGACATGTGGGTCATGCAGCGCATCAGCCGTGGCATCGAGCCCATCCTGCCCGACGACGAGATGCACGCCACCGTGTTGATCGAGACCCACCCCATTCCCTTCGCTCGGCGCGCCTCTATGTATCGGGACGGAGCGGCCATCTTCACGCCCTCAGTGCCTAGGATACCGCCGCGGTTCATCAGTCCAAGGGCCAAGACGCACAACTACCTGAACCTGATACTGGGCGACTTGGAAGCCCAGGCCAGCGACCCCGACGCCTGGTCGGTGCTGTTAGACGAGGCTGGAAACCTGACTGAGGGACGGGGCTCAAACATCTTCCTGGTCAAGGACGGGACCGTCGCCACGCCCAAGGGACAGTTTGTGCTGGAGGGCATCACCAGGGGCGTGGCCATGAACTTGGCCAGCGGCCTAGACATGGCCGTTGAAGAACGAGACTTGGACCTATATGACGCCTACACCGCCGATGAGGCATTCTTGACTTCAACCAGCCTCTGTATCTGCCCGATATCTTCGGTCAATGGCACACCAGTCGCCGGAGGCAAGGCGCCTGGTGTAGTCACCCGCAGGCTGATGGACGCCTTCAGCGACATGGCTGGCATGGACTTCGAAGGGCAGTACCTGGCCCATTTGGAATGATTTCCTAACTGAAAATCCGCAACACTACACCAGGAGAGACGCATGTCCGACCAAATAACCAACATCACCGACACACCGGCCGAGAAACTGGCCGGGGGTTTTGGATTCACCGAAGGCCCTCTGTGGCACCCCGACGGCCACTGGCTCTTCGTAGACATCCAGAAGCTACAGATACACAAGATGTCCATTAGCGGCCTGTTGGAGACCTTTCGGGACCCCAGCTTCGGCACCAATGGCATGACCTTCGACAAACAGGGCAACCTGGTGATCTGCGAGAGCGACAACCGCCAGATCATGCGCCGCCAGGCCGACGGCTCATACACCGCTATAGCCACCCACGTGGGCGGCAAACGCCTAAACCGTCCCAACGACATTGTCGGCCGCTCCGACGGGACACTGTACTTCACCGACCCCGGCGGGCGCCTCAGTGAGGAAGAGAAGGAGTTGGATTACAGCGGTGTTCATATAATCGCCCCTAGCGGCGCCCAATCTGTAGGCACAACCGAGACTGAGTACCCCAACGGGCTGGCCTTCTCTCCCGATGAAAAGATCCTGTATGTGGCCATCACCCGCCTGGACGCAGGCTGCCTGGAAGAGAAAGAGAAGCATCAGATGTGCGAGCATCAGCTTATCCGGGCCTTTGACGTGGCCGCCGACGGCAGCCTGAGCAATAATCGGGTCTTCGCCACCATGTATTCAGCAGAGGACGGAGTCCCAGACGGCATGAAGGTGGACGTCGAGGGCAATATCTATTGCACCGGGTCAGAGGGCTGCTGGATGTTCGACGCATCGGGCAAGCATTTGGGCATCATCAAATTGCCGGAGATACCTGCCAACTGTGCCTGGGGTGGACCGGACAACCGCACCATGCTCTTCACCGCTCGGACTTCGGTCTTTAGCCAGCGGATGAAGATTCCCGGCACGGCCATCCCCACAGAATAGAGGGCCCGCATGCCCAGTTATGACGCGATAGTTATCGGGGCAGGCGGCATGGGAAGCGCCGCCGTCTACCATCTGGCCAGGCGTGGATTAAAGGTTCTGGGGCTGGAAAAATACGATATCCCCCACGAGATGGGATCGTCTCACGGTTACTCCCGGATGATCCGGTACACCCTCCAGGAGCACCCGTCTTACGTCCCATTAGTGCGCCGCGCCTACGAGCTGTGGCACGAGTTGGAGGAAACCAGCGGGGAGAAACTGGTGGTCACCACTGGTTCGGTCCGGGCTGGTCCTCCTGACAGCCTTTTTTTCCAGAACGCCAAAGAATCGTGCGACCTGCACAGCATCCCTTATGAAATGCTGACCGCGGCCGAGCTGAATAAAAGGTTTCCCGGTTATTTGTTCCCCGAAGAGATATCCTCGATCTACCAGGCCGATGGCGGCTTTCTGCTGCCTGAGGAATGCATTGCGAATCACGTCCGGGTGGCTGAGGCGGCCGGGGCGGAGGTCCATACCCAGGAGACCGTGCTGGACTGGGAAACCCAGGGCGGCGGAGTCCAGGTCCGCACCGACCGGGACATCTACATGGCCGATAGACTGGTGGTCACTGCCGGAGCTTGGGCCGCCAAATTGGTGCCTGAAGTGGCCGCCTATGCGGTGCCCGAGCGCCAGGTGCTGGGCTGGTTCAAACCGGAGCGCCCCGAGCTGTACACTCCCGAGGCTTTCCCGGTCTTTGGAGTCTTGACTGAAGAGGGACGCTACTACGGCTTTCCCAGCTACACCGTCCCCGGATTCAAGATCGGCCGCTCCCACCATCTGGAGCAGAAGGTGGACCCCGACCTGATGGACCGTGATGTGCACGCCGAGGACGAAGCTATCTTGCGTCAGGCCGTGAGCCGGTATTTTCCGCTGGCTGCCGGCGAGCTGATGGACAGGAAAACCTGCATCTATACCAATACTCCGGACGAGCACTTCATGATTGGCGTGCTTCCGGGGCATCCTCAAGTGTCCGTTGCCGCTGGATTCTCGGGGCATGGGTTCAAATTCGCCAGTGTCATCGGCGAGATCATGGCTGACCTGGCCCAGAACGGCGAGACAGGCCACGACATCAATCTTTTCCGTCTGGACCGGTTCAACACCTAACTAGACACGTGCATTGCTCTTCTCGTCGGCAACCCCTTTTCGGAGGGCCACGCTTGTGAGTGATTCCCAGCCGGTGATATGCTGACCTTGCCCCGGCGGAATTAACCGGGGCGTGACCGGCTGGCAAATTTGCCTAGCGATTTTGAAGGACGCGGTTTCCGATCGGGCCGCTAAGAGAAATGGAACATTTGACCATTCACGAAACACCCGATAGGAAGCTAAAACGGCTGGTGATCGTATTCAGCGGCTGGGCCGACGCAGCAGAGGGCGCGACCAGCGCCGTGAAGTTCATGCAGCGGAAGCTCAAGGCCAAGAAGTTCGCTGAGATCGACCCGGAGGAGTTCTACGACTTCTCTCAGACTCGGCCTCACTCGTCCCGGACCAGAGACGGTAAGCGCAGGATCCATTGGCCGGCCAACGAGTTCTCCTACCTGACAGGCGCCGATTCCGACTCGGGGATAATGGTGTTTTCTGGCGTCGAGCCCAATTTGAAGTGGCGCACCTTCTCCAAGACGGTGGCCAAGGTGGCCCGGGACCACGGCGTAGAGTCTGTGATTCACATCGGAGCGTTGTTGGACGCCGTGCCGCACACGCGCCCGGTCAAGCTCAGCGGGACCGCCAGCGAGCCCAAGCTAAGCGAATTCCTGGAAAGCCAGGGCATCCGTTCTTCCAACTACCAGGGGCCCACGGGGATCAGCTCAGCCGTGATGGACGCCTGTATCAATGAGGGGATGCAGTACGCCTCCATCTGGGGCCACACCTCCCACTACCTCCAGGCGGCACCCAACCACCGGGTCGGCTCCACTCTATTGAACATACTCATCAAGCTGCTGGAACTACCCTTGGACCTGGCTGAACTGTATTCCGCGGCCGACGTCTTCAATGAAGAGGTGGCCAAAGCCGTAGAGAAAGACGAACAGATCAGTTCTTATGTCACCAAGCTGGAAGGCCAGTACGACGAAGCAGTTGCTGCCATCGAAATTCCAGACCCAGCCGAGTTGGTTCGCGACTTGGAACAATTCCTCAGAGGCGAGCAACGCCACCCACCCACTGACCCCTCCGTCTAATCACGATTCATAGCGCCTCCAGCGCTATTCTGGCTTCGGTTCTGCCCCAGCTCCCACGTAAGAATAGAACGGGACACCACCCAGCACGCGTGCTTCGCTTCCTGAGTGTTTCAAGTTTCCTTCGATCCGTACGCCTAGCCTATTGACTTGCTGGCTTGTGAAACGCCATAGTTTATATCTATCTGACCGATATGTGGCAAGATTCGTTGCCTGTTCGCAACTAGACTATGTGCGATAGGGCACGCATTTCGCCGCATCGGGTTCTTGTTGGACAAAAGAGCGGTTAAGCCTCAAATTGCCCTTGGAGTTCGGGAATGTACCTCCCGGGCAGCGGCCAACTGCAATCTCAAACACCGATTGGAGGTTAGCTTATTTTGAAGCACTGGTTGAACAACCCCAAGATTATGATCCTAGGGCCATTGGCTATATTGTTGGCCGCCATCTTGGCCTGCGGCTCATCGTCCACTGCGACGCCAATCCCGGCGGCTGCACCGACGGCTGCACCGGTGGCTGCAACAGCGGTTGTCGTCCCGACCAAGGCTCCCACTGCAATACCCAAACCCTCTGGGACGTTGACGGTAGGTCAGAAAGAGTTGGGACCCTACGTTGGTAACCCCAAATTGATAGGTAACCCCCAGATATTCTTGAATAGCGCCATACCTATTACCGAAACTCTAGGGATGGCTGGATTCGACAGCGGGGCGCTTGTGCCAATGCTGGCCGAGAGTTGGGATACCTCAGCAGACGGTCAGACTTGGACTTTCCACATCCGGAAAGGTGTTCAGTTCCACAAAGGGTTTGGAGAAATGACCGTCGAAGACGTCGTATTCTCCCACAAGCAAATCGCCGATAGTGATAAACACGCCAGATCTGCCAACGCCGCGAAGATGTTTTTTGCGGAAGATGGCAACCAGACAACCCCGGATGACTATACCTGGGTAGTCGATATGGGCCAGCCCTTTTCCGAGATACCGATTTATGAATTGATCGCGACCCCACGCGCTGTTGGGGCCTGGATGGTTAGCAAGAAACAATGGGATGAAAAAGGCGAAGAGGAAGCTAACTTCAATACCGCTGCCACCGGCCCGTGGGAAATCGATGAAGCCAAGACCGGCGAATTCTGGAGGATGAAGGCAGTGGAGGACCACTGGCGAGTCACTCCGGCTTTCGCGGAACTACTCTTCCACGAGATCCCTGAAGAGTCTGCCCGAGTAGCCGGTTTCAAGACTGGTAATTTAGACACCTTCGTCATGGCCCTCGATTCCATATCGGAAGTGGAATCGGTCAAGGGAGCAACATTGATGCAGGTCCCCAACGCCGTACAGGCTGGAGTAAACTTCTACGGTCAAACCTACGTAGCAGCCCGAGATGGCGATACTGGCAAGCCCAATGTGCAAGGGGAAATGTGGCCGAACTACAACCCCGACCTGCCATGGGTGTCTTCCAACAGTGACATCAATTCCCCAGAATGGGCAACGGCCCGCACAGTCCGACTAGCGATGTCGATTGCCATTGACCGCCAAGCGATAGTTGATAATATGCTGCAAGGGTTCGGACGCCCCATTACTCTCAAGGATTGGATGGGCTTCGAGAACCGCCTACCATCTCCCGACGAGGCCTGGCCTTACGACCCAGCCAGAGCCAAGAGCCTATTGGCTGAGGCCGGGTACCCTAATGGTTTCAAGGCAACGCTGACTACAGCAATCCGCGGCGCTCCTTCTGAGGTGGAGTCGTGTGAAGCCGTCTCCCAGTACTGGGATGCGATAGGAATTGATGTCGACTTCCAGCGAGTCCCTTACGGCACCTACCGACCCACAGCGGTTGCCCGTACCTACGAGGGCATGTCATGCCACAATGTAGGCCCGCGGTTGTCCCCAATCCAAGGGATGGCCAGCTTCCTAAATAGCGGAAACTTCAGTTGGGGCTCCGAGCACCCCATCACTGAAGAGTTGATTCCGTTGGGTCAGAAATCTGTGGCGGTAGCCGACCGCACAAAATACGAAGATCAGATCGCCAAATTCTACATCGATGAAGTCTTCGGGGAGACTGGATTGTATGCAGTCGATAATGTGTGGCCTATCGGCCCGAAAATTGCTCCGTGGACTGGGTTCGTCAAACAGGGAGACCTCCGCCAGATTAATGGTTTCGAGTACATAAAGCCTCGCTAAACTCGGTCCATAGAATATACCATCGCTGCCCGGTGTGAGATTTGGGTGAAGTTGATTCACTCTTGGCCCATGCCGGGCGGTTTGTGTTTTCCCCAGCCGTAATACCTGGAGGAACTCCTGCTCAGGGACAAATGAGGTTATTCCACTGAAATCTGATTGTTTCGGCGTCCTAGAGACCCCGGATACTCAGCCTCAATCACGCTCTGATTCATAACTTTTGGTTCGTTGGTTCGACCTATTGACTTGGCGAAGCCAATAGTATATATCTAGTTCCCTGTTGGGGGCAGGCGAACCGTCCCTCTATAGTGATGTGGCTCGTGCCTGGACACCCGTCTCACTGAAGGTCATATTTGTGACCTCTGGCAGCCTAGCGGTTTTGGGGTCGTGATACCCTGGTAGACCTGATAAAATTACGAGGTAATTAAATACCGTCTGGAGTGATTCAGACTGCGCTTTTTAGCGTATGAATATCCAAGAGGTTCCAAACTAGGTGCAATATCCCTACGAGAAGGACTTAAGAGAGAAGTTGGAACCGATACTGGTTCCAATAGCGAGATCGGCAATAGGGGTGGCTTTCGGCGTCGTCCTGAGTATGATTGGAATAGGGGTCGCTTGGTCGTTATACATATTTTTCGGGGCGTCATCGATCGATACCTGGAAAGCATGCCTGTTCTTCGGATCAGGATTCGGAGCGGGAACGGGCGCTTTCGCAGCCTGGCTGCACCTTGATCGCGAAACCAGCAAAGTTCTGTTGTTGACAGCAGCAGCCGTCTTGGGAGGCGGGATCCTCGGCTCCTGGGGCGGGTTGTTATATGGCGAGGCGCAAGACATTGAATGTTGTGCCGAGCCCACAGTGTCCCCGGTCTATTACACAGCTTTAGGATCGGCTGTGGTGGCGAATATAGCGGGGATCGTTGTAGCGACAATCCGAGCTATCGCAAACAGGAAAAGGCGAACTCAGTTTCCCAACCCAGTGCACTGACGGTTATATAAAATGCAGAAATATTTGGTACGCCGGTTTCTTCTAGCTCTCGTAACCTTGCTTTCGGTTTCTCTGATCATTTTCATAATGAGCAGGGTATCTGGAGACCCAAGGCACATCTACCTGGACGATTATTCGACCCAGGAAGACTGGGACCGCATGGGCGAGGTTCTGGGCCTAGATAAGCCTTACTACCAGCAATATGGCCTGTTTATTCAAGGCGCGGTCCGAGGCGACTTTGGGGTATCTGTCAGAGAAGGCCGCCCGGTCACTGAAGTTGTGTTAGAGCGTGCACCGGCAACGCTACAGCTAGGCGCTGTATCGTTCTTTCTCTCTCTGTTGGTAGGGGTACCGTTGGGTATCTTATCTGCGGTGAAACGGGGTACCTTTGCAGACGCATTCGGGAAATTTGTCGCCCTCATCGGGCAGTCCGCCCCGCCCTTTTGGTTGGGTATCATGATAATGTTCTTCTTCGCAGTGAAGCTGGGATGGGTGCCGCCATACGGCAAACAGGACTGGAATAGCATCATCCTGCCGGCCGTGACATTGGGATGGTATTACGCGGCTGCAAACCTGCGACTTGTGCGTTCGGCGATGCTGGACGTGATGGACTCGGAGTACATCAAGCTGGCGCGGGCCAAGGGCGTAAACTCCCGGAGCATCATCTTGAAGCACGCATTCAGGAACGCCCTGATTCCGCCTCTGACTTTCGCTGGGGTAACCATGGGCGCTCTGGTTACCGGTTCCCTAGTCGTTGAAACGGTGTTCGCTTGGCCCGGCCTAGGCAGACTGGCCATCGAGGCGTTATTCGCGTTCGATTACCCGCTGCTTCAGGGAGTGGTGATTACCTTCACATTGATTTACATCACGGCAGCATTCGTCGTAGACGTTCTCTACGCCTATGTTGACCCACGAATCCGGTACGCTTAGCCGGTACGCATAGGAAGTAGGAGCAAGAGATGGCAGCAGATCTTACGGGAATAGTCATTGCGCCACCTACGCGGAGTGCGCGAGCAGCCGAAGTTTACCGAAAGCTGAGGCGCTGGCCCGTGGTACCGGTTTTCCTTTTGGGACTGGTCGTATTCGCCGGTATTTTCGCGCCGCTTATCGCGCCCCACGACCCTGAAAGTGGCGAACTTCGTGAGCGGAACATCCCACCGGCTTGGTCCGGCGGGGAAAAATCGACTAAAGTTGTCGTTGAGAGAATGACGATCAACGAAAGGAGAACCAGTGTCACGTTGAGCGAAGCCCAAGAGATCGATCCCGCCGCTCAGGTCGGCGACAAGATCGAGGTCTTCATCACGCCGGGGGGAAGCTCCAGGTTCCTGCTAGGCACCGACCATCTGGGCCGGGACGTCCTCTCTCGAGTGATCTATGGCGCTAGAATTTCGTTATTAGTGTCCATCATCACCTTGGCGGTGGGCGGTTCCATCGGCGTATCGATGGGACTGGCGGCAGGCTGGTACGGCGGCTTCGTTGACGAGTTCCTTATGCGTCTCGTTGATATCAAGTTGGCCATTCCGTTGATCTTGATCGCCCTAGTGTTGGTGATAACGCTGGGTCAATCGCTATGGATTATCGTTACCGTGCTCTGTTTGTTTATATGGCCAAGATTCGCCCGCCAGGTGAGGGGCGAAGTGCTGCAACTGAAGCACATGGATTATGTGTCCCTGGCCAAAGTCTCCGGGGCCTCAACGCCACGGATTCTGTTCATACACATCTTTCCAGGCACGATCAATACCCTGATAGTCGTGGCGACCCTTCAAGTTGGCATCGTGATTCTGCTGGAGTCCACACTCAGCTTCCTGGGTGCCGGAGTCCCGCCGCCCACGCCTGCTTGGGGTTCAATGGTTTCCGACGGACGCGACAAGTTGGCCGGTGGCGTTTGGTGGATCTCCACCTTCCCCGGCCTCGCAATCATGATTACAGTGATGTCGTTGAACCTGTTCGGCGACTGGCTCCGAGACACTCTGGACCCGCGCTTGCGCCAACTGGAGTGATCGAAAAGCTCCTACGTGAATAACGCATCAAAATGAAGGGACAAGAATAATTAATGGCCACCACTGATACGAGAATCAATACCGAGACCGTGCTATCGGTCGAGGATCTGCGGACGTACTTCACGACCCGCTGGGGGACGGTTAAAGCCGTCGATGGGATATCCTTCGACCTGCGCCGCGGCGAGACCCTGGGCATCGTGGGCGAGTCCGGTTGTGGCAAGTCCGTAACCATGCTCTCTCTGATGCGGTTGATCCCCATCCCTCCGGGACGCATAGTCTCAGGGTCGATAGTTTTGGACGGCGAAGACATCATCCCCATCTCCGAGCAGGAGATGGCCCAGATTAGGGGAAGCAAGATCGCCCTGATTATTCAGGACCCCATGACCTCTTTGAACCCGGTTTTCTCCATCGGAAATCAGGTTGAAGAGGCGATCACGATCCATCAGGACATACCGAAACGGACAGTTATGGAGAAAGTCCTTGAGGTGTTGCGGAAAGTGAACATACCTGCCGCTGAGGTCCGGGCCAAGGACTACCCTCATCAGATGAGCGGCGGTATGCGCCAGAGGGTCGTGGGAGCAATCGGCATCTCATGTCAGCCCCAGGTGCTGATCGCCGATGAGCCGACCACGTCTCTAGACGTGACGATTCAAGCCCAATACTTGAAGCTGTTGAAAGACATCCAGAAGGACTCTGATCTTTCAATCATCTTCATAACCCACGACTTCGGCATTGTCGCCAAGATGTGCGACCGCGTAGCGGTGATGTACGCCGGGCGTATCGTGGAGCACGGCAGCGTTCGGGATATCTTCAACAACCCATCCCATCCCTATACTGAGGCTCTTTTGGCATCCGTGCCGAAGATGGACCAGGACGTCGAGCGGTTGTTCTCTATCGAGGGCCAGCCTCCGCCACTTCATGACCTGCCCATCGGTTGCTCTTTCGCAGACCGGTGCCCGGTTGTGATGGACAAGTGCCAGGAACAATACCCTGATATCACGACAATATCTGACGGCCACATCGCGGCATGTTGGAAGGCAACAGAATGACAACTTTAGAACCGACTACTCAAATGACCCCGACGGGTCAGGTGATCCTAGAGGCCGTAAACCTGAAGAAATACTTCCCTGTAACCAAGGGATTGTTGATCTCCACGATCACCGGCTACATCAAGGCAGTGGACGACATCTCCTTCGAACTCCGTGCGGGTGAAACCCTGGGGATCGTGGGTGAGTCCGGCTGTGGCAAAAGCACCACGGCCAAGATGATGCTTATGCTTGAGCAGCCCACCGATGGCAGCATCCTATTTGAGGGGAACGACGTTCACAACTCCACAGCCGACGTCAGAAAATCGTACCGAAGCTCGGTCCAAGCGGTGTTCCAAGACCCTTGGAGTTCGCTAAACCCTCGTATGAGGGTCAAGGACATCATCGCCGAGCCGATGGTCATCAACTGGGATATCACCCGGGCAGAACAGCAAGAACGGGTGATGAAACTCCTGAATGATGTGGGCCTGAACGAGTACCACTCCAACCTGTTCCCACATGAGTTCTCCGGCGGACAACGCCAGAGGCTGGCCATCGCCCGCGCGCTCGCCCTGAACCCCAGGGCGATCGTGCTTGACGAGCCGGTTTCGGCTTTGGACGTGTCTATCCGGGCACAGATCATGAACCTGCTGAAGGACTTGCAGGCGGAATACAACGTTTCCTACATGCTCATCGCCCATGACCTAGCCACGGTGCGCTACATGTGCACCTGGGTGGCGGTCATGTACCTGGGCCAGGTGGTGGAGCTCTCTCCGGTCCAAGACCTCTTCGAGAACCCGTCCCACCCGTACACCAAGGCGCTGATGTCGGCGGCGTTGCCGTCCCATCCGGACATGGAACAGGAGGAGATAATCCTCCAGGGTGAGGTTCCCTCGCCGCTCAACCCACCGTCGGGTTGTTACTTCCATCCCCGTTGCCCTGCAGCCATGGACCGTTGTGCCGTGGACACGCCCCAGCTAACCGAGGTTTCTCCGGGGCACACGCTCACTTGCCACCTGTTCTAGGTTGACAGCATCAAAACTGGAGCATCAAAACCGGGAGGTTTAGCCTCCCGGTTTTTTTATTTTTAGGCGGGAGGGTGCTAGAATCTTGACCTATCCCACGTCGATCATATTACTCGACCCAAACGAACGATAATCATGCCTAAGACAACAGTAAAAAAAAGGACTCCCAGAACCAAGAGCAAGGCCGACATCGCCCGGACCATCGACATGATGACCGCGCAATACGGCCCGTTCGAACACGAGCCTCGCCTTCCGCCCACCGACGAGATGGTCTTTACCATCCTTTCCCAGCACACGTCGGACATCAACTCCAGCCGTGCCTACCGGCGGTTGATGGAACGCTTCGTGACCTTGGATGAAGTAGCGGCGGCGGCAATACCCGAGATTGAGACAGCCATAGCACCCGGAGGCCTGGCCAAGATCAAGGCGCCCCGCATCAAAGAGGTCTTGAACCGCGTCCTGGAGTTGAACGGCTCGCTGGACCTGTCGTTCCTGCGAGAGATGCCTTTGAACGACGCTAAGGCCTGGCTCCGGCAGTTACCAGGCATCGGCCCAAAGTCGGCTGGAATCGTGCTAAGCTTCTCCTTGGGCATGCCGGCCATGGCCATAGATACCCACATCTACCGGGTGTCCCAACGCCTGGGCGTCATCGGCTCAAAAGTCAGCGTGGACAAGGCCCACGATATACTTGAAGAGAAAGTCGAGCCTGAAGAGGTTTTCAACTTCCACGTTTCGTACATTAATCACGGCCGCCAGGTGTGCCGGGCCCAGAGACCCCTTTGCCCGGAGTGCGTGGTTGGTGGGCTCTGCCCCTCTCGCAATAAGTTCATAAGCAAGGCAGACCTGGCCACGTTGGCCGCCCAGGAAGAACAAGACTTAGCGGGGACCCGTGGCGCGCCCATACCCCACGTTCCTCAGTCCTAAACCCCATAAACTAAAGAGTAGGCGACATGAAAGTAGGGATCATCAACATCACCGGTTACGCAGGCAGCGAGTTGGCCCGCATTCTTTACCGTCACCCTGAGGTGGAAGTAACCTCGGTCACGGGCAGGAGCGCCGCTGGCCAGCAGCTGAATGAGGTGTTCCCCCACTTGACTGCCATGGATCTGACGATCGAGCCGGAATTGAGCGGCAGCCTGGACCTGGTATTTTCGGCTTTGCCGCATAAAGCCAGCGCCGAGGCCTGCATCCCAGTTTTGGAGCAGGGCCTGAAGGTTGTAGACATCAGCGCAGATTTTCGCCTCAAGCAGGCCGATGAGTACCAGGAATGGTACGGAGTTGAACATCCAGACCCGACGTACCTTGAAGACGCCGTATATGGCCTTACAGAGCTTCATCGCGACGACGTTAGGACTTCCCGGTTGGTCGCCAACCCTGGTTGCTACCCAACCAGCGCCATCTTAGGCCTGGCACCGGCGGTTGCCGAGGGGATCATCACCCAGGACATCATCGTTGATAGTAAGTCGGGGGTGTCGGGCGGCGGCCGAAGCCTGAACATGACCAACCATTTCTCCGAGGTGAACGAGAACGTCTTCGCTTACGCGCTGAACGGTCACCGTCACCTTCCTGAGATCACTCAGGAATTGGCACCGCTGTCCAGCAAACCGCTGAACCTGACTTTCTTGACCCACCTAATCCCCATGACCCGGGGTATCTTGAGCTCGTGCTACGCGACGCTGACCGACCCGTGCAACTGGATCGGGGACGAAGGCCAGGAAAAGATCCTGAATCTGTACCGGGATTATTACGCCGACGACCCGTTCGTGCGGGTGGTGGCGACTCCTCCTCAGACCAAGCAGACTCTGGGCAACAATCTGTGCCTGGTGCACCCGTCCGTCGACCAGCGCACAGGACGCATGATCGTTATAAGTTGCCTAGACAACCTGGTCAAGGGGGCCGCCGGCCAAGCCGTGCAGAACATGAACGTGATGTGCGGGTTCCCGGAGGAAACTTCTCTGGAAGCGTTGGCTGTCTACCCGTAGGAACGAGCGGTCAGCTTTTAGGAACGCGCGATTTTCCTTCTACCAATAGACTATGGCCTATAGTAGAATACGCCTGTGCCCCGGTCGTCTAGCCTGGCCTAGGACGCCACCCTTTCAAGGTGGAGATCATGGGATCGAAGCCCATCCGGGGTACCAGAACAGCAAAAAAATAACCCTGCGGTATCAGCTGCGGGGTTTTTTGCTTATGGGAGGCCACCACATGACCTGGCAAGAGTTCGCGAAGCAGGACTCGGAGTTGGCCGCGTTGGGGCAGGAACGGTTGGACCTGCACGGGTTGGTGATGTTGGCTACGCTGCGAAAGAACGGGTTCCCTTGGATATCGCCGGTGGAGCCGCTGTTTTTCAACGGGCAGCTTTATCTGGGCATGATGTGGCAGTTCCAGAAGGCGCTCGACTTGCTGCGAGACCTCCGCTGCTGCGTCCACAACCCCGTTTCCGACCGCGTGGCATCGGAGGGCGAGTTCAAGGTCTACGGTCGGGCCTTGGACATCACGAACCCCGAGGAGCGCCATGACTACCTGAAGGCTCTATTTCAGAAGATCGGCGACCAACCAATTGGGCACGAATTCCATTGCTTCGCAATCGATATCGAGAGCGCTGCAGCCAACACCCTGGTCGGCAAAGAATTCCAACACCAGGTGTGGAAAGCCTGCTAGCTTTATCGGTCGTTGGGTCCTACCAATTCGGCCGCCAGCAACTCCTAAGACGCCCTGGCCAGGAAGTTGGCGTCGATCGCGCCCACGCTCTTCGCCATGATGGTGCCATCGGAGGAAACGAAAACCGTTGTGGGCATGGCTGTCACACCGAATTTGCGGGGGAACGCTGCCGTCGTCGGTCCAGCCTGCCCAATGCCTGACGCCCAATTCCCGTAGCAGGTCATCGGGGTCGCCGTGGGAACCCAGACCGGTAAGAATTCCAATATCAATGCCCAGCAACTGGATATCGTCTTTGAAATCCTCGTAAAACACTTGGAACTGGGGCATCTCGGCTCGGCGGGCAAAACCCGGCCCAGAAGTTCAAAACCATGGGTTTGCTGCCCAGTCCGTGGAGGCTGGCCGGGTTGCCCTCGCCGAAGCCTATCTCTTTGATCCCCTGGAACATTTCGAACTCAAAGTCCTGGGCTAGCTCTCCCTCACCGTTGCTGCCGCTGCTGGAGGGCACTGCAATCACTATCGCCACTATGACGACGATGCCAGCCAGCGCTCCCAGACCGTACTCCATGGATTTTCTGCTGCCTTTTAGTGCCCTGACGAGCCCCAGCCGAGACCCTGGCGTTGTTTCTTCTTCTGCGACGATTGGCCAATGCCGGACCTCCTTAATCGTAACTAGGCAACAATGTGATGCGTTCAACCGCTCCGGGGTTCAGCCATGGCCTCCCTCGCATCGCAGGCCAGCCAATGTTATGTCCCCAGGCGCGCCGGTTCTTGTCCCTGTTCCAACCACCGTGCTATCATTGCTTCAGCCTCGATTCACGGTCGAAAACGGGTAACCAAACCCTGGCCTCAGGCTCGAGATTCGTATTTGAAAAGCCAACAAGACCGTCAGGTCTACCTATCCGTGGATGAACCCTTCACCAGCAGCATTCTCAAAGACATCCTAGGGGATATTCCCGGCGCTTCCCCCGAAGATTGGCTGATGCGAATAGCCCAAGCGGCGCTGGATGTGGCGCTGAAAGAGACGTATGCTGCGCAGATGAGTCTGCTCATCACCGACGACGAGACCGTTCAAGGCCTAAACGCCCAGTTTCGAGGGCTGGACGAGGTGACCGATGTGCTGTCATTCTCGGTGGACCACGCCGGCCACTGGGAGGGTGAAGAAGAACCTCCGAGGGATTTGGTCGAAACGAACGACTTCGACTTTGTGATGCCACTCGGCGAACTTTCTCCCCTGGGAGAAGTGATCGTGTCCTACCCTCAGGCGCAACGTCAGGCGGAAGAGCGCGGCGCGCCCCTTGAACATGAGTTGGCCCTTCTGGTAGTACATGGGGTGCTACATCTAACTGGGCATAACCACCTGGAGTCCGAAGAAACGGAACTGATGCAGTCCAAAGAGTGTACGGCCCTGGCAGCACTTAACATCGAAAGCTAGGCAAGTCGAACTATGATGGAGACCCGACTGTAATGACCGGCCAGACGATAACCAACCCTGCTTCCGCCGCCCAGGTCTTCTACCGCAAGTGGCGGCCTTCCAGCTTCAGTCAGTTGGTCGGGCAGGAGCACGTCTCCAGCACACTGCGCCAGTCGATCAAACAGGGCCGGGTCTCCCACTCCTACTTGTTCTGCGGCCCCAGAGGCAGCGGCAAGACCACCACCGCCCGCATCATAGCCAAGGCCGTGAACTGCCTCGACGTTCAGGACGCCGACCCCTGCGACACCTGCTCCAACTGCCGGTCGATCAACGGCGGTCAGTTCATGGACATCATCGAGCTGGACGCCGCCAGCAACCGGGGCATCGACGAGATACGCGACATCCGGGAGAAAGTGAACTTTGCCCCGGCCCAGGGTCAGCGCAAGGTTTATATCATCGACGAAGCCCACATGCTAACCGACGCAGCCTCCAACGCCTTCCTGAAGACGCTGGAAGAGCCGCCGCCCCACGTCATCTTCGTCCTATGCACCACCGAAGCTCACCGGATTCTGCCGACGATTATCTCGCGCTGCCAGCGCTTCGATTTTAGGCGCATCGGCTCGGAGTTGATCTACGGCCGTCTGACCGACATCACCGAGGCCGAGGGGGTGAACGTCGATCCCGAGGCGATACGCCTGGTGGCACGCCACGCCGGAGGCAGCCTGCGGGATGCGGAGAACCTGCTGGAACAATTGGTGGTCTCGGCCGCTGGAGGCGTAACAATTAGACAGGTCGAAGAACTGCTGGGCCTGGACAACGGCGAGAGTTCCCTAGAATTGGTCAAATATCTGCTCATGGGCAACACCTCAGCCGCTTTAACGGCGGTGAACCGGGCCGCTTGGGGCGGCACAGACTTACGCCAATTGCACAAACAGACCATAGAGTTGCTCCGGGCCGTTATGCACCTGCAATGGGGCTCTGAAGACGCCGTGGACCTTCCTGAGGACGTTACCGCCCAACTAAAGGAACTGGTCGGAAACCTGCCGACGTGGCGCATCGTTAGGGCGCTAAAGACTTGGGGCGACGTCAACATGCGTTACGACGCGCCGTCTACACTCCCGTTGGAGTTGGCGGTGGTGGAGATCTGCGAAGACAATGCCTCTCCGGCGGCCACCGCCGCTCCGGCTGCGCAACCTGCTCGGACTCCAGCCCCGGCTCAAGCCCCGGCCCGAACCAACCGGGCGGCCGCCGGTCAACCGCTGGCACAGCGACAGGCTCCGGAAGGCGCACGCCCAGCCGCGGAAAGACCCGCCGCCACGGCTCCGCCGCAGCCCACCGGCCGCCGCCCAGCGCCGGACACCGGCCCGATATCCGAACTTGGAGTCCAATGGCTGGCTGCGCTCAAGGTCCTTGGCCGTCTCAAGGGCAAGAAATACAACTTGGGGGCCCTGCTTCGTGACTGCAAGGCCAACGCTGTCTCTCTGGATGGCAACACCCTGGTGTTGGGATTCTCCAACAAGGCCAACCTGGAGCGGATGCAGGAAGAGATGGACGACCCCGGCTCCCGCCATCAGGTGAGCGATGCCGTTTCCGAAGCGTTCGGGACGGCCTACGAACTCCGCATCGGCATGGCCAATGGGGGCGGGGCTACCGCCAACACAGCGAAAACCGCCCAACAGAGTTCCCTGGTCCGCACTGCCTTGGGCATGGGCGCCAGAGTCCTAGAGGAGATCGAAGAATGAACCGAAACATGATGCGTCAGGCCCAGAAGCAACTGGCCCAACTGCAGAAGATCCAGGTAGAACTGGAGGCCCTCACAGTTGAGGGAAGCGCCGGTGGCGGCGCGGTGAAAGTGGTCATGACCGGCAAGCAGATCGTGGAGTCGGTGACCATCGAGCCCGAGGCCGCCGAAGAAGTGGACTTGCTCCAGGACATGATCCTGGCCGCAGTCAACGATGCTTCCACCAAAGCCCAGGAACTCGCCGCCCAGAAGATGAGCGTAGTCACCGGCGGCATGAACATCCCGGGACTTTAGGGATATACTGGCGGCGCACTCGATAAATGACTCAAGAGAACATCTCCGGAGCATCCCCTTCTTTGTCCCGGCTGGTGCAGGAACTGAACCGGCTGCCGGGCATTGGTCCCAAGAGCGCCCAGCGTCTGGCGTACTACATCATCCGGCTGCCCGACGAAGAGGCCTACGCCTTGGCCGACGCTGTGACCTCGGTTAAACAAAACATCGTTTTTTGCGAGGAGTGCCAGAATCTGACCGACGCATCGCCGTGCCAGGTTTGCTCCGACCCTCGCCGCGACCGCACCATCATCTGCGTGGTTGAAGACCCCCTGGACGTCCTGGCCATGGAGCGCACCCGCACCTTCCGGGGCTTGTACCACGTGCTCCACGGCGTCATCTCACCGATCCGCGGGGTTGGTCCCGACCAGCTAAAGCTGAGGGAGCTATTTTCCAGGCTGGACCAGCCGGACATCGCTGAGATGGTCGTGGCCACCAATCCAACCCTGGAAGGCGAAGCGACGGCCATGTACATCCGCCGGCATCAGGGCCGGGACGACCTCAAGGTCACCCACCTTGCCAGGGGCCTGCCCGTGGGCGGATCATTGGAATATACCGACGAGACGACGTTGACCCGCGCATTCCAGGGTCGTCAAGAGATCTAAGGCACGAGATTAATCCGGAGCTGGACCTATGGCCCCTCCCAGGACTTATCGCTGCGAAGCCATCATCCTCAGCTATACGCCGTTGGGTGAGGCCGACCTGCTGGTCACCATGTTCACCAGGGACCAGGGGAAGGTCAGGGCTGTGGGCAAAGGGGCACGGCGTTCGACCAGCAAGCTAGTGGGACACTTGGAGCCGCTGACCCTGATGAGAATGTCGATGGCCCACGGCCGCAGCATGGACATAATCTCCCAGGCGGAGGTGGTTCAGAGTTTCTCCAAGCTGAAAGAAGACCTGACAGGCATCACCAAGGGCCTGTATCTGGCCGAGTTGGTGGACGGGTTCGGGGCTGAGGACAGCGCCAATCCGGAACTGTACCGGCTGATGATCGAAACACTCTTGGCCATCGAGACCGACCCGGAATCGGACATGCCCTTGCGTTTCTTCGAATTCCACCTATTGCAGGTGTCCGGACTGATGCCGGAATTGTACCACTGCGTGGAGTGCCGGGCGGAATTGGAGCCCGACGCCCACCGGTTCAGCCCCAACGTGGGCGGCACGCTATGCCTGGACTGCAACCCCGAAGACGCCCATCTTCGCCTTCTCTCCCTTCGCGCCTTAAAAGTGCTCCGCCTTTTGGACCGGAGCGACATTGCCGCGGCCTGCAAATTGTCCCTGGACGACAGCCTCGCCGCCGAGCTAAAAAGCCTGCTTTCCACCACCGTAAGCTACTGGTTGGGTAAGGAAATTCGCTCTAACTCGTTCTTGGAACGCCTTAACAATGAGTCCCTTCCTGAGGTATATATCTAGGGCCTAAGGGCCATTTTTTGAGCGGGGCCTGTGGATTCACTCCTAAAAATAGGGTTACCGTTCCTTGATACAAAGGGTAAATTATGTTTACCAAGATATTGATTGCCAACCGGGGCGAGATCGCCTGCCGGATCATCCGCACCTGTCAGAGGTTGGGCATAAAGACCGTCGCTATCTACTCGACGGCCGACCAGGACGCTCTCCACGTCAAGCAGGCCGACGAGGCCTACTTGGTTGGAGAAGCTCCTCCTCATGACAGCTATCTAAACATGGCCAAGATTCTGGACGCCGCCTATGCGTCAGGCGCCCAGGCCATTCACCCCGGCTACGGTTTCCTCTCTGAAAATGCTGAATTCGCCCGTCTCTGCCAAGAGGCGGGTATTTGTTTTATTGGGCCCGAGGCGAATGTAGTGGAGCAGATGGGAGACAAGATGCGCTCCCGCAAGCTGGCCCGCAAGGCCGGCCTCCCCATCCTCCCAGGAACCGACGACGCCGTGGCCAACGAAAACGCATCGACCAAAGCCTGGGAACTGGGATTCCCGCTGATGGTCAAAGCAGTCGATGGCGGCGGCGGTATCGGCATCCACATCATCGAGTCCCAAGAAGAATTGATGCCGCTGATCGACCGCACCCGACAGATCGCCGAGAGCGCTTTCGGCAGCTCCCGTCTGTTCTTCGAAAGATACCTGAAAGACGCTTCCCACATCGAAGTCCAGCTTCTCGGCGACCAGCACGGCAACCTGGTCCACCTCTACGAACGTGACTGCTCCGTGCAGCGGCGCAACCAGAAACTGGTGGAAGAAACCCCCTCCACGGCCAAATTGACGCCTAGATTACGCCGGCGGGTCTGCAGTCTGGCGGCCAAACTGGGTAATTTCATCGGTTATTCCAGCTTGGGCACCGTCGAGTTTCTGGTGTCCACCGACGGCAGCGTCTTCTTTTTGGAGATGAACACACGGCTCCAGGTGGAGCACGGCGTCACCGAGATGGTGACCGGGTTGGACCTGGTGGAACTGCAAATACGGGTGGCCGCCGGAGAAAAGCTGCCCATCAGCCAGGAAGATGTCTCGGTCAACGGACATGCCATCGAGGTCCGAGTCTACCCCGAAGACCCCGATACTTTCATGCCCGACGCCGGCGACGTCACTGACCTGCATCGGCCTGAGGGCGAGCACATCCGTATCGATTCCGCGCTTTGCAACGGGTATACTGTTGGGTTAGACTACGAACCTCTGATGGCCAAGATAATGGCCTGGGGGGAGGATCGGAACCAAGCGATAAAAACCCTGCAAAAGGCCCTCCTGGAGTTCCGGGTGGAAGGCGTCAAGCTCAACGTCCCATTGCTGCGGAACGTACTGGCCACCATGGAATTCGCAGCCGCCACGCACCACACTGGCTCCATGCCCATCTGGCTGGAAGAATTCAAGACTCGCGCTCTCGACAAATGCGCCAATGGAAAGATGCATAAGAACGGCAACGGGCACAAAAACGGGCAGACTAACGGACACGAAAACAGCGAGCGAGAGATGGCCGCTGCCATCGGCGTCTCCCTCGCTATGGCCCTTAAATTCGCCCAGCCCGTGGCGCCGCCTGCCTACAGCCCCTGGCGCTTGTACGGGCGCCGGGAGCAACTCCTCTCCCGGACATTGGGGAACCGGGGTTGGCAGTAACCACTCTCCGGATCAAGGTTGGGGAGAACTGGTACAACGTCGAAGTCAGTGAACTGGCCCACTCCCCGGTCGAGGTCACCGTCGAAGGCGAAGTTTTCCTGGTGGAAGTCGAAGGCCTGCCCACGACACCCCCGGCACGCCCCCGCCGCGGCAGGACCCAAACCCCTGGCATAATGGTCCCACCTCCGCCTACCCGTAGCTCTGCAGCAGTCGGGCCAGAAAACGTCATCACTTCCCCTCTATCCGGACGGGTCATCTCGATCCTGGTACGGCCTGCCGACCAGGTCACCGCCGGTCAAGAAGTGTGCGTGGTCGAGGCCATGAAGATGGAACAAAGCATCCGGACCACCCGCGACGGCGTGGTCAAAGAGGTCCTGGTTCAGCCCATGGATACCGTCCGAACCAACGATCCTCTGATAGAACTGGAATAAAGTTGCTACCCCTCCCTCCCCGTCGCTGAAACCCCAATTGGCCTGCGTGCGTTAGCTCTCCGCTTGTACTATCATGTGCTGATTAAATCCAGGGGCGTATTCTTCCAGCCTGCGATTGCATCATTCTGGAGCGAGGCTGGGCATCGCCTTAACTCAGCGAAATTTCAGGAGGGCTAGACCATGAAATACGACTACATCGTGGTGGGCGGTGGGTCGGCAGGATGCACCATCGCAACTCGTTTGTCCGAAGACCCGTTCAAGTCGGTCCTGTTGCTGGAAGCGGGCCCGGACTACCCAAACTTTGAGCAACTTCCGGAAGACATAAAGTACGGCAACAACGTGTGGTTATCGGCCTACGGACCCCACAGTTGGGATTACGTGGCCCAGGTGACTCCGGAGCAGCCAAACCTGACCATCCCCAGGGGCAAGGCGACCGGCGGCTCCAGCGCCATCAACGGCCAGGTGCTCTTCCGGGGCATCCCCGAGGACTACGATAACTGGGCGGAGATGGGCAACGACGAATGGGCCTTCACCAAAGTCCTCCCCTACTTCAATAAACTTGAAACCGACTTGGACTTCGGTGGCGATTTCCACGGCACTGAGGGTCCGGTGCCGGTAAAGCGTTATCCCCGTAGCGAGTGGCTGCCCTACGCCAGTGCTTTTGAACAAGCTTGCGTGGCCATTGGATACGAGATCGACGAAGACATGAACCATCCGGACTCCAGCGGCGTCTCGCCCAGGGCCAGGAACACCATCGACGGCGTGCGCATGAGCATGGCCCTGAATTACTTGGACATGGCCCGGCACCGGTTGAATTTCAACATTCGTGGCAGCGTCACCGCCCGGCGAATATTGTTCGACGGCAATCGCGCCGTGAGCATCGAAGCCGAAAGCGGCGGCGAGGTATTTACCGTGGAGGGAGACCAGATCATCGTCTGCAGCGGGGCGGTTGCTTCGCCTCAACTGCTGATGCTCTCGGGCGTCGGGCCGGCGGATCACCTGAATTCACTGGGGATAGACGTGGTCCAAGACACTCCGGGAGTTGGCCAGAACCTGCGCGACCATCCATCCGTCGCCGTTTTGTACCGGGCCACCGGAGACCGGCCCGATGTCCAGGCACCGGTCATCCAGGTGGGACTGCGCTATACCGTTGAGAACTCCAACGTCCGCAACGACATGCAGATCAGCCCAATGCTGATGACCAGCGAGCACCGGCCCGCCCAGGTTGAAATCGACGACGATGAGAACTACATCGGGCTCAGCGCCAGCCTGCAGCTAGCCCTGGGCAAGGGCGAATTGAAGCTGACCTCCACTGACCCCCATGTGCAACCTTTCTTGAACTACAACTACTACGAGGAAGAGGAAGACCGGAGGCGCATGCGGGAGGCGGTGCGGCTATGCATCCAGATATGCGAGCAGGCCAGCTTCAACAGCATCCTCCTGGACCTAGTGAATCCCACCGAGCCAGACCTGGTCTCCGATGAGACGTTGAACGCCTGGCTGATGCGCAACACTGGAACATCGCACCATATCTCCGGCACCTGCAAGATGGGTCCCGAATCCGACCCGATGACGGTGGTAGACCAGTTCTGCCGCGTGCGTGGGATCGAAGGCCTGCGAGTTGCCGACGCGTCGGTGATGCCGGACTGCATCCGTGCCAACACCAACGCCACGGTGATCATGATCGGCGAGAAGGTGGCCGACTGGATCAAAGAAGGCCGTTAAGCTAAACCGCCGGTATTGAGCTTGGCCTTACCTGTCCTGCCAGTCTGGTGTTTCCTCATTGACGCAATGTAGGAACACGAAGGCGGAGGTTCGGCCCAATCCAATGAATGGGCGGGTCAACACTTTGACGCGAGTGTAGTAATCCAGGTGGTCCAGGGTCCTTAGGTAGGCGTAGAACGACCCGTGCTCTGCTATGAAGTACCGCATCGTGCGGGCGTTCTCGACCGTCGCCACTATCTTGCGACGGTTGCGAACTATGCTGCGGTCCTCGAAGAGGCGTTCCAAGTCGTCGGGCCCGTAAGACGCCACCCGGGGCAGTTGGAACTTGTCGAAGCTTTCCACAAAGTTGTCCCACTTCTCCCGTATCACAGCCCAACTAAACCCAGCTCGGAAGATTGCCTTGGTCAACTCTTCAAAATAGCCATCATCGCCATCGGGGGTGATCTTCTGCGGCCTTTCCAGCGTTCTTCGCACTCTGGTGCTCTCCGATTCTGGCTTTTAACGGTGCCCACTATAGCTTCGTTTCAGCCCGTTTCCAACTGATGGAATCGCGAGCGAAACCGGTGAAAACAAATGGAATTGGCGGGTATTTCAGCCCTACTACCCTAATGTTGGATGATATGTTATATTGGCAGTCGTGATGCCCATTGGGGAGGCAATGCCAAATGGAATTACGACAGCTTGTCAGTTTTTACCACGTTGCACAGCTGCGAAGCGTCTCTAAAGCGGCCCGTACACTGGCACTGGGCCAACCAACAGTAACCACTCACCTTCGCAAGCTGGAAGACGAATTCGAGATCATCCTTTTCGACCGTATCAAAAGGCCAATTCAGCTTACGTCCGAGGGTTTCATCCTTTTGGAACTGGTTACCCCGGTGGTTCAGGCTGTGGATGCTCTCAAGACGCAGATGGACTACAGCGAACGCCGTGGGTCATTCGTGGTGGGCGCTTACCCAGACCTGGTGATACACCACCTTCCGCCGGGTATCCAGGTGTTCAGAAACACTTATCCTGACGTGCGCATACAGCTTTTGGCCCGGCCGTACACTCCGCTGCTGCGCCTGGTTAGGTCCGGTGAGGTTGATTTGGCATTCTGCGCCCCGCCGCCTTTGGATGACCCGGCCCTGGAATTCCAAGAGTTGTTTAAGTTTGACGTTGTGCTGATGACCCCACTGGGGCATCCATTGCTGGAACGGACCGAATTCACTCTGAACGACCTGGCTCCCTGGCCGCTGATTCTCTCTGGGCCCGAAAGCCTAACCCGCCAAAAGGTAGAGCAGGAACTCAGGAACCAAGGCGTGACTTGGGACGTAGTGCTGGCCTTGGACGACACTGAGTCCATCAAACGCTACGTCGAGACGGGGATGGGGGTGGCAGTCTGCGCCGATTTCACCCTCCATCAGCAGGACCATGACCGCCTGGGAGTGGTGCGCCTGGATCACATCTTCGAGTCCTCGGTGATCGGTGTCTGCACGCTGAAGGGGAAGTTCCTGGGTCAGGCTGTGCGGAACTTCATCGAAGTGCTTTCCAACGAGATGCGAGGCTATCACGCCGACTTGGCTGGCTGGGAACATGCCAAGGTTGAGGGGCGGACCTAGGCGAAAGCCCTGTAGTTTCTTCCCCGAGCTAGGCTGCCACCGACCTTTCCGACCGGGCGTCGTCTTGGGTCGCAAATGGGATGCAGGTGGTGAAGGAAGTGCCTCGGCCGATCTCACTTTCGACTGAGATTGTGCCATGATCATTGCTGATCACTTCGTGGCAGATTGCCAAGCCCAGCCCAGTCCCACTCGATTTTTCTGTGTATAGCGGGTCGAAGATCTTTTCGATGGTCTCCGGGGAGATAGCGCTTCCCATGTCCGAAACCACTATCTTGGCTGACTCGCCGTTAGTTCTGGCGGAGACGGTTAGCCGTCGTCATGGCTGATTTCAAGATATGGACTATCTTGTGTTCTTGGTGCCGTGTATCAAAACTTGGCTGCTTCGCCTATGAACGGATATCTACCCCAAGGGGGGTTCCCAGTTAGAACTTATAGGCAAGGGCTGAGGGAGTTCCGGTTCTATGTTCCATATTTTCAATGTTGCAGTAGGATTAAAGATAGCCGCATCGAAATTAGACCGGCTTTCCGTAATCAAGCTTTGCCAGCCTCAATCTGCTGGCGCCACCCCTTGAGTCTTCCGCACCCTAGACCGGATAATAGGGTCGATTTGTCCAACCAGCATGAGGATTGTTTATGTCAACCGGCCCCTCTAAGAAGCAACTCAACATCACCGTCGTCGGCGCCGGAATCGTCGGGGCGGCCATCGCTTATTCCCTGGCCAAACGCGGCGCCGCCGTGACTGTGATCGACCGAGGCAGGCCCGGCGGCGGGGCCACCAGCCACTCCTTCGCCTGGATCAATGCCACCGCCAAGCACCCAGTCTCGTACCACAACTTCAACCGGCGCTCACTGGGCATGTGGGACCGGTTCGCCAAGGACTTTGATACCGATGTGGGGCTCCGGTGGGGCGGTCAGATGGAATGGGTCGCCACGGGCGAGAGCGCTAAAGAGCTGGAGTCCCGCGCCGCCCAACTCCAGGCCTGGGGCTATCCTTGCCAGATGCTCGACGGCGTACAGATGGCCCAACTTGAGCCTGGTCTAACCCCTGGAACCGTGACGGCCGCGATCTACTGCGAATTGGACGGCATGGTCGAGCCAACGGTTGCCGCCGAGGCCTGCATCAAGGCCGCCACCAAACACGGCGCGTCGGTCGAGCTCGAGACCGAGGTATCCAGCCTGAAAGTGGACTCAAGCTCCGCCACGGTTGTGGCCGGAGGTGAGACCATCGCCGCCGATGTAGTCGTGCTGGCCGGCGGCGTCGACAACACACAACTGGCCGCCATGGCCGGGATAACCATCCCCCAGCAGGACAGCCCAGGCGTGGTTATCCGCACCAACCCCATCTCGCAGCCATTGCTGACACACGTGTCGGTGGTGTACGCTCCGCCCTTGGAGTCCGGCAGGCCCGAGATCCACTTGCGCCAGTGCCTGGACGGCTCGGCCTTGATTGGCGAGGGAACCCAAGAGAGCCTGGCCAGAAACGATACCCAGCTCCACGCCGATGAACTGTTGGCCCGGGCAGCGGAGTATGTTCCAGGCCTGAAGGGAGCGTCGGCCGTCCCTGTGTCTGTGGGCTACCGTCCCATGCCTCTTGACGGGTTTCCGGTGATCGGCTTCTCGCCCAAAGCCCCCAACGTCTACCTGGCGTTAACCCACAGCGGAGTGACACTGGCGCCCATGATGGCCCAGATGGCCACCATGGAGATCGTAGACGGCGCCAACGTAGACCTCCTGGCAGACTACCGCCCCAGCCGTTTCGATTAACATCCGACTCTGTCGCAGAGAAATAATCCCTCCCCCCTCGAGGGGGAAGGTTAGGTTCGACGAAGTCTAGACTCACAACTGTGTCGGAGATGCGGGTGAACTGCTCTCACCCAACCTAACTCAACCCCGCCACTAGTCGAAAGGAAACCGCCATGAAACAAAGCGAAGGCCGCATCTTCACCACCCACACCGGCAGCCTTCCCCGTCCTGACGGATTGGTGGAGCTGCTCGGCGCCGTGTCCCGCGGCGAACCAGTGGATGAACTCGCCCTGGAACGCCTGGCCGATGCATCAACCCTGGAGGTCATCTGCAAGCAGGCGGAGGCCGGGGTGGACGTGATCAACAGCGGCGAGCAGTCGCGAGTGAGCTTCTCCACCTACGTGACCCAGCGGATGGCCGGGTTCGGCGGCTCCTGGACCAGGCGTGGGCACAAGGACCAGAACGAGTTCCCCAACATCGCCCGGCCCCGAGTGGTGCAACTGATGCGGGACGTTCCACAATGCACCGGCCCCCTGGAATACCAGCGTCCCGACTTGGCGGAGCGCGAGTTGGCCGGTCTGGTCAACTGGGTGACTGAGGCCGGCGCGTCCCACCAAGACATGTTTATGAGCGCGGCGTCGCCGGGAATAATCGCCCTCACCATGGAAAACATCCATTACGCCAGCTACGAAGAATACGTCATGGCCCTGGCCGAGGAGATGCGCAAGGAGTACGAGCTCATCACGGCTGCGGGGGTGGTGCTGCAATTGGACTGCCCGGACCTGGCCATGGAACGCCATGTGGCCTATCAGGATGACCCCATCGAGGTTTTCCAGGATGTCGTGGCGCTGCACATCAAGGCAATCAATCACGCCATTCGCAACATCTCTAGGGAACAGGTGCGGCTCCACGTCTGCTGGGGCAACACTGAAGGCCCCCACCACTACGACGTGCCCTTAGAGGACATCCTCCCGCTGGTCTACGAGGCCAATGTCGGCGCGCTGGTGATGGAGATGGCCAACCCCCGTCACGCCCACGAGTACAAGGTGTACCAGCAATATCCCCTGCCGGAGCACATGCTGCTGGTGGCGGGGGTGATCGACACCAAGACCAACTACGTGGAGCACCCGGAGGTTGTTGCCGACCGGCTGCGGCGGGCGGTGGGTGCGGCGGGCGGCGACCCCAGCCGAGTCATGGCCGGGACCGACTGCGGTTTCGACACTTCGGCAGGCTCCAACCGGGTGGACAAGGACATAGTTTGGCTGAAGTTGGCCGCCATGCGCGAGGGTGCCGACATAGCGAGCAAGTCCTATTCCTGGTAGCTGGCCTGCCGCCAAGAAACAGTATTGTTTACGGGGTCTACAGGCACGGCCGTATGCTAAGATAATTGCTGAGTCAACCCCAGTTACTCGACTGGTTGCCGTCATCATCAGGCCGGTGTAGCTCAGTGGTAGAGCAGCTGTTTCGTAAACAGCAGGTCGCGGGTTCGATTCCCATCACCGGCTCCATTTTTTAGAGGCTAAATCAAGCAGATTTCGGAAAATCACAGAGGTCGATAACCGAGAAATGCCCACCAAATGCCCACCAATTTTCAACCTCCTATCAATTTCAGGCGTAAAAAGGCCCCGGTGATAAGCCGGGGCCTTTGCTATTTGATAGATATGAAGAAGTTGGCAAGATCGCCATCGTATCCTAGAGCACTAATCTAAGGGGGTCCATCGGGAAGGCACCGGGGGTGGGGTACTGGTGACGGTGGGGGTGTGGTTAGTGGGGATTCGTCGCTGGGACAATGCCAGGTCGTGTATAGCTAACTGCTGAATAAAGAAGCGAGTTCACGGTCTCCTTTAACAATCAAGCGTCCTTCCGATTCGGCCTTGTTCAGGGATATGCGGCCATAAGCAACCAAGACAAACGTTTCCGTATCACATCTGAACGTGACGTTAGGTGTCGCCTCTCGAGCTGATTCCATGTGGGCGTTTCTGTTCTCCACCACTATGTCATGGCTGCTAGGGACCGTTCCAGTCAACTCAAATCGGAAGCGAATCGTTTCAGTCTGACCAATACCTGGTCGGAACATAGTCCCAACCACGAACGCAGAGATAAAGTCCATCACCGCCGGAAGACATAGGGCGGATAGTTCGGTCGATACGTCTAGCTTGGAGCGGATGTCCCATTCGTGAATGGCCAACTCTGCCAGACGTAAGTCCACATAAGTGGCAACAGGAATCACCTTTCCAGGATGGTAGCAGGGTTTTTGCCAATCCGTGTCGGCTAAACCTTCGAGAAGTTGGGTCAAGTCTTCGCACCTTTTGGAAAAGGCGGTTAAGAGCTGGTCTCCCATATCTTGCCGCAGGTTGATTACCCGCTGGGTATTCTCATCCAACCGGGTCATCAAAGAACTTACGCCTGCCGCAGATAAACCTTCGGGCGGATTTGAATCCCCTGTGATGCCTTTGGAGATGGCTGCTTCATATAAATCAACGGCGGCTGCTAAGTGGGCCACCACGTCTCCGACCTCTCAGGCATCGCAAGCACTGGTTCGGATCAAATCTCCATCTGAAAGGCCTTCGAGGTAATGCAGGATCCGTTGAGATTCTGACTTAACCAGTTCTATGCGCTGTTCCGGTGAGGCCATTTATCACCCTCGTCTTATACCAAATCAACTTGTGGAAGGTGGACGTAATTAGTCCAACTTCAACAACGCCAAGGCCAACTCTGCCGTCTTAGTGGCGTCATAAAGGGCATCGTGGGCCTTGCCACTATCGAAGGAGACGCCGTAATAATCGCACGATTCACCTAGACCCATATAATCCGTGAAACCCAGCTTCGCTCGCGGGAGATGGCCTAGGCTACGTAGGTCGATCACCTTGAAAGTGAATGGTACCACCCTGTCGATACGCCGAAATGCATCCCGGAGAAACTTGGTCTCGAAGTCCACACCCCAAGCAGCAAGTACCGTTTCGCTCCAATTCACCCCACTGCCGAAGTCTCTCAATGCCAGCTTTGCTGAGATCCCCTCGGCTTGAAGCTTTTCGATGGTGAGCTCATTGACTTTCATCGCCGCGTGATCGCGTTGATACCAGCGTGTGGGTAGAATGTACTCGGACGTCGTCAGGCCGGGGATTATGGTTTTTTCTACGGTGTCTATTACTACCCGGGCAATCTGGATGATTTCATGCCTTTCCGGCTCAAGGCCGGTACATTCCAAGTCAACAACGCACCAATACCTAGCATTTGTAGGCTTATATGTGACCAATCGTCAAAGTCCATCAAGGAGGATTTCGCTTCATTACAATTTCTATGTTTCAGCCATTTCGTTTTACCACGTTCTGACCATGCCGCACCAGGAGTCCAAACACCTCACCCCCGGAAGACCACCCGGGGCGGGGTACGTAGAGGGTAGGGGGATCGGCAGCCGGAGCGTGAAGGTCTTAGTGTTGGGAAGACCGGTCTGGTTCAAGAAACGTGGGCGGATTCCCTAAAAGCAAGAATAAACAAGATCCGAGCATGCAAACGATGGCAATGGTTAAGAATGGGATGGTGTATGAACCTGTGCTGTCTCGCATATAACCGGCGAAAAGCGGCGCTGCAAATAACATGACATTCATAGGCACCATAGACATACCGGTTATAGCGGCGAACGCCTTACGACCGAAATAGACACCTCTGATAGATGTCGTAACAGGGGTTCGGCCCCCGAATCCGATCCCTAAGATAACCGCGAACAGATACGCCATCCCGATACCGTCGTTAAAGATCAATATTACTACTGCAATCGACTGTATAGCCGAGAACCCGAATGCTGCGTACCGTATCGGCACACGGTCGCCCAGATAACCGCCGATCAAGATGAATATCGCGTTAACACCAGTATACGTACCGACGATGGCGCTGATCGTGGGCAAGGAGTAGCCCCTGTCGTCTAGAAGTAATCCTAGATGCACCATGATGCTGACTATGACGATAGATGAGCATGCATGGCCGAAGCTGATCAACCAGAATGTGCGAGTCCTTATGGCTAGCTGCCAGGAATAACCGACCGGCTCTATTTTTGGAGTCTCGGGAGGGTTTGAACCAGTCAGATCTTCAGATCCGTCATCTTTATCTCCATCCGGACGTAACCCGACTTCTTCTGGCCTATTTCGTACCAACCAAGCAAGGGGTAAGGCAAATACTATTATCGTGACGCCCACGCCAAGAGCGGTTGTGCTCCAACCGAATCTCTCGGAGATATTTGGATCAGTTCCTCCTATACACCAAGCTAAGAGGAAAGGTATACCGATTCCTCCGACAGCAAAACCTTCCATGACAACCGCCATAGCCCTCGTCTTCTTGCGGACGAACCAGTGGTTCATAACGGTCATCATAGGTAGCCAGCCGCCTAAGGCTGCTCCAAAGCTCATTATCCCGAAAGATGCGTAGAGGTGCCAAAGTTCGGATGTTTGGCTCAGGATTATAAAACCGGCACCCAGAATCGGCAGGCCGATTGCGACCATCCGACGAGGACCTAAACGTTCTATAAGTAGTCCTTCTAACGGCCCAAGAAGACCTCCTTCGATCCGAGTTACAGCGAATGCCCAAGACATCTGCCCCGCGGTCCAGCCAAACGCGTTTCTCAGTACTGGATTCCAGACAGGCATGCCTTGAAATAAGGGGACAGTCCCCAGCGCCATGACAACCGCGCCTAGCCCAGCTAGCCACCAGCCGCGGTAGATACTATTACTCTGGCGAAGTAATCTCATCTCGTTCCCTTGTTAACCGTGTCTTTCAGCAACGCGAATATAATCACTCGGTACCTTGTCTATTTCCCCGTGGTCGGTAAACACAAAAAAACCTGCTATTAAGAGTCACTTTAGATTAATTTAAAAATGTATTCCAAGAATGGGTGATGTTGTCTAATTATTCTTCGGCAATGTCGATTTTTGAGCCCGACGTCGGCCGTCGTAACCCGTGACAGCGCATCACGTCTAATCTCATTTCATCTCTAAAATGGCTGGTCTATTTACCTACTAACCCGTCCAGTTCTACCCTGTTACCGAAATTTGGTCGTCAATCCCAGCATAATGCATTTGACGAAACATCCACCCGAAACCCCTGCCTCTCCATCGACTTATTTCACGCTTGGCCTGCACGAGATGACCTTCTAACTTGTGGCCTGCTGGGATACTGTGCCCTCATCCTTCACCATCTCCGCGGCCACTTTGGCATTGAAAGCCAGTCTGTGCATCCGGCTTCTCCGCGATATGTCTTACTCCTCCTCAACAGTTACCGGAATCTAGGAGCAAAACTCTCACCTAAGCAATCGACCAAAAACCGGTTCTAGC
>DCWQ01000068.1:0-86940 GCA_002328185.1 Dehalococcoidia bacterium UBA2158
GTAGGTGATCCTACAGCTGCTTCCGTAGTTTCTACAGAAGCAGCTTCCTCAGTTGGCACTTCAGCAGCGGCGTCAGCCACGGGCTCTGCCATCTCTTCAACTACGGGCTTCGCAACGGCCGTTCCAGCAGACAAGGCGGTCCATTTGGTGCCCCTTCTGCCGTGAGGTTCCGATGCCAGGGTCTCTTCCACCCAGCGAGCGGCTTCCACGGTCATGATTACCATGTCTTTGGACAGCAACTCTAGGGCGTTTAGTTGGTGGACCGGAAGGGTCCATATTTTAGTCAAGTTATTAGCGGCCAAAACGACCGAACGGTCGGTGCCTTTGGTAACGACCAACGCGGATCCGCCGATGGCCAGGTTCTCCAGCAATTGGGTCATGGACTTAGTCTTGCCGTCGATGGTGGACGTGGAGTCCAGGCAGATCAATCGGTCCTTGCGCGCTTTTTCGGACAATACACAGCGCAATGCCTGTCTCTTCATGCGCTTGGGCAGTACAGCCCGGTAGCTGCGAGGGTGGGGTCCGAAGGCCACGCCGCCGTGACGCCACTGGGGTGACCTGGTGCTGCCTTGGCGCGCCCGGCCCGTGTGCTTCTGGATCCACGGCTTGCGTCCACCGCCGGACACCTGGGCCCTGGTCTTGGTGTCACTGGTGCCGTGGCGCTTGTTACCCTGGTATATCACCATAGCTTGGTGGACCAGGGTAGGGTTCATAGGGACATCGAAGACGGCGTCGTTTAGTTCGATATTATCTAGGGCGTCACCAGTTTGATTCTTAACTGATATTTGCATCTATATTCTTTACTTGCGCCGAATCTGGATCAGGCTGTTCGTCGCTCCGGGGATACCGCCCTTGATCATTAGCAGGTTTCGTTCGGTGTCTATTTCGACGATCTCCAGTCCCTTGACGGTGATCCGGCGATTGCCCATATGCCCGCCCATCTTCAGCCCTTTGTAGACCTTACCAGGGGTTGTGCCGCCGCCTATGGAGCCGGGAGCCCTGGCGCGATCCGACTGACCGTGGGTCCGTGGTCCGCCGCCGAATCCCCAGCGCTTCATCACGCCGGCGAAGCCGCGGCCCTTGGACGTCCCTATGATGTCGACCTTTTCACCGGCCTCGAAGATGTCGACGCCGATGGTCTGGCCAACCTCGAAATCGCTGGTGTCGTCGGTTGAAACCTCGCGCAGATGGCGGCTGAGGCGACTGTTCTTAAGGTGGCCGGTTTGGGGTTTGTTGCGACGTTTGACGTCGCCGTAGCCCAACTGAACCGCCTCGTAGCCGTCGATCTCCATGGTCTTGACCTGGGTGACGACGCAAGGACCAGCTTCGATTACGGTGACGGGGACTACTCTTCCGTCTTCACGGAAGATTTGAGTCATCCCAATCTTTTTTCCCAGGAATCCCTGGAGCATCTTTGGTAGCCTTTCCTATTGAGTAGCTAGTGTTTGACGAATATTCGTCGAGTGTTTGCTTAGAGCTTTATCGAGATGTCCACGCCCGCCGGCAGGTTCAGCCTGGTCAGCGAGTCGATGGTCTTCGACGTGGGCTCTAAGATGTCGATCAGGCGCTTGTGGGTCCTGATCTCAAAATGTTCGCGAGAGTCTTTGTCCACGTGGGGTCCGCGAATGACGCAGAACCGGCGGATGTGTGTGGGCAGCGGCACCGGCCCGGCAACACGGGCTCCGGTCCGTTCGGCCGTCTCCACGATCTGCCCGGTGGAAAGGTCCAACATCTTGTGGTCGAACGCTTTCAATATAATCCGTACTTTCTGGCGAGTTACCATATGCCTGCTTTTCGGTTTTCCTTATTGTTGATGGTTCGCTTACCGTTATCTCGAGCTTAAGCCGTGACCAGAGTCTTAACTATGTGGTCCGGCACTGGCTCGTAATACTTGAATTCCATGGAATAGGAAGCCCGGCCTTGGCTTAGAGAACGAAGTGCAGTCGTGTACGAGAACGTCTCACCCAAAGGCAATAACGCCCGCACTGACTGGAGGGTTTCTTCACCTTCGATGCTTTGTATCTGTGCCCGCCGCGTTCCCAGGTCCCCGATGACATCACCGAGGTATTCGCCTGGCGTAACGACTTCCAGGTCGGCGATAGGCTCGAGCAGGACCGGGGCGCATTTACTCGCCCCCTCCCTGATCGCCAGCATACCGGCGCTCCGGAAAGCCAACTCAGAAGAGTCTACCTGGTGGAAGCTTCCGTCCACCAATGATACTTTTAAGTCCACCAGAGGATACCCGGCTAGAGGGCCATTGTCTAGAGCGTCCCTCACGCCTTTCTCAACCGCGGGGATAAATTCCCTGGGGATCGCTCCACGGGTGATCTTATTCTCAAATATGATCCCTTCGCCTCGGTCTAAGGGTTCCAGTTCCAATACCACATGGCCGAACTGGCCGTGACCGCCAGTCTGCCGGACGAACCTGCCCTCAACCTCCTTGGCAAGAGTTAGAGTCTCACGGTAGGAAACACGGGGCATGCCGACCTGGGCCACCACGTTGAATTCACGGCGCATCCGATCAACGAGGACCTCCAGGTGTAGTTCGCCCATGCCGGAGATGATGGTCTGGCCGGTCTCGTCATTGACGGCGACCAAGAATGTCGGGTCTTCGTCGGCCAACTTCCGCAGAGCTTCGGTCAGGCGATCTTGGTCTACTTTGGTATTGGGCTCAACGGCAACTGACACAACCGGCTTGGGGAACTTGGGCGGTTCTAGGATAACCCCGTCGTCCTGCAAACAGATGGTGTCGCCGGTGAAGGTGTTCTTCAGGCCGATGGCGGCGCAGATGTTACCTGCCGTCACTTCTTCCAACTCCTCTCTGGAGTTGGCATGCATACGGAGCAGGCGCCCCATGCGCTCCCGTCCGCTCTTGGTTGTATTGATGACTGTGGCCCCGGCCTTAACCGTGCCGGAGTAAACCCGGAGGAACACCAGACGGCCCACGTAGGGGTCCGTGGCCACTTTGAAAGCCAGAGCGGCGAGCGGTTCGTTGGCGTTTGGGTTTCTGATCTCGATCTCATCATTGCGAGGATTGACGCCTTCCACGGCAGGAACGTCCGCCGGAGAGGGAAGGTAGTCCATGATGGAATCCAATAGGTTGTGTACGCCCTTGGCGAACATGGCGCTGCCGCAGACGACCGGAACCACTTTTTGGTCAACCGTGGCCTGTCTCAGAGCGGCTTTCAGTTCTTCAGGGGCAATCTCCTCCCCCTCAAGGTATTTAATGAGGAGAGCATCGTCGGTCTCGGCGATCTTCTCGATCATCTCTTGACGGTATCGGTCAAACTTGCTCTGGTATTCCGACGGCATCTCGATTTCGTCCGGCCGGTCCACGTTTCCTTCATTCACACGGCCCACGGGATAGACGGTGGCCATTCCAGTGATCAGGTCGATCATCCCGGCGAACTGGTCTTCCGCGCCGATCGGGAGTTGAATAGCGACGGGATTGCCGTTCAAACGGCGGCGGATAGACTCGATAGTGCGCTCAAAACTGGCGCCCACACGGTCCATCTTATTAACGAAGCAGATGCGAGGAACTCTATAAGTGTCGGCCTGCCGCCAAACGGTCTCCGACTGGGACTGAACGCCTGCCACGGCGTCGAGCACGACGATTCCGCCGTCCAAGACACGGAGGCTGCGTTCTACTTCAGCAGTGAAATCGACGTGGCCGGGCGTGTCGATGACGTTGATGCGGAAATCGTTCCAATAGGTGGTGGTTGCGGCGGCTGTGATGGTGATACCCCTTTCCTTTTCCTGGGGCATCCAGTCCATCGCAGTATTGCCGTCATCCACTCCTCCGGCGCGGTGGATACGTCCGGTGGCGAAGAGGACTTGTTCGGTTACTGTGGTTTTTCCTGCATCAATATGGGCGATGAACCCGATATTGCGAATCTTCTCTATGGGAAATGTGGCTTCCATCAAGCTGGGCAACGGATACTTATATTAAAGACTGGGCGCTGGGGCCTACAGAGAATCGACTGGGAAGTAAATTACCTACGGTAGGACACAAAGGCCCGGTTGGCTTCCGCCATCCGGTGCAACTCCTCCCTTCTACGGACTGCCGTCCCCTCGCCCCGGGAAGCATCCATTAATTCTTGGGCCAATCCCTGCCGCATAGGCATCCCGTTGCGGGACCTGGCTCCTCTGATGAGCCAGCGCATGGCAAGCGCCTCGCTGCGTACCGGACGGAGTTCCGTCGGTACCTGGATGGTCGACCCGCCGATACGTTTGGGGCGTACTTCGACAGCGGGGGTGGCATTTCGCAATGCCTGTTGAAAGACTTCCAGCGGTTCGCGGCTGGATTCTTCTTGAATGATGTCAAGAGCGCTATAAGTGATGCGTTGGGCAATAGTCTTCTTGCCCTTAATCATCAGCCTATTGATAAACCTGGCCAGTTCCTGGTCGTTGAACCGCGGGTCCGGCGCAATTATTCTTTTTTCAGCACGACGTCTTCTAGACATAGGTATTCACACCTGCGTTTAGGTCCAACCTTCTAGTTAAGAGGACACCCTGCGATCGAAACTTCAGGGGTCCGAGGGGGAAAGTTAGGAAGTGGAAACAGTGTTAACCGGCTAACCGCCATCCCGAGGCTTGGGAGCCCCGTACTTGCTGCGACCTCGCCGGCGATCCGGTACGCCCTCACAGTCGAGTGCGCTGCGGACTACGTGATAACGGACACCCGGCAGGTCTTTAACGCGACCGCCCCTGATCAACACAACCGAGTGCTCCTGGAGGTTATGCCCTTCACCACCGATGTAGGCAGTAACTTCAACTCCGTTAGTCAAGCGGACCCTGGCGATCTTACGAAGCGCCGAGTTCGGCTTCTTCGGCGTCATGGTGCGCACCTGGATGCAAACACCTCGCCGTTGCGGGCAACCAGGCCCCCATTTTGTCCTATTGGTGAGCGAGTTCTGTACCCAATGCATGGCCGGAGCCTTGGTCTTTTTATTGACCGGCTTTCGACCTTTCCGTACTAATTGATTGACTGTTGGCATAGGTAAATCCCCTCGCACCGATAGGCACGGCATATAACTTTATCAATCGAGGCTTGGAATGTCAACAGATTTTACGAGTGATTCGCCTGTATCTTTACCTGTCGATTTTCGGAGCTCATTAAGTCTGCCTTACATGCAATATCATTCCCTAAATTCGGTCTTGGTTCAAACTTCCGTCCGGCGCCCAACTGATATTCTTGACATGTCCATCGGCCAATCATAAAGTAGCCCTAGATTCCAGTTTGCCGATCTGATCCCTCGGCGTCACAAGTGCCGAGGTTTTTTACGCCCATGAATATTTACAGTGCTAGCTTCTTCCCAGCCACGGTCCGCATCCGATGACTTCATTCAACGAAGGCACGGGTAACAAAGGCACCAAGGTCACGATCATAGGCGTGGGTCCGGGAGACAACGCTTTCTTGACCCTTAAAGCGAAACAGGCCATCGAAGAAGCCGACCTGGTTGCCGGGTTCCAGACGGTCTTGAACGTCATCCTCCCCTTCACCAAGAACGCAGAACTCTGCCCCATGGCTTATCGGGACCAAGAAGAGGTCTTGGACTATGCCGTGAACAAGGTCAAAGAAGGGAAGAGCCTGGTGGTCTGCGCCTGGGGAGACCTGAACGTCTCGGCCAAGGAACTTCTGGACCGGGTGCGGCGACGGGTTGACCACGTTGACCTGGTGCCCGGCATCAGTTCCGTCCAGATCGCCATGACCCGCACGGGCATATCCTTGGAGGATGTGGTCTTCATCACGTTACACAAACGCGACGGCGTAGAATCGGCCCTGCAAGAATTGGTCCACTACCTGAAAGACGACCGGCGCAACATTATTCTGTTGCCCAGCCCTTACGAGCTGATGCCAGCCGGCATCGCCGCCGGTGTGATCGATGAGGGAGTACCGGGAGACCGCAAGATGACGGTTTTCCAAAGGCTCACCCATGACGACGAGCAGTCTTGGAGCGGCAGCGTCAGCGAATGCGCCGCCATCACCGCCGACTTCAGCGACCTTAGTATCATGATATTTCACCGGCCAGCCTCCGACTAACTAGGAGATACCGGAAGGGATTTTCCCCAGTTTGATCCTCTTTGTCACCACAGCCGACACCGACCTATTAACCGCCGACCGGGCCCTCGAGGGGCTGCCGGCTGATTTCCCTGAGGTAAAGGCCTTCAACCCTGCCAACCTATTCGGAGAAGGCGAGCAACAACAGATCCTGGACGCCGCTGCGCAAGCCGACGTTGTTGTGCTCCGTTTGCTGGGCGGAAAGCGGGCCATGCCCAAGACCTTTGACCCTCTGGTGCGGCTTTGCCACGAGAAAAGAACACCGCTGATAGCATGTCCCGGCCACCAGGAATGGGACCAAGAACTGGTCACCGCCTGCAACGTCTCGCCCTCGGAAGTGGACGCCGTTTTCTCCTACCTGATCCGGGGCGGCGTGACCAATTTCCAGAACATGTTCCTGTTTCTCAGCGACTCGTACCTGGGCTCCGAGCACGGCCATGAAGCCCCGTCAGAAGTGTCCTGGGAAGGCGTCTACCATCAAAGTGAACCGGACGGCATGGACGTCCAAGACTTTATTGAAAGGCGGTTCCAAGCCGGCCGTCCCAACATAGCGATCTTGTTCTACCGGGCCCATTGGATGAGTGGGAACTTACGGACAGTGGACGCCCTGGTGAACCGTCTTGAAGAGCTGGGCGCCAACGTGCTGCCCGTCTACTCCTTCAGTTTGAAGCACAACCCGGAGGGCGACGGACAGGCCAACCGGACCTTCACCGAGATACTCTGCGACCCCGACGGCCAAGCCCGGGTGCACTGCATCATCAACACCATGGGCATGTCGATGACCGACCTGCGAGAGGGCGTCGCGACGTTCGCCACCGGCCCCCAGGTCGATCACCTGGACAAGCTTAACGTCCCGATAATCCAGGGCATCTTCAGCACAGGCAATGAGGCTGACTGGGAAGCAAGTTCCCTGGGTTTGGGACCCGTCGACACCGCCATGAGCGTGGCCCTGCCAGAGTTCGATGGACGGATCATTACGGTCCCCATCTCTTTCAAAGAAGAGGTCGCCTCAGAAGTTAACGGCCGCAACGAGAAGATGGACGCCCGGCTACAAAGGAACCTGCCCCAACTCGACCGCATCGATTTCCTGGCCCGGCTATCGGTGAAATGGGCTGCGCTAAGGCTTAAACCGAACTCGGAGAAACGCGTCGCTATCATCCTCAGCAACTACCCCACCAAGGACGCCAGGGTGGGCAACGCCGTTGGTCTGGACACCCCGGCCTCGGTCATCAATGTCCTGAATGCCATGAAAGACGGCGGTTACCAAGTAACCGACATACCGGCCGACGGCGACGAGTTGGTCCACCGGATCATTGAGCGTTGCAGCAACGACACTGACACCCTAACCGAAGAGCAGCTACGGCTGGCGGCGGGACACGTCAGCGGCAAGCAGTACTCAGAGTGGTTCGCCACTTTCCCCAAGCAGGTCCAGACCGAGCTTAGGGCCGCATGGGGAGAACCGCCGGGGCAGGTCTACCGCACCGGAGACGACCTGGCCATCGCCGGCATCGACTTGGGGAACGTGTTCGTTGGCCTGCAACCGCCCCGGGGATTCGGCGAGAACCCCATTGCGGTCTACCACAGTCCGGACCTGCCGCCAACTCACCACTACGTTGCCTACTACCGGTGGGTGCGGGACATTTTCAAGGCCGACGCCATGGTCCATATGGGCAAGCACGGCACCATGGAATGGCTGCCGGGCAAGGGCATCGGACTCTCCAACTCCTGTTACCCAGAGGTGACGCTAGAGGACCTGCCACTGTTCTACCCATTCATCATCAACAACCCCGGTGAGGGGGCCCAGGCTAAGCGCCGCGCACACGCCACCATCGTCGACCACCTGATCCCGCCGATGACCACGGCTGACAGCTACGGCGACATCGCACGGCTGGAGCAGTTGATGGACGAGCACTACCAGTGCCAGACCCTGGACCCGGCCAAGCTGCCCTTTCTGGAGGGCCAGATCTGGGACATGGTGCGCCAGGCCGACCTGGACCGTGACCTTGGAGTGGACGAGCTCCCCGAGGACTTCGGCGATTTCATCCTTCATATAGATGGCTATCTTTGCGAGCTGAAAGACGCCCAGATCAAGGACGGATTGCATACTCTCGGCGAAGTTCCCCAAGACGAGCAGATGACCGGACTGCTGTCGGCCCTGACCCGGTTGGATACCGGAGGGATTCCCAGCCTCCGGAGGTCTCTGGCGGAAGCCATGGGCCTGGATTACACCAGCCTGTTGGACGAGCCGGCCTTGCCTGCCGCCGACCCGGTTCCCGCCCCCCTTATAAACGGTGATGATGCACCGATACGCACTCAGGGCGATCTTTTGGAACGGCTGGAAGTCCTGTCCCGCTCGGCGTACTCGATGCTAGACGCTGGCGGGTTCAAGAGCGAGGGTGTCGCCCGGACCGTTGAGCAGTTGCTGGGCGCGAAAGACGCCCAGACCAGCGCCGTCTTGACCTACGTGGCCGACACTCTGCACCCGGCCCTGCTGCGGACCACCGACGAGATAGGCAACCTGCTGCGGGGTCTGGACGGCCAGTTCGTTCCTGCCGGCCCCAGCGGTGCGCCCACTAGGGGCATGGCCAACATCCTCCCCACCGGGCGCAACTTCTACTCGGTGGACCCCAAGACCATCCCTTCGCCCACCGCCTGGGACATGGGGGTTGGTCTGGCCGACGCCCTGCTGGCGGTCTACATGGAGGAGGAAGGGGCCTACCCCGAGATGGTGGGGCTGGTAATCTGGGGGACTTCGGCCATGCGCACCCACGGAGATGACATCGCCCAGGTATTCAGCCTGCTGGGCGTGAAACCAGTCTGGCAGCAGGAAAGCCGCCGCGTCTCCGGGCTTGAAGTGATTCCCCTGTCGGAACTGGGCCGTCCCCGCATCGACGTTACGGTGCGGATCAGCGGCTTCTTCCGGGACGCCTTCCCCAACCTCATTGAACTGATTGACCAAGCAGTCGAGCTGGTGGCGTCATTAGACGAGTCGCCCGAACACAATATGGTTGTCAAGCACTTCCAGGAAGACCGGGCCGCCGATCAGTCCACAGGGGAAAACACCGACTCTGAAAGTAATCCAGCGTTGTATCGCATCTTTGGCAGCAAGCCGGGTACCTATGGGGCTGGGATACTTGGGGCCATCGACGAACGAAACTGGGAGACCGTCCAGGACCTGGCCGAGGTCTACACCGCCTGGGGCGGATACGCCTACACCCGCCAGGACTTTGGCGTCCACGCCCGGGACCAGTTCCGGCGGCGGTTCGGCCAGATCGTGGTTGCCGCCAAGAACCAGGACAATCGGGAACACGACATTTTCGACAGCGACGACTACATGCAGTACCACGGCGGCATGATCGCCACTGTGCGGGCGCTGACCGGAGAGAACCCCCAGCAGTTCTTCGGCGACAGTTCAGACCCCACTCGCGCCAGGGTCCGCAAGCTGGAGGACGAGGCCCGGCGTGTCTTCCGCACCAGGGTGGTTAACCCCAAGTGGATCGACTCCATGAAACGCCACGGCTACAAGGGGGCCTTCGAACTGTCAGCCACCGTGGACTACATGTTCGGCTACGACGCCACCGCCCAGGTTATCGAGGACTGGATGTACGAAAACGTCACCGAGTCGTACGTTCTCGACCCGGAGACCCAAAAGTTCTTCCAGCAGAGCAACCCCTGGGCCTTGCGGGACATCGTGGAACGGCTGCTGGAAGCCATCCAACGCGGCATGTGGGAGAATCCCCCGCCTGACATGAAAGAGAAACTCCAACAGATGTTCTTGGACCTAGAAGCGAACCTAGAGGCCCGCCAAGAAACATCCGAAGCTTAGAAACCCATTTCATTTGCGACCAGATGTCCTCTCCCCCGTTGCGACGGGGGAGAGGGCGAACGGCCCTATGGGCCCCAAAACAAACACCAGGAGGCCACCTGTAGATATAACGATGGAACTGCTCCGTGAACTGACCAAAGACCAGAAGAAGACGTGGGTGAACGGCGGCAGCAAGGTGTCTAGCGAGAATAGCTCTAGGGGCATCAAAGAACCGGAGGTCGACGGCAAGTATGTCACCATAGAAGAGAAGCCGACAACTGGCACTTCCACTTGGCCCTGGAAGACGTTACAGGCATCCAGTTCGTCGATGCCGAGAGCCACGGCGACATACATTCCTACTACGTCCGGTTCTCCGGCCCGGGCCATGAAGACACACTGGTCCGCAGCTACTTCTCTAATCCCAACCTGGACGACAACGAGAAGCGGACCGAGTTTCAGCCCGAGAAGCTGCATGCATTTGATGAATTCCGTGACCGGTACGTCGGCCAGGAGGGCATCGTGTTCGTTACGCGCCTTCGGCATTCCAGCTAATTCCCAAATTTCACCGCTTTTGATCTGATGATTAAAATTGCCCGCATAGGTGTTGACTGAAACATCTTAAGAGGGTAGCATCACGTTCGTTGCTGGCTACGAAGTTCGGCGCTGGCACGGTTTAAAAGTTTAATTACCGTCCATAGGTGGTTCCGAGAGATCGGGACTGAAAAGGGAAGCCGGTGTGATACCGGCGCGGTCGCGCCACTGTAACTGGTGGAGTCCACCTCAAGGGAAATCGTCACTGCCCCGATAAGTCGGGATGGGAAGGCGGGGGGTACGGACCAAAACCAGGAGCCAGGAGACCTGCCTATGAATTGACTTGATGCACTTCGCAGATGAGGGTGTGAGTCGTTCTTCTCATTACAGCCTGACTTTGAAAGTCGGGTTTTTTTTTGCCCGAAAATCGAACCGTAGAATCAATAAATAACCTAGCTCGCCAGTGAAATTGACCCCGAAACCGCTGGCAGATGCACCAAGGAGCCAAAATTTATGTCCATAACGAACGGCAACGAGCCGGCAGTTGCTACCAATTTGTCCAACGGCGCTAAGGCCCAAGATGTGGCCGTGGTGCTGTTGGGCCGCGGCAACTTGCACGGTAATCGACTTCAAGACGGACTCGGCATGATATCGGCGAGAATGGCGGATGCCTACGACGATTACCACTTTGTAGAGGCTTTGTTAGAACAGGGTGAAGAATCCTTTCCTAATGCCCTGGACGTCTGCGTCGAAGCCGGCGCGAGACGTATCATCGCCGTGCCAGTTTTTTTCCCGTTGGATCCACCCGTTGTCAACTGGCTCAAGTCTGTGGCCCGCCAGTGGCTTCGGGAGTCAAATTCAAACGTGGTGATCACGTTCACCGAGTCGGTCATGGAAAGCCCATTGGTCCCCGAAGCGATAAATGGTTCCGTGGAATACGCATTGTCCCAAGGGAAGCCGTTGGAGGCCAAACAACGAGCCAATAATAATGAAGAGCACCCAGCCTGGTCGGTGATCCCGCCCCACAAAAATCACGTCCTATTCTGCCAGGGGCCACGCTGTACTGCTTCGGGATCTGGAGACCTGGGCGGATACCTCAGGAAACGTTTGAAAGAAGAGGGACTTGAGGAGGACGCGGGTCACGTATTGGAAGCTCAAACCGGCTGCCTTTTCCCGTGCAACCTAGGCCCGTTGATGGTGGTTTATCCCGAAGGGACTTGGTATTGCGGACTTGACCGCGCCGCGATCGATCGGATCATCGAGGAACATTTCCACGGAGGACAGGTCGTGACTGACTACGCTTTCAATCCCTCTCCCGAACGTCAATCGACGGCCCAAACCCAGAATCCCTACACATGATCGCTTGACCATCAGATAGCACAGATACGAACACATTTTTAGAAGTTCGCTATCGGAGAAACGATGATTCGGGAAAACCTCTTTGTAATACTCGCAATTCTTGCAGCTGTCCTCCTGTTGGCGGCCTGCGGAGGCGATGACGCTGACTCGGTGCAAGGTGGTGAAGCGGCGGGGTTCAGTGTGGAGAACTGCAGCACCACCACCGGCGAGGACAGCCAGGGAGCCTTTCCAGTCTCGTCACATACCTACACAGAAGCCCCATCCCGAGCTGTAACCATGAACCAGCACACCACCGAATTGATGCTGACCTTAGGCCTACAAGACCGGATGGCCGGAACCGCTTACATCGACGACTTCATCCTCCCTGAGCTAAAAGAAGCCTACGATTCCGTGTCTGTTTTGGCTGATGAATACCCATCTAAAGAGGTCATTCTGGGTTCCGAAACCGATTTTATCTATGCTGGTTTTGCCAGCGCATTCCGGGAAACTGCCGCCGGTCCACAGGCCGATTTAGCGGACTTAGGAATCCCATCGTATTTGACTTTAGCGATGTGTAAGGAAGAAGCCGATTCCATTCAGGATATCTATGACGACATTGCCAACATTAGCCGAATCTTTGAAGTTACAGAACGTGGAGAAGCCCTCATAGCGTCCATGGAAAAGGACATCGAATCGGTGACGTCTAAAGTGGACCCTTCGGGCACTCCGATCCGGGCCTTTCTATATGACTCGGGTGACGACGCCCCGTACACTTCAGTTTGCTGCTCGATGTTTACCAATCTGATCGAATTGGCAGGCGCGAAGAACATCTTCGATGACGTCGACGGCAGGTGGGCTACGGTCAACTGGGAGGAAGTCATTGAACGGGATCCTGAAGTCATAGTCCTGATCGAAGCGGTTTGGTCCACCGCTCAGGAGAAGATGGATTTCCTGACCACCAACGAAGCCCTGGCCGACATTACCGCAGTTAAAGAACAAAGGTTTGTTACTATAAACTTCAGCTCCATTGTGCCCGGCATAAGGAACCCGGAGGCGATCAGGACTTTGGCCGAGGGGATATATCCTGAATCCTTTAGGTAGACGAATATGACGACTCTCCCGCCGACAAAAAGAGCAACATGTTAGGCCAGCGCTCCCGGTCGGCCAACGTGGTCGAGGGTATCCCGCTTCTATCTACAGGCGCTACAAGCGCGAGTGCAAGGCGACAGGCAGACAAGACCCGTTTCCTACTCATTGGCCTTTCGATTGCCCTCGTTGTTTCCGTTACGATGGCTGTTACCATCGGGCCGGTCTATATCTCACCGGTTACGGTTTGGAACATCGTCCTGTCCCGTCTTTTCAGCGTGGACGCCGGGCAGTGGAGTCAAGGCCAGGACAACATCGTCTGGCTCATCAGGTTGCCCCGGGTGCTTTTGGCCGGGTTGGTTGGGAGCGGATTGGCCGCCGTGGGCGTAGCGATGCAAGCCACGGTGAGAAACCCACTGGCCGACCCTTACATCCTGGGTACATCCTCCGGCGCTTCGGTCGGTGCAGTGCTTGTTATCGTGCTCGGGCTCAATTTCTTCGATCCTTATTCATTGTCGGCAATGGCATTTGTCGGTGCAGTGGGTTCGTTTATCTTGGTGTTCTTGCTGGCCCAAAGCTCGGGGCGGATATCGCCCACCCGGTTGATATTAGCCGGCGTTGCCTTGGCCTACATCCTATCGGCCATCACCAGTTTCATTTTGTTTATGGGAGACGATCGTGATTTCCGAGAGGTCCTGTTCTGGATGTTAGGAACCCTGGCCGGGGCAAAATGGGAGTTTTTGACCCTTCCGACCATCGCATTGGCCTTAGGTGTGGGAATTCTGCTGCTCCAAGCGAGGTCCATGAACGCCTTGCTGATGGGCGATGAAACGGCCACCGCGCTGGGCGTCGACCCCCAAAAGTTCCGCCGACAATTACTGGTGCTTGCGGCGTTGCTGACCGGTGTAATGGTGGCAGTTTCCGGCGCAATCGGTTTCGTGGGGCTGATGATGCCCCATATCGTACGCTTGGTGGTCGGGTCGGACCACCGGAGGGTCCTGCCAGCCTCGGTATTGTTGGGGGCGGTCTTCCTGATCTGGGTCGACGTGGGTGCGCGCACAGTGGTGCAGCCGGAAGAGTTGCCGGTGAGCGTGATAACAGCGTTGGTCGGTGCGCCATTCTTCCTCTGGCTTTTACGGTGGAGGAAGAATGCCTTCGGCGGAGATAGAATTTGAGACTGGACATACAAGGGCTCTACTGGGGCGTCGATGGCCTGGACATACTCCATGATATCAAGATGAGTGTGGATCCCGGCGCCATGGTCGGGTTGGTAGGACCCAACGGCAGCGGCAAATCGTCTTTGCTCCGATGTGTGTACCGGGCGCTGAAACCCCGGACGGGTAGCATTGCTATCGACGGGGATGATCTATGGGATATCAGTTCCAAAGAAGCTGCCCGTCGGATAGCAGTGGTCCTTCAAGAATCTCCCACCGAATTCGATTTCACGGCATATGAGATCGTTTCCATGGGCCGCAATCCCCATAAGCAAATGTTTGACCGGGAGAACGAACAAGACGATGTAATCATCGAAGACGCCCTCAATCAGGTGGGAATGACCGGCTTCGCCGACAGGAGTTTCGCCACGCTATCCGGCGGAGAGAAACAGAGGATATTGATCGCCCGCAGTCTTTCTCAGCAAGCTAGTTTTCTTCTGTTAGACGAACCGACCAACCACTTGGACATTCGTTATCAATTGGAGACCATGGACCTGGTAAAGGAATTGGGCCTGTCCACCTTGACAGCCCTGCATGATTTGAACATTGCCACAGAATACTGCGACAAGATATACGTGATCGATGGTGGGCGAATCGTGGCCAGCGGACCACCTCCGGAGGTCTTGAAGCCACCATTGATAAAGAAGGTCTTCGGGGTCGGATCTTCTGTAAACGTGAACTCCCACACCGGAAAGCCAAGGTTGAATTTCTATTTGGACCGAAATGGCAAAAATGGCCTGTGACGGTCAACGGTTATCGCCCCTTAGAAATCTTCCTTTAACTGCCCGCCGCGCTTCTTCAAGCCGCCACCGCTCTAGCCTTAGCGGTGGCGGCGGGCGTCCGTTTTTGGCGTGATAGCGGCCGTGAACCCACTTGATAGCCTGTTGACATAAATATCAGCGTTCGTGATTGGATCGGTGGGCTATAATTCTGGAGGATATCAATAAGAACTGGTGCGGCAAAAAGCCCGCCGGCGCATGATTTAACTTGAATAATAGAGAGCGCAATACGGGGGATCTCATGGATGTCACCACGTGACCCAGCACACTGAAAACAACAATTTCGAGTCGAGGTTCCCATTCACGGCCATAGTCGGACAAACGGCCATGAAACGGGCGCTGCTACTGAACGCTGTCAATCCCAAGATCGGCGGCGTCTTGGTTCGCGGCAAGAAGGGCACCGCCAAATCCACGGCGGTCCGTTCCTTGGCGGGCTTGCTGCCCTCGGTAACGGTGGTTCAGGGCTGCCCCTACAACTGCAGCCCCGAAGAGAGGCAAGGTCTCTGCACCCGCTGCGACCCTCAAGCCGGGGAAGTACAGCCGGTGGTGCGGCAGATACCCATCATTGACCTACCCGTTGGCGCCACTGAGGACCGTCTAGTGGGCTCGCTGGACATCGAAGAAGCCATCAAGACCGGCAACCGAGTGTTTGAACCCGGGCTGATTGCCGCCACACATCGGGGCATCCTTTATATCGACGAAGTTAACCTCCTCAACGACCATCTCGTGGACATCCTGTTGGACGCCGCCGCAATGGGCCGAAACTACGTTGAGCGGGAAGGCATATCCGTCACCCACCGCTCGGAATTCATCCTGGTGGGCACCATGAACCCCGAGGAAGGTGACCTACGGCCCCAGTTGTTGGACCGCTTCGGCTTGGCCGTCGAAGTGGAAGGCCGGTTCACTCCCGAAGAACGCCAGGAAGTTGTCAAACGCCGCATCGCCTACGAGGCCGACTCCCAGGGTTTCATGGCGGAGTGGAGCCAGGCGGAAGTGGAAGAGAGGGAGCGGGTGCTCCGCAGCCAAAAACTGTTGCCGCAAGTGATAGTCAGCGACGACATCTTGACCCTCATCACCGCGATCTGCGCCGAGTACGACGTTGATGGCATGCGTGGCGACATCGTGATGTACAAGACCGCCGCCACCATCGCCGCTTACGAGGATCGGACCGAGGTCAACGCCGAGGACGTGCGGGAGGCCGCCAACCTGGCCTTGCTGCACCGGCAACGGCGGCAACCCTTCCAGCAGCCTAACCTGGCCACCGAGCAACTGGACTCCATGGTGGACGACTTCCAAGGCCAGGATCGTCAACGGGAGTCGCAAGATTCATCTCAAAACGATAGCCAAGGAGAGGGCGATTCTGAGCCCTCGGACTTATCACCTCCAGACCTCAATTCAGCGGAACCGGATAACGAAGCCGATAACTCGAACCCAGGGTCGTTAGGGCAGGAAGAGCAATTCGAAGTCGGCGATCCCTATTCAGTCCGGCCCCTGAACCTCAAGCCGCCCGACCAACGCTCCCGCCGCGCTTCGGGCCGCCGCAACGTCACTATCACCGACTCCTCAGCCGGCCGCTACGTGGGCTCCCGCATGCCTGAAGGCAAAGCATCCGGCCTGGCCTTGGACGCCACCCTGCGCGCCGCCGCCCCGCACCAATTGGGCCGCCGTGCCGCCTCTGAATCACAGAATGTGGTATTGATCGAAGCTCAAGATATCCGGGACAAGGTCAGGGAGAGCAAGTCGGGCAGCATGGTGCTGTTCGTGGTGGACGCCAGCGGCTCCATGGGGGCGCAGCGAAGGATGGTAGCGGTGAAGGGGGCGGTCATGTCCCTGCTGCTGGACGCCTACCAACGCCGCGACCGGGTGGGCATGATCTCATTTCGAGGCACCAGCGCCTCATTAATGCTCCCGCCCACCAACAGCGTTGACCTGGCCCGCGTCCATCTGGCCGACATGCCGACCGGCGGCCGCACCCCACTAAGTGCTGGGCTGTTCAAGGCCTTGGAAGTAATCGAGACCGAACGGGTCAAGGATCGGAACGTGCTGCCCCTGTTGGTGCTGCTGTCCGACGGTCGCGGCAACGTTGCTCTAGGGCTGGACTCGCCGTTGGACGAAGCCTACGCCGCAGCCGGCATCATCGGCGACGACAAGATTCCGTCCGTGGTGGTGGATACCGAGTCGGGCTATATCAGACTTGGCATGGTCCAGTCGGTAGCCGAGGCCATGGACGCCCAGTACCTGAAGCTGGAAGACCTGCGGGCCGAAAGCCTGGCGGACGCCGTGCGCCAGAAGATGCCCATAGTTGGCGAGGCCCCACCACACATCAATTAGCCTAAAGACAGCGCAGCCACCTGTTCAACAAAAAAGCTCCGGTTCTACCGGGGCTTTTCTTATGCGTGTTTGTACCCAGCCTGAATGACGGCGCGTCTCCATAGCGCGCCACTTTGCGTTGTTCCGGTGACCCGACCTCCAGCCCCGTTTACATCGCCTACCGGACTTGATAACCTCGACTGTGGCCCCAAGAACGGCGATAATTCCCTTTCTTAACGCGGTTGTACCACCAGGAGGTATTCCTTTGGTCCGCTATATGCCCTATGCCGACATGGACTTAATGATGTCCCTGTCCAAGCGCCGGGGTTTTATGTTTCAAAGCTCTGGGATCTACGGAGGCCTGGGTTCCACCTGGGACTACGGCCCCCTGGGCGTGGAGCTCAAACGCAACGTCAAAGAGGCCTGGTGGCGCTCTGTGATCGCCGAACGCGACGACATGGTGGGTCTGGACGCCGCCATCCTGATGCACCCTCAGGTGTGGGTCGCAAGCGGCCACGTAGAGAATTTCTCCGATCCATTGGTCGAGTGCAAAGAGTGCAACTCCCGGTTCCGACAGGACCATCTTCTGGAGGCCACGGGCATAGACCCGGAGTCGCCGGAGGCCGCGGCCGCCCTCAATGAACTGCGCTGCCCTAACTGCGGCGGCGAACTGGGCGAACCACGCCGCTTCAACCTCATGTTCAAGACCTTCATGGGCCCGGTGGAAGACACCGCCAATGAGGTGTTCCTGCGCCCGGAGACAGCCCAGGGCATATTCGTGAATTTCAAGAATGTTTTGGACTCTACCCGGAAAAAGCTGCCCTTCGGCATCGGCCAGATCGGCAAGTCGTTCCGGAACGAGATCACGCCCGGCAACTTCACCTTCCGCACCAGAGAATTCGAGCAGATGGAAGTGGAGTTTTTCGTTAAGCCAGGCAACGACGAAGAATGGCTTAATAGCTGGGTTGACGCCCGTTACCAGTGGTATATCGACCATGGAATACGGGCCGAGAACCTGCGAAGGCGCCCGCACGGTGACGATGAGCTTGCCCACTATGCCAAAGCCTGCATCGACATCGAGTACCGCTTCCCCTGGGGCTGGGGCGAGCTAGAGGGCATCGCCAACCGTGGCGATTTTGACCTGCGCCGGCACCAGGAAATCAGCGGCCAGGACCTGACCTACTTCGATGAGTCTGCCGAGGGCGATGACCGGCGTTATCTGCCTTACGTGATCGAGCCGTCCGGCGGGGTAGACCGGGCCACACTGGCCTTCTGGCTGGATGCCTATGATGAAGAACCTGACGGGAATAACGTACGCGTGGTCTCCCACATCCACCGCGACCTGGCGCCGGTCACGGTAGCTGCCTTGCCTTTGAGCAGGAACGACAAGCTGCTGCCCACCGCCCGGAGGGTCTACGACATACTCCGCAAGCATTTCAGGACGCAGTATGACGACTCCCAGGCGATCGGCCGCCGCTATCGCCGTCAGGACGAGATTGGCACCCCCTACTGCGTGACCATCGACTTCGACACCATCGACGACAACCAGGTGACCATCCGCGACCGAGACACCATGCACCAAGCCAGAGTTCCAGTCTCTGAACTGGTGGAAATCCTCAAAGACAAACTAGAACACGCCTGGTGACCCCTAGCGTGCTGTTCACCCCTTGATTGCACTCGGTATTACAAACGCTCGTGGTTAACTCAGTCGAACCTCCACTGCGCCAAAGCCCCTCGACGGGGCTCAGGGCGAACGGGTTGATTCAAATGTTTTCAAATTGGGTCTGAGTAGGACATGCCTCCTAACTTAGTTGCGACTACTGTTCGCCAAGGCCTCTACACCCGCATCGTGGGGCGGCGGTTGTTGTATTACCCAGAGCTTCCTTCGACCATGGACGAGGCCGCCAAGCTGGGCGAGGGCGACGCCGAAGAAGGCGCAGTGGTGGTGGCCGAGGTGCAGACTGCAGGCAGAGGGCGTCAGGGCCGCAGTTGGGTATCCCAGCCTGGGAACCTGCTTGTGTCCGTGCTGTTTCGGCCCACTCTGGAAGCCTTGCCGTTCATCAGCATCATCGGCGGTATAGCCGCCGCCAGGGCGGTCCGGAAGGTGACCGGGCTAGACCTCAAGATCAAGTGGCCCAATGATGTGTTAGTAGGCGGGCGCAAGGTTGCAGGCATACTTGCTGAGAGCGCCATCGCCGGGGATTCCGTATGGTATGCTGTGCTCGGCGTAGGCATGAACGTGAGCCTAGACACCGAACAGACCGAGGAGATAGCGGCCATCGCCACCAGCGTAAACGCCGCCGCCGGTCAGGAAGTTCCCAGGGAAGACCTGCTCCGCCAATTTCTTATGGACCTGGATGCCCTTTATCTGGCGTTGGGCCAAGGGAGATCGCCGATAGAAGAATGGCAAGAGCTCCTAGAGACCACCGGCCAACGCCTGGTGGCAACCTGGGGCAACGACTCCTTTACGGGAATGGCGGTGGGTACCGATGAGTTGGGCAACCTCCTCTTGCGCCAAGACGACGGTTCTCTGTTGACGCTCACCGCAGGCGACGTCACGCTGACAGATCATTAAGAATTGATGGGTATCCCGCACTTGGAAATGAAGCCCTGTCCTATACCTGTCATTCTGAAGAGCGCCGTGGGCCGACGAAGAATCCGGGCTTGGCCGACCCTTCGGTTCGCTTAGGGTGACAATGGTGCAGAGCAGTCAGCGTAAGAAACTAGGTTGGACAGAAAACGATAATCCCCTCCCCCGTGCGTGGGGGAAGATTAGGATGGGGCCGCTTCCCAGGGAGATTAAATGCTGGAATCACTTAGCCTAGATGGCGTATCGGTCGTAATCACTGGCGGAGGCACCGGCTTGGGCCGGGCAATGGTCCGGGACATGGCCCGCGCCGGCGCAAACCTGGTCATCGCCGGACGGCGCACCGGCCCCATAGAAGAGGCTGCCGAGGAAGCCATCAGTTTGGGAGTTGATGCCACTTTCGTTGCGACGGACGTCACGGACTCAGCCCAGGTTGCTAGCCTGATGAAGACTTGCCTGGACCGGTTCGGCAAGATCGACGTGCTGCTGAACAACGCCGGGGCGGTCTCGGACAATGTCCGCAAACCAATCTGGGAGCACACGGACGAGGAATGGGACCGAATCATGCGGGTGAACCTGACCGGCGCGTTCTACTGCGCCCGGGAAGTCTCCCAGACCATGGTGGCCCAGGAACACGGCAAAATCATCAATGTGGCCTCTGGGTTCGGCCTTCGCGGCGGGCGTGAGATTTACATGTACTGCTGCAGCAAGGGCGGCATGATCCAGCTCAGCCGGGTGCTGTCTTTCAACTTGGCCCGCTACGGGATAACCGCCAACTCCATCGTGCCTGGCTTCGTGCCCACCGGCGCAACCAACACCATGGCCGCAAGCCTACCTCGGGGTGGCGAATTTCTGCCCACCGGCAAGTTGGGCAAGCCCGCCGACTTCGGCCCGCTGGCCGTCTATCTGGCCTCGGCGGCCTCGAATTACATGACCGGCGAGATGTTCATCGCCGACGGCGGCGGTCTGGCGGCGGGCATCTACCCTACCGGCCACGCCCCCGTCATTCCTCTGGAAGACTAGATAAACACGTAAAAACCCCAGGGCTGAGACACCTCTGGTTTTAGGAGAACATCCATGCCGGTCCTACCCGAATATGACCTCACTGGCAAAACGGCCATCCTATCTACCTCTGGTGGCGGCGAGGCCCCTTTCTTGGCACAGGCTTTAGCTGAGGCCGGGGCCAGCGTTTTCGCCGTGGCCCGCACCCAGGCGCTTTTGGACGCGGTGCTGGCCTCTCTGCCCTCGGGTCCCAGCGGCGCAGTGATGGACGCGAGTGTGCCCGATAGCGCCAAGAACGTCATGGAACAATTCCACCGGTCCCACAGCAAAGTCGATATCCTGGTCAACGACCCCCGAAGCATATACGCCAAACCCTTGGAAGACATTGGCGCCGACGAGTGGGACGCCGTGCAGACCCGCAATGCCAAAGCGCCTTTTCTGCTGTCCCAGCAGGTACTACCCCGCATGGCTAAAGACAAGTACGGCCGGGTGGTCAACATGATCTCGGAACTGGCGGAAAGGGGCATGATCAACGGCTCGGCCTTCGCCGCCAGTCAGGCTGCTGTCTTAGCTCTGACCCGCTCCCTGGCCGTTGAATGGAGCCGCTTCAACATCCGGATCAACGCCATTGGCACCGGCCTGGTCGATACTGAGAGTCAGCCCATCGAAACACAAAGAGAAGAGCTTTTGGTCCGGTACACCCCACTGCGCCGCAAGGGCAACCCCGGCGACATCGGCCCGCTGCTGGTCTATCTATGCTCCGAGTTCTGCGACTACTCAACCGGGCAGCCGGTGTATGTGGACGGCGGTCTCAACGCCCACCCGTAGGACCCGCCAGACGGCGGCCTATGCGCATCCTTCGCCGGGGCTCAGGACGGACGGATTGTTTGGGCAAATATCATTACACGTCCACTCATGGTGAACATATCGAATCACCGCTTCTCAACTCCCCTCATTCTTGGAAGTAGCCCTTGGCCTGATGTACAATATCGAGAGTCCTTGGGCGTCTCAGACCAGTCGAGGCGTCCTTATTTATTTACTGTATCCCGGCTATTCAACATGCACCGCCAACCCACACAATCCACCAACTCCGTCTCCCGCCTGCAGGGCATGAACGACCTGCCGGAGGACGCCTGGCGTCAAAAACTGGGACTTCAAGACCGGCTTTACGAACAGCTCAGCGGCTACGGCTTCCGCAGGTTGGAGACCCCGGTCCTGGAGCCAACCGAGCTGTTCCTAAGGAAATCGGGCGGCGAATTGGCCTCCCAGCTATACAGTTTCACCGATGCTGGGAGTAATTCAGTCAGCCTGCGCCCCGAATACACCTCGCCGATCATGCGGCACTACCTGGAGAACGCCGCCGATATCAGCCTCCCGGCACGGTGGCAGTACTGCGGGCCGGTCTTCCGGTTCGACATCTCCCACCCGGAGGCCAGCGGTCAGTTCACCCAGGTGGGAGGAGAATTTCTCGGCTCATCCGATATCGCGGCCGACGTTGAACTCATAGACCTCGCCCTAGCGGTGCCGACGCAATTGGGACTGGACAGCTGGAGCCTGCAGCTCGCCGACTTGGACATCCTAGATAGTCTGTTGGACCCAGTAGGCGTCTCCGAGCGCGCCCGGTCCTTCATCATTCAGAGCATGCCCCGACTCGGTGAAGGCCGCTCCGTGGTGCCTAAGTTGCTGGAGGAAGGACGCCACCTGCACCTGGTCGGCGGCTCCAACGTGTCAGTTGACCCAGAGGACGCCGCGCTCCGCCAAGCGGTCTACGGATTGGACGACACGCAGGCACGGTCAGTGCTGCTGGGATTGCTGCAATGGAACTCGGCCGACCACCTAGGTCAACGCACGCCTGACGATGTAGTAGAGCGTCTGCTCCAAAAGATCAAGGGCACCGATCGCGAAGACAAGCTCCGGCAGGGACTGGAATTAGCCAGCGACCTGGCAGGGATCAAGGGCGAGCCAGAACTGGCCCTTCAGTCGGTTAAGAAGACCTTGGCCTCGGCCGGGGCCAACCAAAACGCCGCCGACCGTCTCTCAGAGGTCATCGGCCTGGTATCCAAGGGACCGGACACCAAGGGCCAGATCTTGTTGGACTTCGGTCTGGTGCGCGGACTGGCCTACTACAACGGCCTGATCTTCGAGGTCAGCCACCCCAAGTGGCCGGGAACATTGGGCGGTGGAGGCCGCTATGACACATTGTCCCGGGCTCTGGGTGGCAGCGAAGCCGTCCCAGCTCTGGGTTTTGCCTATAATCTAGACGCGCTGATCTCCATCGGGGCAAGTTAGGTCGGAAATTGACTTTTCAAGAACAAGATAAAGAGGGCCAACTGCGCATAGCCCTCCCCAGTGATGGCGAGTTGTACGATTCGACCCTCGCTTTCATGAGGGACTGTGGGCTAACTGTGTCGCGCCCCAACTCGCGACGCTATACCGGCACGGTCCCCGCCATCCCAGGGGTAGAAGTGCTATTCCAACGCACATCGGATGTCGCATCCAAGGTGGAAGAGGGCAGTGCCGAATTGGGCGTGACCGGTCTGGACCGGGTATTGGAATACCGCAACGACGAACGAAAAGCGTCGGTACTGATCGAGGACCTCGAATACGGCCGTTGCGATTTCGTTCTGGCCGTGCCAGATTCCTGGATGGACGTAACCTCCCTCTCCGACCTGGCCGACCTGGCCTTGGAATTTAGGCAAGAGGGCAAACAGCTACGCATCGCCACCAAATACCCCAGACTGTTGCGGGGCTATCTATACGAGCGGGGCATCAACTATTTCACCCTGGTGCCGGCCAGCGGCGCCATGGAAGCAGCCCCAGCCGCCGGATACGCCGACTTGATCGCCGACGTAACAGCCACTGGGACGACGCTGCGGGAGAACCAACTCAAGCAACTGGATGAGGGCACCATCCTGTCCTCCCAATCGTGTCTGATCGCCAATCCGGTGTCGCTTGGAACATCCCGGGAGGCTTTAGCCTTGGCCCGTTCCATCGTCGAACTCATGGAAGGTCACCTGAGGGCCGAGCCCTTCTACCGCGTTACCGCCAACGTGCGGGCGGCATCAGCCGAGGAAGTAAGCTCCACCGTGCTGGCCCGCACCGACCTGGCCGGACTGCAGGGCCCCACCGTGGCCCGGGTCTACAACATCGAAGAGCAGGACTGGTTCAACGTCAGCCTGCTGATCAAGAAAGACCGGCTGTTGGAAGCCGTCGACCACCTGCGGGACTGCGGCGCTATCGACGTGGCCGCATCCCAATTAAGCTATCTATTCGATGGCCACTCAGAGGCCTACCAAGCCCTCTTTGGCGGCAATCACTAATCGCTTAAACCAGTCCGGACTCTTTTAAATTTCCGGCGGGTTATAGATAATGCCGAACCTCCCGATGCACATATATCTGGCCGACCAGGTAACCAAGCAACTGGACCGAAGCTACGTCTTCGATCACATGGGCGCCTACTACCTGGGCTCCACCGCCCCGGACATCCGGGCCATGACCCGGTGGCCTAGGGAGCAGACCCACTTCGCGCCCCTGTCGGTGGAGGAAGTCGGCACCGGGACCAGTACCATGTTCCGGATTCACCCGGAACTTCAAGAGGACATGTCGCCGGCGTCGAGAGCATTCTTGGCCGGTTACGTTTGCCATCTGGCGTCGGATGAAGTCTGGATCACCAGCGTGTTCCGGCCCCACTTCGACACCGCCGAGGAAAGCCGGCTGACCGACGACCAAGTAGAAGCAAATATCTGGGACCGGGCGATGCAACTGGATATGGACCGGCAGGCCCTGCCCCAGATCAGCGGCGATTGCCACCCCGAAAAATGGCTGCCCTGCTCCGATCACGACGTGGCCATGCCGTTCTTCGACGAAGGGCTTTTGGGCGAGTGGAAGGACCGGGTTGGGCGGTTCCAAGTATGGGAATTCACCTGGGAACGGTTGAAAGGGGCACTTAACCGGCTGTATCGTGATGATGAAGATGTCCGAAAAACAGTGGAGCGGTTCATAGAAGGTATACCCCGCAACATGGAAGAACTCTACGAGAAGGTGCCCGAGGGCAACGTCTCGGCGTACCAAGAACGCGCCTTGGCCGCAACGATAACCCAGGTCCGGGAATTCATTCCGGACTAGATAGAAAGTGATGGAGAAACCAGTTGGCCCTTAACGTGATAAAAGGAGGCCAGAACGCCGAGAACGTTCTGGTCCGCATCGACCCCCTGGACTTGGAATCGCTGCCCGAGTCGGTATTGGCCCGCACCGAAGAAGCCTTCGGAAAGGGTGTCAGTCCACTGGAATCGGTCAACCAGATGCTAATCGACGTCCGCCGTGAAGGCGACGCCGCAGTTCTGCGCTACGCAAAGCTTCTGGACGGCTCGGACCTCGAAGACTTCCGGGTGACCAACGCCCAGATGGCCCAGGCCAGAGACTCTGTCAGCAAGGAACTTCGGGAGTCATTGGAACTTGCCGCCCAGCGGGTGCGCGACTTCCACGAAGCCACCATGCCCAGCAACTGGGTCGACCGCGAAAAAGGCCTGGGTGAATTGATTCGCCCCTTAGAGCGAGTTGGTCTTTATGCCCCCGGCGGCAGCGCCGCTTACCCCTCGACTGTGTTGATGACCGCTGTTCCAGCCAGGGTGGCCGGCGTCCGAGAGGTCATCCTCTGCACGCCGCCCCAATGGGGAGAAGCCCTGAACCCGGCAGTGATAGTCGCCGCTGAGATCGCCGGAGTGGACGCCCTGTATCAGGTGGGCGGAGTCCCCGCCATCGCCGCCATGGCCTACGGAACTGCCTCAGTTCCCAAGGTCGACAAGATCTGCGGCCCCGGCAACATCTTCGTTTCCTACGCCAAGAAGCTGGTCCAAGGCTCCGTCGACATCGACGGTGTCTTCGGCCCCACCGAGACCATCGTTCTGGCCGACAAGACCGCCAACGCTACCTTCTGCGCCGCCGACCTCATCGCGCAGGCGGAGCACGACCCGCTGGCCACCGCCATTTTGATCACCAACAACCAGGAGTTGATCAACCAGATTGATGCGGAAGTCGACCGGATGATTGCCGAACAGCCCCGGGGCGACGTCGCCCAGGCGGCGCTGGACCGTCAAGGTCGGGTGGTGTTGGTCGATTCGCTAGAAGAAGCCGTCGACCTGGTGAACCGCATCGCGCCCGAGCACCTATGCCTGCTGCTGGACGACCCCTGGTCCTGGGTCGACAAGATAAAACACGCCGGCGGCCTATTCCTGGGCGAGTTCTCGCCCGAGGTCATGGGTGACTACATCGCCGGCCCCAGTCACGTGATGCCCACTGGAGGCACTGCCAGATTCGGTTCCGCCTTGAGCGTGCACCACTTCCTGCGCACCATGCCGGTGGTCGGTCTCAGCCCCGCCGAGTTCCAGAAACTTGGCGGGGCTGCTGTGCACATCGCTGACGCCGAAGGGCTATCCGGTCACGCCAGCGCTATCCAAGTCAGGCTCGATTCCATCGCGAAGGGAGCCTGATATGACCCAAAAGAAGATGCCGTCCATGCTGCCCCACATCGAGGCGCTGGAGGCCTACGAGGGCGTTGACCCCATGGAGGTCATGGCCGAGCGGGCGGGGATATCCCCGGACAAGATCATCCGCCTCAACGGCAATGAGAATCCCTACGGCCCCTCGCCCAAGGTGGCCGCGGCGCTAGGCGAATACCCGAACTTCAATTATTATCCCGACCCCGACCAGCGTGGCCTGCGCCGGGTGCTGTCGGGCTACCTGAACGTTGAACCGGAAAAAATAATAGCGGGCAACGGCAGCGACGAGCTGATCGACCTGCTGCTGCGCATGTACGTGGGAGTGGGCGACAATGTGATCGTCCCGACCCCGACCTTCGGCATGTATTCGTTCTCCACGGGCATCTGCGGTGGCGAGACCATCGCGGTGGAACGGGACGACAAGTTCGAGATTGACTTGGAAGCCATGAAATCGGTCGTCACCGCCAAGAGCAAGATCATCTTTTTGACCTCGCCCAACAACCCGACCGGAAACATCGTCCCTGAGGCCCAGACCAGGGCCATGCTGGACACGGGACTGCTGGTGGTGATGGACGAGGCCTACTTCGAGTTCTGCGGCGATACGGCCATCCCGCTGCTCGCCGAGTACCCCAACCTGGTGGTGCTGCGAACCTTCAGCAAATGGGCGGGACTAGCGGGGTTGCGCATTGGCGTGGGCGCCATGGACCCGGACCTGGCCGCCACCATGATGGCCATGAAGCCACCCTACAACGTCAACCTGGCCGCTGAGGTGGCGCTGACCACGTCTTTGGAGGACACGCCGGGCCTGTTGGCGCGGGTGACCCAGATAGTCGACGAACGGGACCGCATGATGGAAAAACTGAAGCAGGTCCCCAACCTGACACCCTGGCCGTCACGGGCCAACTTCATCCTCTGCGAAGTGCCCGACGGACGGGGGAAAGAGATATTTGAGGGCCTCTGCAGCAGGGGAATCTTCCTGCGCTATTGGCCCAGTGGACGCCTAAAGAACTTTATCCGGACCAGCATCGGCCTCCCCCATGAGACCGACGCGGTCGTTGAGGCATTTAGAGAGCTGTGCGCCTAAGGGGAAGATGTGATGCCACCTAGAAGACCGGCTGCTAACAAGGGACGATCGGCGAATATCGAGCGAAAGACAAGCGAGACCGAGATTTCGCTGACGATAGACTTGGACGGCACCGGCGTTTATGACGTGGACACCGGCAACGGGTTCCTCGATCACATGGTGTCTCAAATATCCAGGCACGGCCTGATAGACATAACGCTCAAAGCCAAAGGAGACCTCCACACCGGCTGGCATCACTTGGTGGAGGACGTGGCCATCACCCTGGGAAGGGCGTTCAACGAAGCTCTGGGCGACTCCCGGGGTATTCGCCGCATGGGTCACGCCATGGTGCCCCTAGATGAAACGCTGGCCATGGTTGCGCTGGACTGCAGCGGCCGCGGTTATGCCGTGATCGAGACTACCCTGGACGACTCCATGGTGGAAACGTTGCCCGGCGCGTTGGTGAAACACTTCTTCGAGTCGTTCGCCTTGGAGGGGAAGATAAACCTCCACGCCAAGATTATCACCGGAGTCAGCCCCCACCACAAGGCCGAAGCCCTCTGCAAAGCCCTGGCCCGTTCCCTCCGCGACGCCTTGGAGCCAGACCCCCGCGCGCCGTCGACCATCCCCAGCACTAAGGGGACGCTTAGCGGCTAGTTCCGCGTGGCGACCCAGACAAAGTAGTGGCCGCCGCCTTTTTTGCCGCTGCGGGCTCGTGCTTTCACTACTTCGACCTTGAAGCCGGTCTTGAGTAGCCTTCGGGTGAACGCTGGGTCGGGGTCGGTGGACCAGATAGAGAGGACGCCTCGGGGCCGTAGGGCGGCGAAAGATGATTCCAGGCCCTTGGGGCTATAGATCCACTCGTTGCCTTCTTGAGTCATCGCCTGAGGGCCATTGTCGACGTCCAGCATGATGGCGTTGTAACCGCCCTTGGTAGTCCAGATCATCTGCGCGACATCTTCTACCTGGACCGTGACGCGATCGTCGTCTAGAGGATGGTCGGCCAGGTGGCCAAGGAACTCCCGGTTCCACTCCAGAACGTCGGGGATTATCTCCGAGACTATGACTTCGGCGTCGGCTTTAAGTTCGTCCAACGCTGCTCTCACGGTGTAGCCCAAGCCCAGGCCGCCGATCAGGACGCGCACAGCAGGGTGGTTGGTGACCTTCTCGCAGGCGAGTTTGGCCAGGGCGTCTTCCGAGCCATGGACCTGGCTGTTCATCAGCTCCTGGTTGTCAGCCTTGATCGAGAACTCATTGTCACGCTGATACAACCGAAGCTCAGTCCCGTTTCTGGAAGTTTTGGCGGTTCCAAGTAGCTTCCAGGGGATCATGTGTGGTTTTTTGGCATGGTTTTTGGTTGCAGGGTGGTGTTTTGTTTGTGGAGAGCGGAGGCCCCCATTCTTACCTTCCCCCGCTCACGGGGGAAGGGGGTTTGCCCCTATGGCGCCGATACGCTAGGCTGGTCGGCCTTTTCTGGCTATGAACTCGGGGAATGCGTCTTCTACTCCGAAACCTTTGACAACGTTGGTGAAGTCTTTTTCGTTCTGCCACATGCCTTCCAAGTTGGCGGTCATGTCCTTAAGCAGAATCTCTTTGACGCCGATCACCGAACCTCGGTGGTTCTTGGCGATCAGGGTGGCCATCTCCATGGTCTTAGCACGGAGCTCACTGGCAGGGACCAGGTGATTCAGCAGGCCTATCTGGAAGGCCTCTTCGGCCTCGACCACGCGGGCGGTGAACAGCAGTTCCTTGGCCTTGGGCCAGCCCACCTGGTTGGTCAGGGTCCAGGTGCAGTTGATGCGGCCGTAGGCCACTGCCAGGAACCGGAACTTGGTGTTCTCGCAGCCGACCCGGATATCGAGACACGATGCCAGCACCGCGCCTCCGCCGTAGGCCAGCCCGTTTATCATGCCGATGACCGGCTTGGGCGAGGCTGAAAGCTCGTACATCCAACGGGAGTGTTCACCTTGGCGGGCGTCTCGTTCCTCTTCGGTGCGGTTGCGGGCGTCTTCCCGCTGCTCGTGGATGTCGCCACCGGCGGAGAAAGCCTTGTTGCCGGTACCGGTGATGACTATGCAGCCGATATCATCGTCGGCGTTGGCCTCCACCACCGCGTCGCGGAGCTCGGTGTTCACAACGTGGTTCATGGCGTTCAACACCTCAGGCCGATTCATGGTGATGACTGCCACGCCTTCTTCGTTTTCCACCTGGATCGTTTCGTAAGTCATTTGCCCTCGTCCTAACCTTCCCCAGAGCAGGGGAAGGGATTTATAAAAATTCTAGTTGCCTCCCGATTCTACGGTTAGGCCAACGGTCAGTCAATTTAGGCTGACCGGGTCTCCGCTTATGATAAACTCCCATCGACTCTCAGGCGTGACCTGAAAACCGACTTTATTCCCGCATACCCCGGAGGTAATTGCATTGGCTCAGAAGATGAAGGCCGGCGATGCCGTTATTGAAATGCTACGGCAGGAAGGGGTCTCTCACATGTTCGGCATCGTGGGTTCGTCCTTCCTGGACATTCTGGACCCGCTTTACGACAGAGATGACATCAGATTCATCGGCGTAAGACACGAGCAGGGCGCTGCTTTGATGGCCGACGGCTACAGCCGCATCTCCGGCAAACCCAGCGTTTGTCTAGTGACCAACGGGCCCGGAGTCCTGAACCTGACCTATGGTATCGGCTCGGCCTACGTGGCCCACTCACCGGTGGTCGTGCTGGCGCCTTCAGCCTCCCGCAGCCACCAGAACCGCGACTCCACCCAGGAGTTCGATCAGGTCGCCCTCTTCAAGCCGATCACCAAGGCTGCCTTCGCCATCAACAAGATCGAGGTGTTGCCAGAAGCCCTGCGCCACGCCTTCCGCGTCGCCACCTCGGGCAAGATGGGCCCGGTGATGATCGATATACCCCGTGACCTGTTGCCTGGCGCGGAGATTGAGCTAGACCTGCTGGCGCCCAACGCCTACCGGCCCGGCCAGACCCGCTCCCGGGGAGACCAGGGCCTCATCGACAAAGCCGCCGCGGTGCTGTCAGCCGCCCAACGCCCGGTCATCCTGGCCGGCGGTGGAGTTCAGTGGAGCAACGCCGGCGACGAGGTCTGCCACATGGCAGAGCTGACTGGCGCCGCCATCGTCACCTCATACGGGCGGGCCGACGCCGTGCCCAACGACCATCCCAACTACCTGGGCCATCTAGGCCGCCTAGGGTCGCTCGAAGGCAGCGAAGCGGTGCGCCAAGCCGACACAATCCTGGCCGTGGGCACTCGACTCAGCCAGTCGACAACTTTTTACGACAACCGGTTCATCCCCGAGGACGCCAAGATCATCCAGATCGAGATCGACCCTCAGGAGATTGGACGCAACTACCCGGTGACTGTGGGTATCGAAGGTGACGCCAAAGGGGTGATGGAGGGTCTCTTAGAGAAGGTGCGAGAGCGCGAGCCCCGGCCCAACCAACAATGGGTCTCTGAGATTGGCGATTGGAACCACCGCCGGGCATCCCGGCTGCAGGACGAGGAGAAACTCTCCGGCCTGCCGATCAAGCCGCAGCGGGCCTACGCGGAACTCAGGAAGGTCATGCCCCGCAACGCCATCTTGGCGCTGGACGCCGGGCTGGCCCCCAACTACGGGCAGGACCGGCTGAACTACTATGAGCCACGGAGCCTGATAACCTCGCTGGACCTGGGTGGACTGGGATTCAGCTTCCCAGCGGCCATCGGCGCTAAGTTCGCTGCCCCCGACCGCCCGGTGATCAACTTCAACGGCGACGGAGGTTTTCTGTTCAACGCCCAGGAGTTCTCCACGGCGGTGCATTACAACCTGCCGCTGGTCACCGTCATCATGAACAACGGCATCTGGGGCTCGGAGAAGGCCTACCAGCGTTACGCCTTCGATGAGCGTTACGTGGGCGCCGACGTAACCAACCCCCGCTTCGACAAATACGCGGAGATCTTCGGTGGCGCCGGGTTCTACGTGGAGCGGCCAGAGGACATCGGGAACGCGCTTCAGGAAGCCCTGAACTGCGGCAAACCCAGCATCATCGAGATTCCCACCGACCCTGACGAGATGCCCCGCCCGGCGCGGTTGGCTGAAGTCCAAGCACCCCAAGGGTAAAACCGGCGGCCTGTCCGCTACGTGAGACAGAAAAATGGAACAAGTTATTCTGCCCGACGCCATAAGCCTGGAAGACGATGCCGTGGCAATTCTGTGGGAGGACGCCCATCGCAGCCCTTTTCCCCACCGGTACCTGCGGTTGGCCTGTCCCTGCGCCAATTGCGTGGACGAGATGAGCGGCAAGCGCACCCTCGATCCAGATACCGTGCCCCGGGAAGTGAAGGCCCTGGACCAGATGGCGGTTGGCAACTACGGGGTGCAGTTCTTGTGGAGCGACGCCCATTACACCGGCATCTACACCTATAAGGTGTTGCGCGCAGCCTGCCCCTGCATCATCTGCAGGGAGGCTAGGGCTTCGGCCAAGAATTCCAATGGCGGCTCGGGCAGTGAGTCCGGGGGCAGTTAGCGGGAGTCTTTGGCGGGCCGTTGGTCTCTGTTGCGCAATGGCTTCTCCAGAGACGCTTTGAACTTGGGGGACGTGAAGGTATTGGATTTGAAGGCGAAATTGGATAGCTGCCGTTCGGCCGGCTTGCCGCATTTCTCGCAGTTGGCCGGATCACCAGACTGCGAAACCGATCGCATCACCTCAAAATCGAGGCCGCAGCCACCGCAGTAATATTCATAAATGGGCATGGAAACCTCCTGACTCTTTGTCCATTTTAGACCCCACGGCAACGGGATGCACAGTTGCAAGAAACAAGAAATACCTGCCTTAACCAAGGCCTGCCACAAAACTATCATTCTGAGGAGCGCCGAAGGCCGACAAAGAATCTGCCAATCATCACCTTGGCAGACCCTTCGCTTCACTCAAGGTGACATGTTAGGAGCACCGTTCAATCTGGATACTAGGTATAATCGGTATTTCAGAGAAACCCGGCAAGCGGGATAACAAAAAGTCCCTTCCCCCTCGCAAGTGGAAGAATAGGTCCGACGAAGTCGGGACCCTAGACGCAGTTGGATATGGAGGCACTTCCAAGTTGAAGTCTGACTCCATCGAAGAGGGAACGCCCTCACCCTAGCCGTCTCCCATGCCTGGGAGAGGGAACTGCATACTAAAACGAACATGGAGAGATCATGGCTGAAACAACCGAGGTTGCAATCATTGGCGGCGGGGCGGCGGGCTGTGCCGTGGCCTACTACCTGGCCAAGTCCAGGGTGAGGTCAACCATCATCGAGCGCGAAGGCGTGGGCAACCAGGCCTCCGGCAACGCCGCCGGTGGGCTGAACCCGCTGACGGGCATTGGCATTCCCGGCCCCCTGGCCGCCTTTGGCTGGGAGTGTTTCCAACTCCATGCCGAGCTTTACCAAGGCCTGAAGGACGAGTCCGGTATCGATTATCAACACCGCACCGTGGGCAAGATTGACCTGGCTTTGGAAGAGTCGGACATCGACGGCCTGAAAGAGACTGCGCTTCGAATGGACGCAGTCGAAGGGTTCGAAGCCCATTGGATGGAACCCGATGAAGTCGCCAAGCTTGAGCCTAGAATCTCAACCAGCATCCTGGGCGGTATGTATGACCACGGCAACACCGCCGCCGACAGCCACAAGTTGACCAACGCGTTCGCGACGGCAGCGGGCACAACCATCCGCGAGGGCAATGTCCAGGGACTGGAAGGCAACGGCGGCAAGATAGACCGCGTGATCTTAGACGACGGCGAGATATCCTGCGGGCAAGTGGTTATGGCCATGGGGCCATGGTCACGGCGGGCCGAGTCCTGGTTGGACATCTACATCCCGGTGGACCCGCTCAAGGGCGAGATTCTGCGGCTGGAACTGGAAGGGGACCGCATCCAATACGACATCAGCGGCGGCGGAGCATCCATCTACCCCAAGCTGGACGGCCTCAACTGGTGCGGCACAACGGAAGACTGGAATGGCTTCGACCGCGAGAACTCTCAGGAAGTCGCCAAACAGATCCGCAAACGGCTGGCCCGCATCTTCCCCGCTCTAGGTGACGCCAAACTGGCGAAGCATACCACCTGCCTGCGTCCGGTCACACCCGATTGGCTGCCAGTCTTGGGGCAGGCGCCCGGCTGGGAAAACGTCTACCTGGCCACCGGCGCTGGCAAGAAGGGTATCCTGCTGGCCCCCGGCATCGGGAAGTCGGTCGCCGACCTGATGACCACCGGCGAGACCACCTTGTCCGTGCAAGGCTATTTCCCGGAGCGATTCGCCACCAATCTGGCCTAAATGATCAGATGCCTAAGAATATACGCATAACAACAGGCAGCGTGGTGGTTGATGCTGAGCTGAACGACACTCAAACTGCCGGCGCCGTTTGGGACGCCCTGCCTATACAGGGGAACGGCAGCACGTGGGGCGAGGAGATCTACTTCCGCATCCCCGTCAACGCCGAATTGGAGAACGGGCAAGAAGTGGTGGACCTCGGCGACCTGGGCTATTGGCCGCCCGGATAGGCCTTCTGTCTCTTCTTGGGCCTCACCCCGGCCAGACGGGGCGACGAGATCAGGCCCGCTAGCGAAGTCACGGTCATCGGCAAGATGACGGGCGACATCGAGGTATTGAAAGGGGTTTCTTCAGGCAGCCCGGTTGTGATCCGAGCGGTCTAACTCCCGAAGTGCGTCGTTAGGCTGGTGTCGCCAGATACGGCGATCAGGCCGTCGGCCATGGCCTGATCGAGGTTGTAACGCCCGTAGACCAGCAGGACGAATGTCTGAGTGTCACAGCCGAAGATGGTGTCGGGGCGCTTGTCGCTGGCGGACTCCATATACGCCTTCTCACCTCCACCGGCAACGATGTCATAGCTGCCTGGAACCGTGCCGGTCAGTTCAAACCTGAGCCGGGCGGTCTTGGGCATGCTCACTCCTGGGTCGAATAACCGCCCCACCACAAACACCGGAAACATCTCTATTATCGACGGCAGGCTCTCTGCAGACATCACCGGGGCCGCCTCCAGCCTGGATCGGATATCCCACTCGTGGACGATCAACTCAGTAAGACGCAGGTTCAAATAGGTCTCCACCGAGATGGTGCCAGCGGCGTGGTAGCAAAGTTTGTCTCGGTCCGCATCCGTCGCTTGGGCGAACACATCATCGAACCTGACCCGGCTGTCGTTGTACGCGGCCAGCACTTCTCCGCCCAAACTGGTCCTAAAATCGATGGCCACTTGGGCGTTGGCCCGCAACCGGGCCGCCATATCGCCCTCACCGGCGGGAGGCATTCCTTCAGGAGCCGAGCCGTCTCCACCGATTCCCCGGATGATGTTGGGCCCGAACCGATCAACCGCCCCGGTCAGGTGTGCCACCACGTCCTGGACTTCCCAGGCGTCACAGGCGCTCTCGGTCGCCCAGGCCTCGGGTTTCAGGGTTTTTAGGTAAACCCCGATTCGCGCCGATTCATCTTTGACCAACTGGGCCTTAGCCAATACCGAACCCATATGCTTGTCTCCTGCTGGGTTGCTTCCCGTTACTCTGTAATCCTCTTTACGTTGGCGGTATTATAGTGGCCTTCCAGCATTATTCAATCCGGAACGGCGTAGGAGGCGCGAAGTGGTATTAGGTTGGGCGATCATTGGGGCTGGGATGCATCCACATCAAAAACTGGCGCCGGCCATCGGAATCACACCGGACGCCGAGCTGATAGCAGTCTTGAGCCGGGACCAAGGGCGTGCAGATGCCTTTGCCGAGACTCACGGGGCCCTGGCCGGGTATTCGAAAATGGACGACTTGCTGGCCGACTCCCGCATCGACGCCGTTTTCGTGGCCTCGCCTAACGCCTCCCACTTGGGGCACACCACCCAGGCCGCCAAGGCTGGGAAACACGTGCTGTCGGAGAAGCCCATGGCCACCTCAGTGGACGACGCGTTGGCGATGGTCCAGGTATGCCAGGCCAACGGCGTGAAGCTGGGGCTGGGCTTTGAACTGCGCTTTCATCCAGCGCATCTATTGGCCAGAGATTTGGTGTCCCAGGGCAAGCTCGGCCGCATACGGCTGCTACAGGCCCACTGGGGCCGGGGCGAGAGGGGCGAGCCGGAGCACCAGCCCCGGTCCGGCCTGCGCAGCTGGTGGGAAAACCCGACGACCATGGGCGGAGGGTCGGTGATCATGGGCCTTGGCGTCCATGTGTTCGACTTGGTCCGCTACGTCATGGGCCAGGAAATCACAGAGGCCTTAGCCATGACCGACGGCCAGACCGACAGCCAGCCACTGGAGCACATCGCCAGCATGTCGCTGCGGCTCGTAGACGGCACCATTGCCAACGTCAGTTGTGGCCGGATGCTGCCAGACACGCTGAACAACTTCACCGTTTATGGCACCGACGGCCGATTCACCGGCACCGCCACCGTCTGGGAGGCCCGCATGGGCGCGGTAGAAGTAGTCAGCGAGACCGTCAACCAGACCGAAAGCTTCGAGTACGACTACCTGGCCAATTTCGTAGCCGAGTTGTCCGACTTCCACGCCGCATTAAATGAAGACCGGGAGCCCACCGCCACCGGCACTGACGGCCTGCGGAGTACGGAGATCAACTCAGCGGTGATCGAATCGGCGAAGACAGGCCGGACGATCAAGATTGAGCATCGGACAGTTTAGGCTCGAGGTATCAGAACCAGATCCGGTGGTAGCTAGGCCTCGAGAATCATGGCCAAATTAGATTGGACTAGAGACGAAACCATTTTGGCTTCAGACCTATATTTCAGGTTGAGAGACCGGGGGATTTTCAAGTCCTATGTCGAAATTGAGGAGCCAAGTATCTACTTAAGGACATTACCGATTTATCCAATTGCCGATAGACCTGATAACTTTCGTAATCACCCAGGCGCGTTAATGAAAATGAGTAATTTCCAAAGTATCGATCCCTCTTACACCTCCGGCGGACGTCGAGGGCTTATCCAGAGAAATCGCATTGCCAAGCTGTTTGGGATGACTTTGTAATCAATCAAGAGCACCTCAAGATCGTTGCGACCACGATTAGGAAAAACGCAGAAAACCTCGTCATGGCTAGCCGTGACAAAGAACCTAATGAAGACTCGATCATTGAGGGAACCCTACTTCAACGGAGCCATTGGTACAGGGGCGTAATCGCAACCTAGTCAAGAGGAAAAAGGACCAAGAACATAAACGATTCAGAAAACTTTCATGTGAGCTTTGCAACTTTAGTTTTGCTGAATTCTACGACTTCAAAATCGGAGAAGGTGTTATCGATTGACATAACAAAATTCCGTTATCCAAGATTTCACCGGGAACCAGCACAAAGCTAAATGACTTGGCTTTAGTTTGTTCCAATTGCCATCGAATGTTGCACAGAGGCGAAAACAAGAGATTTCTAACGATGACCGCCTAAAGGAATTGATCCAGGCCAATGGTTGACGGCCTGATGGCCCATTGCTACGATTCCGACGCCTAACAAAACGAAATAATTGAGGCTTTTGATATGACGACCACACAGCAGACCCAGGCGCAGGGGGCGTTGCGCGGTGTGCAGGTCTTGGATTTCGGCCAGTACATCCCCGGACCATTATTGGGCATGCTGCTCAGCGACCAGGGGGCAGATGTGATCAAGGTTGAGCGGCCCGGCGGGGACCCCGCCCGGAGTGAACCGGCCTTCGCCACTTGGAACCGGGGTAAACGCTCGGTGGTCATCGACCTGAAGACGCCCGAGGGGCAGGCCTCCGCCCAAGCGTTGGCCAAGAAGGCCGACATCGTCATTGAGAACTACCGGCCCGGCGTCGCCGACCGCCTTGGCATCGGCTACGAAACTCTGTCCAAAGGCAACCCCAACCTGCTTTATGTGTCCATCCCCGGCTTCGGTGAGGACAGCCCACACCGCAACGAACGCGGCTGGGAGGGCATCGTCTCGGCCTCCACCGGCACCTACCAGCCCTATGATGACACCGAAGAGCCGCTGTTCCTGCCGCTGCCCACGGCCAGCACATTCGCCGCCATCGTGTCTTCGGTATCTTTGACCATGGCATTGGTCGCCCGAGACCGCACCGGCAAGGGCCAGCGCATCGAAGTCCCGATGCACAGCGCCATGTTCTCGGCCATCGGGCGGCACCTAGTCAAGTTGCATGACATCGACCCGCCCGATCTCTTCGCCTGGCCGCGGAACATCATGGCCCACCAGTACGAGTGCGCCGACGGCCGTTACATCCAATCGCAGGGGATGTACCAGGTGTTCGTGGGCTCATTGATGAACGCCGCTGGACATCCCGACTGGACCGAAGAACTGGAAAGTCTCTACTACGTACCGGTTTCCGAGGAAACTATCGCCATGTGGAAGGACCGTTTCGAGAAAATGTTCCTGGAGCGGACCGCCAAGCAATGGGAGGACGACATCGCCGCGGCGAGGGGCGTCGGAACCATCTGCAAGACCATCGACGAATGGCTCGTCCATCCCCATGCCCTCGAAAGTAATATGGTGACCGAGCTCGACGACTCTCAATACGGGAAGATGAAGCAACCCGGCGTCCAGGTGCGATTGAGGGGAACACCCGGCGCCATCCAGGGCCGAGCCCCGACTTTGGGAGAGCATACCGCAGAGATTTTGGCAGAGGTGAACGCTCCTGGGCGGGCCGTGACCTTCCACAACAAGGACGAGAACATCTTGGGCGCCCTGGAAGGGATACGAGTGCTGGACCTGTGCATCGTCCTGGCCGGGCCGACCTGCGGACGCACGTTGGGCGAGTTCGGCGCGGAGGTTATCAAGATCGATGACCCGTCGCGCCCTTACGATATTTCGGGAAACACCGACGTAAACCGGGGCAAGCGCAGCATCAATATCAATCTCAAAACCCCTGAGGGACTGGCTGTTTTCTATAAGCTGCTCGAGACCGCAGACGTTGTGGTCGAGAACAGCCGTGCGGCCACACTGGCCCGATTGGGCATCAGCTACGAACAGATGAAGGCGCACAAGCCCGGCATCATCCACGCCTCGCTGAACGCCTTTGGCTATGACGGTCCCTGGGCCGAAAGGCCAGGCTGGGAGCAACTGGCCCAAGCCACCAGTGGTATCCAGGTGCGGCGCGGCGGTCGTGATGGAACCCCAAAACTGCTGCCTTACCCCATGAACGACTATGGCACCGGGTTGATGGGCGCATACGCCGTGGCCTTGGCCGTTCACGAACGCAACCGCACCGGCGAGGGACAGACAGTAAACAGCGGCCTGGCATTGACCGCCGGCCTGCTGCAGTCGCCCTATTTCCTTGATTACGAAGGCCATCAGAGGAATGAGCCTGAGGGTCTGGGCGTCCGCGGGTTCTCCGCCAAGTCCCGCCTCTATGAGGCCGCTGACGGTTGGATGTACTTCCACTGTCCCGACGACGGGGCCTGGGGAAAGTTCACTGCCCTTCCTGAGTTCGGGGAGCTGGACGATGCTACCGACGATGCGCTGACCCAGTCTCTATCAAGGATCTTGGTAGGGAGAACACGAGAGGACTGGGCAGGCATCATCAACCCCACCGGCGTCAGCGTGATGGCCAACCGGTTCGTGGAGGATTTCCGGAACGATCCGGACATCCGCGCAGCCGGGCTCGTAGTTACCCGGAACCATCCCGGAATCGGCCAGGCCGATCACATAGGCAGCGTGGCCAAACTCTCCGAGACACCCATGCGGGTCGGCAGGCCCACGCCCTTACTGGGGGCGGAGACCGACGAGATTCTCAGCGAGGCGGGCTACACCGGGGAGCAGATAGAGTCCTTGAAACTAGCTGGGGCAGTAGTCCAGCACCAGGTGTAAAGAAATCGCGAGGGGAAGCCCCACTTCGTCCTTCCTAAAAAGGCAGGCTGAGTGGATTCTGGATTCCGCTGGAAGGACGAAATTAATCCCCTCTCTTGTCATCCTTCCGCGCAACGGGGGAGGGTTAGTTGGGATGACGACTCTGAACGAATCATCTAACAACGAAAAAGAGGCCCGGTATTCGATCGAGCAGAATTCCGTGTGGCAGACACCTTTGGAACGTGCTAAACTGGCGCGACACTTGTTAGGCGCAACCTCAGGTAGAAGAGGTCCCATTGCTCCGCATCTACAACACCCTGGCAAAGAAAGTTGAAGAGATTCAGCCGGCCACGCCAGGGATCATCCAAATGTACACCTGCGGTCCCACCGTGTACCGTGACGCCCATATCGGGAACCTGCGCACCTATCTAATGGCTGATTGGGTCCGCCGTTCTTTGATTCACAGCGGCATGCAGGTAACCCACATCAAGAACATCACCGACGTCGGTCACATGCGTCAAGAATTGGCGGAAGCCGGCGGCGACAAGATGATCATGGCCGCCCTGGCTGAGGGCAAGACCATCCAAGAGATCGCCGACGTGTATGCCGGGCGGTTTTTCCGCGACGAAGCCCGTCTCAACATCATGGAAGCAACGGTTTTCCCTTGGGCCAGCCACCACATCCCGGAAATGATAACTATCAATGAAGCGTTGGTGGCCAATGGCCATGCCTACGAGAAGGGCGGCAACCTGTACTTCGATGTACCTTCCTTCGACGGCTACGGCAAGCTCTCCAACAACATCGGCGGCGACCTGCTTGAAGGCGTTCGTTCCGAGGCCGACCCGCTGAAGCGCGACCCCAGAGATTTCACCCTCTGGAAGGCTGCAGAGCCAGGCCGCGACGTCAAGTGGGACAGCCCCTGGGGCGAAGGTTTCCCCGGCTGGCACATCGAGTGTTCGGCCATGGCCTCCAAGTACCTGGGGGAGAGTTTCGACATCCACACCGGTGGCGTCGACAACGTATTTCCCCATCACGAAGACGAGATCGCCCAGAGCGAAGCCGCCTTCGGCAACCAGCACGTCAACTACTGGATCCACGCCCAGCACCTGCTAGCAGACGGCGCCAAGATGGCCAAATCGGCCGGCAACGTCTTCCTCATCGAGGAACTGATCGAACGTGGATTCTCGCCGCTTTCGTTCCGCTATCTATGCATGACGGTCCGGTACCGCCACCGCATGAATTTCACCTTCACATCGCTGAAGGCCGCGGAAAAGGCCCTGACCAACCTGCGGCATCGGATGTGGCTCTGGAGCCAGGAGCAAGCGGACAACGGCCACGCCGCCAGATACGCAAGCGAGATCGATGAATACCAGCGCCGGTTCTGGGACGCCGTCGAGTCGGACTTGGACCTGCCCACAGCGCTCTCCCTGACGTGGGAGTTGGTGCGTTCGGGACTTCCCGGCCGGGTCAAGATGGACCTGCTATTGGTATTCGACGAGATATTCGGCCTGGAACTGGACAAAGCCCCAGCCGAAAACTCTGTGACGGAAGATGTCATCACCACGCTCCAGATACGTGGCGGACATCGGGAGCAGTCCGACTTTGCCACCGCGGACTCGATCCGAGGCCAGCTTGCCTCTGACGGTTATCTGGTTGAAGACACAGCCGGTGGGACGCGGGTCAGACCTAAGACTCCCCTGGAACTACGGCAGGAAAAGTGGGCTTCGGTGTCATCATCACGTGAGATCAAGTCCTATCTGGACCAGCCCGCCGAGTTGGATTTCACGTACATATTAAACGCGTATGGGTATCCCAGCGACGTAAAACGCTGTATTGAAGGAATGCTCAATCATTCCGGCGACCACAAGGTTGAAGCCATCGTGGTCGACAACGGCTCCACCGACGGCACCGGGGAGTTGCTGGAGGGGATGCTGACCCAGCACCCGGAACTACGGGTCGTCCACTGCGACCACGTAATCGGCGACGCTGCTAGCAAGAACATCGGCCTGATGCAGAGCCGCGGCCGGAACATCGTGGTCATGGACGGCTCAGCGGAGATCACCGGTAACATCCTAGACTCCATCAATCAGCAACTAAGCGACCCCACGGTGGGCATTTTTGGCCCCTGGGGTTTGAGCACACCCGACATGCAGCACTTCCACGAAGAGGTCGACAGCGGCGACGCCGACGCTATGCAGGCTTATTGCATGGCTTTTCGCCGTGAAGAGATCAACAACGTGGGGCTAATGCGGGAATGCTTCCGGTTCTACCGTAACTTGGACATCGATTATTGCTTCCAGTTCAAGGACAAGGGTTTCCGGGTGGTCGCGGACGCGAGCCTGCCGTTGGTCCGCCACGAACACCGCCAATGGACGGAGTTGGACGACAACCAGCGGGACGAGTTGAGCAGGAAGAACTTTGGGCGGTTCCTGAAACGCTGGGGCAACCGGCCCGACCTGCTGATCGCCGCTGATGCCGTAGGGTTCGAGAACCAACACAAATTCCACCATTAGACTGGGACCTGGGTTCTGGCAATTAGCCCGTCGAACCCTGGACACTTGGGCCATATTTTTTAGCAAATCGGCTCCGCCTCAACGGTTTCCAATCACCCATTCCCAAATTGCCTTTGCCTGAATTCTCGACTCAGGGATGAAAACTCGCGTTTTTCCCATAAACATCACCGATAAACCGACCCAAAATTGTTTTGATTTATCCATACTTTACATAACGATTCGTATTTATTGTCGCCGAAGTTGGTTGTATAACTTCATATTCCTTGCCAAATCATCCATATTTGTAGGATCTTGATATCATCCCTATCATGCGATATTCATCATCATCCATTATCCAAAACTCACGCTTGACGCCGTGCCTGGCCGGTGCTAGATTCCGTGCAGGTTCAGCAATCGATTTACTGCCCTCTGGCACCGTCCTGAGGAACGTCTAACCAATGTCCGAGATTGCCGAAAGACTATTGGCTGGCGAACAAAGGGCGCTATCAAGGTTGATAACCTTGTTGGAAAGGAGGGACCCGGCAGCCGCCGAGGCGATGAAGGTGGTTGACGGGCATACGGGAAGGGCTTACACGGTGGGGATCACCGGCCCGCCCGGAGCAGGAAAAAGCACCATTGTTGACCAACTGACGCAGTCGGTGCGTTCGACAGGCTCAACAGTAGGCATCATAGCTGTCGATCCCACCAGCCCATTCAGTGGCGGTGCAATCTTGGGCGACCGAATCCGGATGCAGCGCCACTACTTGGATTCCGGGGTCTATATCCGCAGCGTGGCCACGCGGGGCCAATCGGGTGGGTTGCCTCGGATCGTCAAGAGTATGGTCCGGGCGCTTGACGCCGCCGGAACCGACCTGATATTGGTCGAGACGGTGGGTGTCGGGCAGACCGAACTGGGCATCATCAGCGTGGCGGACACTGTCTTGGTAGCGATGAACCCCGAGTCGGGAGACGCGATCCAGACACTGAAAGCCGGAGTGATGGAGATCGCAGACATATTCTTGGTAAACAAGGCGGACCGAGATGGGGCAAACCAGATGGCTACCGCCATCACAGGAATGCTCCACATGGCCCTAACCAGTCCCTGGTGGAGTCCGCCGGTGTTGCTGACAACTGCACATACTGGAGAGGGAATAGAGGATCTCTGGGAGAAGATACAGGACCACCGGGAATTTCAGACCACCAGCGGAGAACTTGAAAAACGCCGCGGAAGACAGCGCAAACAGGAGTTCTTGGAGGCGGTGGAAGAGGCGTTGGCGCAGCGTCTTCGCAACAAGGTGAAAAATGACCCAGACCTAAATGCTACTTTGGAGAAGGTAGCGGCGAAAGAGACCGACCCTTACTCCGCCGCTTCGGAGTACTTGGAGTCTTCTCTTTTTTCGGCAGACTGGCTTAACACACCGTAGGCGTGCCCTCCGTAGGGGGGATTCTACCGATACACGGGTGCCGCCGGGTAACTCCACAGGACCTTCCCTGGGCAAACTGCCCCCTCAGCGGGGCCGGGGAGAATATTCTTTCCGATTCGCGGACGTGGAGAATCGAAATGTCAGTTCTAGGCGTTGATTTAAGGGCCTCTCGTAAAAAGCCCTCCTCGATAGCAATATTGGATTCCCAATCTCATCTGACCAAGCTAGGCAGCTTCCACGAAGACAGCGAATTCCTCAAGATGCTGGACGACATCAGCCCAGACCTGGTCGCCATCGGCGCTCCTTTGAACCTGCCGTCCGGCTTCTGTTGTTTGGACCAGACCTGTTCGTGCCATTTTTCGGTGCCCAATCGGAAGGGCCGCCTGCTTGAACTTGAGTTGGCCAAGATGGGGATCAGTTGTTTCTATACCAACAAAGGTTCAATCATCAGAGAACTTATCTACCGTGGCATCTTCCTGAGCAAGACGCTGAGGGAAGCGGGCCACAACGTGATCGAAGTGTATCCCCACGCCACCAAGATGTTGCTCTTTGGCGACAAGGTGCCCCCAAAGAATAGCGCCGTCAGCGTGAGCTACATGATCGGCCACCTAACGCCCCTGGTCTCAGGGATGGAAGAACACGCCAACGACCTTGACCGCAACACGTGCGACGCAATCGTCAACGCCTACACCGGGCAGTTACACGCTCAGTCCAATACCGATATACTGGGCGACCCGGAGGAGGGCATCCTGGTGCTGCCCAAGCTCCCGAACTAAGCCGGGGCGCCAGACCCCGTTACAGGGCCAACCAAAAGGCTCTGACCCAGATTTAAATCCGGGTCGGGGCCTTTTTATTTAGGGGCCAGGTGGCCCTCTGGTTAGGGGAGCTTTGTGGGTTGTCTCTCCTGATAGGGCCACTTATGGTGGTCTAGACGTAAATATGAATAGAGAGGGTGAGGATTTGACGGCGGGGAGGCCGTGGCCACTCTGAGGAGGTGTGACAATTGGAACTACACATTTATGGACGCAATCTGGAAATTTCCGATAGGACCCGGAAGCACGTGGAAAGCAAACTGGACCAGATTAACCGCCACCTTCCGGGAATCTCGAATGCGACTGTGGAGTTGGCCTACGAGGCTACCCGGTCGCACAACGACCGGGTAGTGGCGCAGATGACCCTGCACGTGGGCCGGACACTGCTTCGGGCCCAACAACGGGACGCCAACGAGACCACTGCTATAAATTCCGTGGCCAAGGCGCTGGACCAGCAGGTCAAACGCTTCAAGAGCCATACCTACCGCAGCGAGCGGGGCCGTCTGGCTGGCAGGGATGCCACTGAGGAAGCTTTTGCCGACAAACTGGAGCCAGCCTTCAGTAACAGCACGTCGGTGATGGATGAGGTGTTCGCAAACAACCAGGTGGTCCGGCTGAAAGAGTTTGAGATGGAGCCCACCAGCGTGGACGAGGCGGCGGCCCAGATGCGGCTACTAGGCCACGATTTCTATATGTTCTTGGACTCCGAGACCGACAAGCACAGCGTCTTGTATCTGCTAGGGGACGGGAATTACGGAATGATTCAGCCCAGGTAGGCCCGAACCAGCACATCAAAAAAACGCAGACTTCCAACCTAAGGGAGTCCGCGGTTTTTTGTCGTTTGGCTAGATCCGTTTACTTAGAGTTGCTGTCTCCGTTGCCACCGCCCCCCATGCCCATGAAATTGCCCAGCATGGATGTGAACTCCATGGGGAAGATCCATTTGGTGGACGGGCTGTCGCCCAGGGATTTCAGCGTCTCGAAGTACTGGAGGCTCATGGTGCGGCCATCTGCAGTGCTGGCAGCACCATTGATGCGCTCGAGGGCTTCACTGAAACCATTGGCCCGGAGCACGGCTGCTTGCTGCTCACCTTCAGCACGGAGAATCTCCGACTGGCGGACGGCCTCGGCTGTAAGGATGGCGGCCTGTTTCTCGCCTTCGGCGATGTTGATCTGAGACTGTCGGGCGCCTTCGGATTCGGTGATCTCCGCGGTCTTGATGGCCTCCGCCGATTTCTCCCGTTCCATGGCCGCCTTGACGCCGGGAGGCGGGTCGATCTCGTTGATCTCCACCTGGGATATCTTTACTCCCCAACGTTCGGTGACCTCGTCCATCCGGACCTGGAGGGCGTCCCTGATCCGCTCTCTCTCCGCCAGGGCGTCGGACAGTGTGGTGGCGCCGATCACGGCCCTCAAGGTGGCGAAGGCCAAGTTGACCACGGCCAGCTCGAAGTTCTGGACCTCCAACACTGCGCGCTCAGCGTACTCTTCCATCACCCGGTAGTAGATGACGAAGTCCATGTCCACCACCACGTTGTCCGCGGTGATGTACTTCTGGGTAGGGACGCGGGTAACCCGCTCTCTAAGGTCAACCTTGGTCCCGTGGTAAACCAAGGGCATCAGGAAATGCAATCCGGACCGACGAGTCCCCGTGAAGGTGCCGAACTTCTGCACGACCAATCTTTGGTACTGCTGTACTAGTATCAGACCGAATGCCATGTTTTCCTCCCTATTTGCCGGGCGTTGAACTGAGTAGTAGTGCGGCAGAATATATTACGAGTTATTTTCCATATCTGGATCACTTTGTCGAAAAACAGTCAAGACCAGGCCGTTTACGCTCCTGACTTCAACCGGTTCGCCGATGGAAATCACACTATCATCTTCACTAATAGCTGTCCAGGTTTCGTTTCCCACCAAAACGACCCCCCTAGGCGTGAGTTCTCCGGTCACCGTGCCTTGCATGCCGGCCAGAGCCAGCGCCTTCTCCGGGGGTCCTTGTTTTCTTGACTGATAAGCCAACCCCACCACATATGCCAACGCCAGCGCAACCACTCCACCCGTGCTTGAAAGTAGCCACCGGCTCACTTCTATGGTTGGCATTGTTGGCGAGGCGTCACCGAACTGGGTGAACAGGATTAGGCCTCCTACAATGAGGCTAACGACGGCGCCCACGCCCAATATCCCGAACCCGGCCACAACTATTTCAAGCACAGTCAGCACCGTAGCTAAAATAACGAACACTACCCCGGCCCAGTTGACCGGCAAGTTGCCCACAGCCAAGAACGCCAGCAGCAGGCAGATCACCCCCACTACCCCTGCAGCTATCAGCCCCGGGTTGAACATCTCCACCACTATGCCCAGCCCACCCACAGTCAGCAGTATGAACGACACGTTGGGGTCCGATATGAACTCAAGGAAGTGCTCCAGGATGTTCTTGCTGAAGGGGCGTCGCTCCAATCCCCTGGTCTGAAGTTCAACGATCCCAACCGACGTGTCCGCGGTCAGGCCGTCCAGCTTGGCCAGCAAGTCTTCCAGGTTATCGGCAATCAAGTCCACCACGTTGTCCGCCAGGGCTTCCTGGGCAGAGTAGGAGGCCGCTGAACGGACCGTCTCCTCCAGCTTGTCCTGGTTCCTGCCACGGGTCTGGGCGATGCTCCTGATCAGGGCCGCGGCGTCGTTCTCGATCTTGCTGGCAAGGGTAACTTCCAGATCTTGGCCGGTCGATGAAATGGGGGTTGCGGCGCCGATGTTGGTGCCAGAGGCCATCACCGCAAAGTTGGCCGCTGCTGTGATGAACGTCCCCGCTGACCCGGCCCTGGCGCCCTTGGGCGAAACAAAGACCGCCACCGGCACCGGCGATTCCAAAAGCAGCTCGACTATCTCTCTGGTGGAGCTAAGGAGTCCGCCGGGGGTGTCTAGTTGGATGACTAGGAGTTCCGCGCCGTCTTCTTCGGCCCGGTCGATAGCCCTGGATATGAAGCCCTCTTTGACCGGGTTGATTATTCCGTCTACGGTCATAACCAGGGCGTGGGAGGAGTTGGGCTGTCGGGCGCCGGCCAACACCGGCCCAAGCATGCCGGTGACGAGCATGCCAATGAACAAGAACACTAAAGAGATACGGACCATTCGGAGCCGCTGGGTCATACGATCCACTGTCTTGTTGGGGCCGTTTATCTGATGTGAACCGGTGCCAGTGTCCGGTTTAGACCGGGGTACCGGTCTCTGCCATCGTTACCTCGGATTCAACGGCCACTAGCTGATCAGGAAAGAACATCCCCGCCGGCTCGGGCGACTTTGCCATCCGCGCCAGCAGCGGGTTGACCAGACGCAACACCCCGCCCAGGGTCGGATGGCCCGCGATCTTTCCAATCATAGAGCTGTGCCAGTCAAATGAAACCTCGGGGGAGTCGGCCAACTCCGCGATGAACCCATTGTTGCTGGCCTGGTGGATCAGGGAACTGATGTGGCTGTCACCCAGGTACTCGAACATCCGGCGGGCAGAGTAGCCAACTTCCAATTCAGTTGAAAGTAGGTTCTTCCATTCTTTCTGGTAGACGCCCAAGTGGTTGGCGGACAGCTTGTCTTCACTCAGAGCCTGGTGCAACGCGCCTGAGGCGACTTCGCTGGCCAGCAGGGAGTAGAAGATGCCGCCTCCGGTGGTCGGCTTTACCTGGCCGGCGGCGTCGCCCACGACCAATACCCGGTCAGTGTAGGTCTTGCGCAGCGGCCGCAGGGGGATGCCCCAGCAGACCGGTTTGTTCACAGTCTCGGTGATCTTCCCCTCTGCCTCTCTAGCGGAGATGAAACTGACGAATTTTTCCGGCGCGTTCTTGCGCACCAACAGGCCAGCCAAGGCGATTCCGGGCTCTGTCGGGACCAGCCAAGCAAAGAACCCTGGGGCAATATCACGGCCCAAATATACCTCAATTTCATCGATGTTTTCGGTCCGCACCAGGGCTTGGATACCCACTACATAATCGGACGGTTCGCCCAGCCCCAGTTGGCGATTCAGTTGGGATCCGAACCCTGCGGCCAAAACCAGCGTTCGGGCTTTGATCGAGCCATCATCGGTCGTCACCGAAATCCAGTCTTTGTGCTGCTCCAGGTCCACCACGCGGCGGCCTAGCAGGTACTCGGCGCCGGCCTCCCTGGCCCGGTCGGCAAATGAAGAGACGTAGGCCACCCGGTTAACCACCCGGGCAACTGGGAGCGGCGTTTCAAACCTGACAACCTCGCCTGAGGGAGCAATCACGCTGGCCGCATTGATCTCACGGTAGACCAGGGCAGGGTCAATGGGGTGACGACGAAAGCATTCTTCACCTACAAGACCGGTGCAGAGCTTGTCGCCGATGTTTTCTCTGGAGTCAATGACCGTAACACCGTAACCCTTTGACGCCAGGGAGAGGGCTGCGTTATTTCCGGCAGGACCGGCGCCCACCACTATCACATCTTGCAATTCGAGTGTACCTCAATAATACCCAGGTAAATTGACCATGGGTTGGGGATTTTGCTACGCGGGGATTATACTCCCGGGCCGCACCTGGGGACATACAAAACCGCACGCCAGTTCATCAGTTATTGTAAACCTGGCCATGGCAAGCAACCGTGCAATCCAGTGAAAATTTCACGCCTTGACAACGCCTGGGCCCGGTGTATAATTTGGCCTGAATAATAATTGGTCTGACCACTTTTGCAGAGCAGGATATTTCCCAGTTGTATGCAGTCTGGATTGCAAAACCTAGAGGGCAAGCGGCTCCACGAAGCCATCGTCCAGCGGTTCCACGCGTTGATACAGCAAGGGACCCTGGAACATGGCGCCAAATTGCCTGCGGAGCGAGTACTGGCCGAGCAGCTAAAAGTTAGCCGCGGCTCGGTTAGAGAGGCTATCAGGACATTGGAACTTCAGGGCCTGGTGGTGAGCAAACACGGATCGGGAACGTTCATCGACACCCAGAGCCTGAGCGCCGTAGCTACCCTAATGACTTCGTCACTCGGGGCCAGCGATGCCCAACTACATGACATCTTTGAGGTCCGCCACCTACTTGAGCCACAACTGGCGGCGTTGGCGGCGCAGCGGGCAACACCGGAGGACGTAGAGCGGTTGGCATCCATCTTGGTTGAACAGCAACAGCAGATCATAGAGGGCGAGACTGGCGTCGACGCCGACACCGAGTTCCACTTCGCCCTGGCAACCTCCACCCACAACACCGCGCTGGTGAAAGTGGTGAGCGCCGTTGAGGACGTGTTGCGCCAGTCGCGTGACCAATCCCTGCAGCAACCGGGGAGACCCCAACGGTCGTTGGAGTCCCACCGTGAGATATTGGAGATGGTTCGAACTGGAGACCATACGGGAGCCCGGTCGGCAATGGAACATCATCTGACCGCAGTGGAGCCCTCTGCAGTGTATCCCAACGCGGCCGCAAAAGTTAGAAATAGATGATTAAACCGTAGACAATAGGAACCTGATAACCAAAAGCTAAGGAGGAGACCTATGGCTACCCTAGCCGTGGAGGTGGTGTACCGGGGCATATTCCAGCGCACGCTGGCCCGGAACATCGTCCGACAAATTGTTTTCGCCGCCCGGAAGGACGACAAGATTGGCACCGCCTTTGGCCGTTACAGTGACTCTCCCGAAAGAAATGGCATCCCTGCCAAGCAATTCGCGATCGTCTGCGACACAGCCCTTGAACTGGAAGAGAGCCTTGCAGTTTACGAGGCTTCCAACGTCGACGTAACCATCAATCTAGATGACACGTTGTGCAAAGGACTGGAGTCCTGGGCCTGGTACGGCCTCCAACCCATCAATGAACTGACCCGGGATGGCGGCACTCTGATCGTAACTTCACGCCAGGACGCCGATTCCTTGATGGAAGACATCCACCAGAAGGACACGGCATACGACCTGGCCATCATCCCCAGCACCGTGAGCTTCTCCGGTCTCTGGGTCTACAAAGATGACCACACCGACATGCGCGTACTAGGCACCCTGTGTAAGGTCTGCCCCGGGCTGGTTAGCCTCGAGGCCATGCTGGAGTCCGCCCAGGAACAGACCGGAAACGAAACCAAGGTTGCCTCGATCCAACGGGCGTTTGATCGCACCACCACCCGTCCCGTTGAGCCAGGCGAGGGCAATGACGAGACCCCATTCAGTTTCGATCTGCCCGGTTGGAAGAACATGGAAGAGGGCCTGGTCATCCGCGCGATTCCCGAGGGCACAGGATACGATGGCGGCGAAAAGGGTTACACCCCCGGTCGAAGCGATGTCTTCAAGAAGTGGAGCACCCGGTCCATGCGGCCGGTCATCAACTTCGAGACCTGCATCAAGTGCACCCTTTGCTGGCTGCAGTGCCCCGACACCTGCTTCGACGTAACCCCCGACGGCCTGTATGACGCCAACATGGAGTCATGCTGCGGCTGCGGTGTCTGCGAAGCCGTTTGCCCGGTGCCCGACTGCGTGACCATGGTCGGTGAACCCGAATTCAACGACAACGCCAGCCAATGGAAAGCTTGGACAGCCGACAAAGAAGGCTATAACAAGTGGATGACTGCCTTGGTCGACAAACAGAAGGCCGAGACGAGGACCCACGGTTTCCATCACATCGGTGGCTACGATGAAGAGATTAAAGCGGAGGAAGCCTAATGGCTACCGTACAGTCAAAACCCTACGCAGAGTCCAAGGAGGAACTGATCAGCGGCAGTGAGGCCATCGGCATCGCCTGTGCCCTCGCTGACGTTGACGTTATCACCGCATATCCCATCCGGCCCTACGACACGGTAATGCAATACGTGTCCCGTCTAAAGGCCGACGGCAACTTCGACTTCGATTTCATTGTTGCCGAGAGTGAGCACTCCCAGTTTGAGATCGTGAAGCACGCCTCCGCCGTGGGCGCACGTACCTTCACCGGTTCCAGTGGCGTGGGCTGGTTCTACGCCTTTGAAGCCATCACAGTCACCGCCGGGCTCCGCATGCCCGTGGTGGCCATGGTCGGCAACCGGGCGTTGGATGACCCCGGCGCATTCGGTGTTGAGCACAACGACGCAATGGCCGTCCGCGACTTGGGCTGGCACCTTTACTGGGTCGCCACCGCTCAAGAGGCCTTGGACATGGCCTTGCTGGCTTGGAAAGTGGCGGAAGACCACAGGGTCCTGCTGCCCTTTGCTCTAAGCTGCGACGGCTCGTTCCTGACTCACTCGCAGGCTATCGTGCAAGTCCCCTCTCAAGACCAGGTAGACAAATTCCTGCCCCCCTATACGCGGGGCACACTGCAACTTCACCCCGACAATCCCATCACTATAGCCCCTCAGGTGAACGAGGACTGGCTGATGGAGATCCGCAAGCAGACCGATGAGGCCATGCGCCGGACGTCGGAAGTGATCAAAGAAGCCTATGAAGAGTTCCGGGAGATATTCGGGCGGGGTGACCCCAGTCCGTTCATCGAAGAATACATGTGCGAAGACGCGGAGATCATCTTGGTGGGAATGGGCACCCTTGCCATGCCGACTAGGGTTGCCGTCCGCCGCATGAGGGAGGCCGGCAAGAAGGTTGGGTTCGTGCGGATCAAATTCTTCAGGCCCTTCCCGGCTGAAGAACTCCAAGCAGCTCTGGGCAAGGCCAAGGGCGTGGCGGTCATCGATCGTGACTACTCCTACGGCTCGCCGTCTTACGGCGGAGTCCTGTTCCATGAACTACGTTCTACGATGTACAACTCGGACGACCGCCCCATAATGTTGAACTTCATCGCCGGGCTGGGCGGACGGGAAGTCATGGTCCGTGACATAGATCAGATCGTTGAAACCACCCAAAAAGCCATTGACACCGGTAAAATCGAACAAGAGACCACCTGGGTCGCGGTAAGGGAGCAATAGAAATGGCTACTGTGCAAGACCTTCCCCAGATAAGGGGAGTTAAGAATATCCCGGTGGAGGAGTTCTACTCTTCCGGTCACCGGACCTGCCAGGGCTGCGAATCTGCCTTGGTGATGCGGCTGATGATCAAGGCCGCCGGACAAAGGACCATCGTGCTGGGCAGCACCGGCTGCATGTACGTGGCCAACACCACCTACTACAGCACGCCTTGGGTAGTGCCATGGATGCACACTCAGCTTGGCTCCGCGGGCTCTGCCGCCACCGGCACCGCCGCGGGTCTGGCTTCCATGATGCGCAAGGGCAAGATGCAGGAAGAGCCGATCAACGTCATCGCCTTCTGCGGCGACGGCGGCGGAGTGGACATGGGGCTGTCAGCCCTGTCCGCGGCGCTGCAGCACGATGAGTACAACCTGCTGGTCGTTTGCTACGACAATGAGTCCTATGCCAACACCGACATCCAGGTCTCGGGCAGCTCTCCCTACGGAGTGAACTCCACGTTCAGCCCTCCAGGGAAGGAGATCCGGAACTTGAACACCCGCTGGAAGAAGAACATGGCGCCGATGATGGCTGTCGGCCACCCCAACATGAAGTACGTTGCCACGGCGTGTGCTTCCTACGGGTTGGACTTCAACAACAAGGTGCGCCGCGCACTGACCACCGGCGGACCCACCTTCATCCACTGCATAGACCCTTGCCCCAAGGGTTGGGATTATGACCCCAAGTACTCCCACGAGTTGGGGATGCTGGCCATCGAGACAGGCCTGTGGGTCCAATACGAGATCATCGACGGCGAACTGATTCTTAACGGGCCCAGCCGCGCCATTGCCAAGGGTATCCGCAAGCGCAAGCCTGTGGAAGAATACCTGATGCGTCAGGGCCGCTTCGCCCACTTCCTCCCTGAGGACATCAGGTTGTTCCAGGACAAGATCGAGGAGACTTGGGAGAACTGGTGGATCCCCGGCCTAATCCCCATAACCCCCGGCCAGGACGACGACTCTGGCGGCGACACCGAGTAAAGTCAGTCATCGCCGGTAGTTAGCTAACAAAAGAGGGAGGGGGGACAATGTTCGCCCCTTCTTCTTTTTGGATGTCCATCGAGAGCTGCTAATTCTCTATCATTTTGAGGAGCGCCGTAGGCCGGCGAAGAATCTCGTTTTGCGATTCAAGCTTGTTTTACCAGAGCAACGAAACCCTCGCTTCACTAGATGTGACAGCAAAGTGTGACTTCGGCCTTACTCCGAATCCTGTGATGAGAGTTGGTCGCCCACCGCCTCAGGCACCACGTCATCCACAACCCCTACAGCGCCCAATTCCTTGACCTCAGCCACCAGGCGGTCTTTCTTCATCTCTAGGTCATAGCGGGTTTGCAGGTTCATCCAGAACCGCTCGGAGGTGCCGAAGTAGCGGGAAAGACGGAGGGCTGTTTCAACGATTATCACCCGGTCGCCGTGGACGATCTGGCTGATGCGGCGGACTTATACGCTGATGTTTTTGCGCAGCCTGTATTGGCTGATGCCCAACGGCTTGATGTACTCTTCCAGCAGTATCTTGCCGGGATGGACTGGCGCCAGTTTCTCTGAAGTTTCAGTGGTCATGCGGCTGCTCCTACGCAAAGTTAGTTATCTCGACGCCGTAGATGGCCCCCTCAACCCATCGGAAGCGTAGCCACCAACGGTCGTCAAAACGCTGAGCTCCCTGTTTCGGCTTTCTTCCAGACACTCTATTCGGATCGCTTCCCAGCGCTGAACTAAGGTCCTCTCGGGAGTCGGACGCATCCAGCATAGCGAGTTTTCTCTGAGCGGCGCGCAGCACTTCCGGCGCCATGTCATGCGACCCAATCCGCTCGAATATCTGTTTATATTCCTGGTTCCGAAACGTCTTAATCATATAATCAATGTTATTAGGGGCCTTTTGTAGGATCAAATTACTATTTATCAACGCCATGCTTTTCAATAAGCTCGACCACACTTGCCACCGCGCCTAGTTCGCGTTAGAGTAAGTTCGATTTTGACACCGCTGCGATATCCCTTTCCGTAATGGGATGGGTTGGTTCGTCTGAGGATATCCGGCCAACTAATTAGGAGGACCTGATGGCAAACGACCCCATCAATCTTTATGACTACGAAGCTAGAGCCCAATTAGCCCTGCCCCACGACAACTGGGATTTCATCGACGCTGGCGCGATGGACGAACTCACCACCAAGCGGAACCGAAGCGCCTTCGACCAACTAACCATCCGCCCTCGGTTCATGCGCAGCGTTGAAGAGCGGAAGATCTCCACCACCATGCTGGGTGAAGACCTGAGCTTTCCAGTCTTTGTCTGCCCTGCCGGCAGCCACGGATTGGCCCATCCCGACGCTGAAGTAGCGACCGCCAGGGCCGCAGGGCGTTCCAATACGTTGATGATGCTCAGCACTTCTTCCAACTGCAGCATGGAAGAGGTCGCGGAAGCTGCCACTGGGCCGTTGTGGTTCCAGCTCTACCACCGGGGCCAGGCCCTGACCGAGATGCTGGTTCGCCGCGCCGAAGATGCCGGATTCAAGGCCATCGTCCTGACCATCGACACTCCTGTGCCGAGTCCGAAAGAACGCGACCTCCGCAACCGGTTCGAGCGCATGTTGGAACTGGGTAACTTCCGGGACTTGGGACTGCCCCGCAACGAGATCAGTGGCACCGATGAGACTCCAGGCTGGGACGTCTCCCGCGCCGACCCCATAACCTGGGACGATGTTGCGTGGCTCCGCAGTCTGACCTCACTACCCCTGATCTTGAAAGGAATCCGAGTAGGCGAAGATGCCAAACTAGCCGTGGAACATGGCTGCGAAGGCGTACTGGTCTCCACTCACGGTGGACGGCAATTGGACCAGACTCTCAGCTCCATCGAAACGATACCGGAAGTCGTCGAGGCCGTTAATGGCCAATGCGAAGTCTATCTGGACTCGGGCGTCCGCCGCGGCAGCGACGTTCTGAAAGCCCTGGCCATGGGAGTCAAAGCGGTCGGCATCGGCCGGCCTCTGTACTGGGGCCTGGCCACCGAGGGTGAAGACGGTGTTCATAAAGTCCTGGAGCTGCTCCGGGAAGAGGTCGGCAGAGTCATGGACTTCTGTGGCCAGAGCGACGTTACGAACCTGGACTCCAATCTGCTTAACATCCCCAACAACTGGGGACCGGGTACCATCGGCGGGTAATCGGCTCGAATCCGTAGAATAACAAAGGGCCGTGCCGATTAGTCGGGACGGCCCTCTGTTCAGAAATCCGCATTCCTGAATGTTATAATCGGATCACAGTGAGCCCCTCGTTCATGGCCATTCCCCACTCAACAGACTGGACTACCTGAGGCAGGTACCTGGGCGGGTCCGGAGCCTCTCCCTTCTCTCGAAGAAAAAATTGCCACCAGCCGACGTCATGCCAATCTCCGAATTTATACCCGGCGTCGCGGTAGATATCTAATGGTTCGAATCCGATGGACTCATGAAGGCCTACGCTGCCGGGGTTCGGCAAGGTTATGCCAGCGAACGCCCGGTGGAATCCCTCCAGTTTAAGCAGACTCAGTAGGCACTCGCAGAGTCCTAGGCCAACACCTTTGCGGTGGGCATCTGAACGATCTACACGGACCCCTGATAGGCCGCCCGTCCTTCATGAGGGCCGGCATATGCGTAACCAACCACGGGAATCATTCCAGTGTAGTCCGCAACCGAAGGGCCATTTCAGATAGCGGTGGGACGTCTAGTTCAAAAGGGATCACCGAATCCAAGACTGATGGAGCGTAGTTAGCGCAGACCTCTCCCACGTCACTCTCTTCTGCCATCCTAATTATCGGAGACACTTTTTTCGACTCTAGTCCGCCGCGGCTCCAGCAGCGGTTCCGGAGCGGGCTTGAGCGAAAAGCTCCGTTAGCAGCTTATTGAATATTTCCGCCTGCTCGAAGTGGGCAGAATGGGCGGCTCCGGCCACCACTTCCATCCGCGAGCCAGGAATCACCTTCTGCACTTCGGCGATGACCTCGGGCGGGAAGATCGCGTCCTCTTTGCCGACGATCAGCAGGGTGGGTATCGTCCACCCGATAAAATCCTCAGCTTGAGGGCCGTCTTTCAGCCGGAACCCGGATATGACTCCGTCCTCGCCCCGGGGCGGGTTCAAGCCGCCGATCTGCTGGTAAAGGAAGGTCAACGCGTGGTTCTCTTGGATGAAGCTGGCCGACAAAGACCGGGCAGGGCCATCAGACGGTGGAGCGGTGTTCTTCAGAGCCGCCAAGGTCCCTTCGGTGGCCACGCCGCCCGTGGTGTCGCCCAAGACCAGGCCCGCTGTGCGCTCCGGGTGGGCCAAGGCAAACCCTAGGCAACTAAAACCGCCCATCGACTGGGCCACCAAGAACGTCTTATCTACCTTGAGGTAGTCCAAAAGTGCGGTCAGGTCGTCGATGAAGTTCTCGCGCAGCGGAGATCCGTGGTCGGCGATTGAGGCTCCCCAACCCCGGTGGTCGAAGGTGATGCAGTGATATTCGGCGGAGAATGCGGCCACCTGCTGCCACCAACTCATATGGTTCCCGCCCCGTCCGTGGGCGAAGATTATGGCCGGTGCCGATTCGTCTCCGTGGGACTCGTAGTAAAGTTCGATGCCGTTTATCAGCGCTTTGGGCACGTGTAAGCCTCCGTTCGATGAAGATTCGATAATGTCGTATTCGTGGGGCCAGTATACATAAATCAGAGTCGGTTGGCCCATATGACCGGGCCATTCGGCCCTGCTATTTCTTACCTGCTCGGTAGAAAATAGTGTTGACTTGGAGTGCCCGGACGGCGGGAAGTCTTGAAAACGGTGCAACTGGCCTGCCGTCCCTGTGAAGGAGGCGGCGGCATGACGACCACGTTACCCGATCGAATCAGGGAATCTATCATTGAGGTCCCCAAGCATCTCGTCGACGAATTGGAGCAGATCGTCGAACATGCGGAAGCGGAGCCGGAGTTGGTCCATTTTTATCACTTCGTTCCCTGCGCCGGTGTCCGGTACTACTCCTACCACACCGCTCCATCGCCGGTGGAACCGCTGGCGCGGCGCAAGGGTTAAACCCTTACACCGCTGACCATAGCCTAATAGTCAACGGCTGCCCGGTTTCGGTTCGTCAGGTGACTATCGGAACGTGAGAACACCTTCCGCCGGGCGACCGTTGGCTCTGGCGTAGCAACTCCCAAAAGCCTGCCTCTTTGTTGTTCGGCCGTTCCGTTTTGTCGACAGTGGGATATCGATGTCTCTCAACGAACATTCGGGGCTAGACCGTGTGATTTCAAACAGCAATGATGAAGCGCTGGATGGGGATAAAAAGCCCAGAAGGCATAACGGCCTCGATGAGGGTCATGACGCCCATCATGTCAAGAAAGATGGGCCCGGGCAGAATGGCCGATCTCATGCCGGACATGATGGAGGATTCCTTTGACCAGATGCAGTCGAAAGACATAGGGCCCATGATGCGCAACGCCATACTCAGACGCTGGGTACCTGCTTCTCGTGAGTGGGCAATGCCCAGCGCCGGAGCATGCTGACCATGTGCCGCGAGACACTTGACCAGATCGACGGAAAATACCCGGAGCCGACTACGTCTGCGTAGTCCCACCAAGTTTCGGTTATACGGGTAGTGATAAGCCCGCTCGACTAAGCGGGCTAGTTGCTTTCGACCCTTACACCGGCCATTGCTGACGGTTGTAGGCTGCCTCCCAGAACATGTACTCGTAGCGGCTGCTAGTCATGAAGGCCTGGCGCATCGCCTCCAGCTCCGCTGGGCCGGCGTTCTCGGCCATCTGGTCGACGAACCCCCGCCAGGCTTCCACGCTGTCCTCCAGTAACCCCTCGACGTAGAAGCGGGTCCATTTCCCGTAGAGCGGGTGCTCCGACTGGCCGACCTCGTCCTTCAGCAGGTGGTAGGTCCAGGGGCAGGGCAGCAGAGCGGCGGCGGTGGGGCCAAGGCCGTGTAGCGACGCCGTGTTTAGCATGTGGTCAACATAGGCGGTGTTGGCCGGTGAGCGCACCGCGTCCTGGGCGTCGCCCAACGTCAGTCCGGCCTCGGCCAACAGCATGTTATGCAGTGGCCGCTCAACCGGGGTCATGACCCGGCGGGCCAGGTCCTGAAAGGTCTGGGAGTCGGGGGCTTTGGCCAAGGCCATCGCGACCGTCCGGCCGAAACCTTCCAGGTACAGATAGTCCTGGGCCAGATAATAGCTGAACGTCTCCAGAGGCAGTGTCCCATCCTTGATCTCCTTGAGAAATGGATGGTCGAAAATCTGCCGCCAGATGTGCTCGGCCTCGCCCCTGAGTTGTTCGCTGAAACTGGGCATTATTGACCTGCTTTGTCCAGTTCCATCTGCCGCAGTTCCACCCGGCGTATCTTGCCGCTGACGGTCTTGGGAAGCTCGGTCACGAACTCCACGCTCCGGGGGTATTTGTAGGGCGCCGTGGCGTTCTTGACGTGGTCTTGGATACTAATCACCAGTTCGTCTGAGGCCACATAGTCAGGGGCCAATATCACGAAGGCTTTGACGACGTCGCCGCGCACTGGGTCGGGGCTCGCCACCACGGCGGACTCGGCCACGGCGGGATGCTGGATCAACGCGCTCTCGACCTCAAATGGGCCTATGCGGTAGCCGGCGGAGATGATCACATCGTCTGCACGTCCCACGAACCAGAAATAGCCGTCTTCGTCCTTGTAGGCCTTGTCGCCGGTCAGGTACCAATCACCCAGGAAAGACCGGTCCATGGCTTCCTGGTCTCTCCAATACTCCTGAAACAGCCCCACGGGGCGTTCTGGCTTGATCTTGACCGCTATCTGGCCCTCTTCACCGGCAGGCACCTCTACGCCCTGCTCGTCCACCACGCCGATCGTGAAGCCGGGGGCGGGCAGTCCCATGGAGCCGGGGCGGACTTCGTTGCAGCGGAAGTTGCCCACCAGCAGCACTGTCTCGGTCTGGCCGTAGCCGTCGTAGATCACATGGCCAGTGCCGTCCTCCCACTGCTTCATGACCTCAGGGTTCAGGGGCTCCCCGGCGCCGGTGCAGTGGCGCAGGTTATCCAGGTTGTACTTACTCAGGTCCTCCAGCACCAGCATGCGGTAGGCGGTGGGAGGCGCGCAAAAACCGGTCGCGCCGTGTTTCTCCAGCAGGCTCAACGTCAGGGGGGCGTCAAAGCGACCACGTGCGTCGTGCTGCATCACCGCCGCACCCAGGGTCCACTGGCCGAACAGTTTGCCATAGGCGGCTTTGGCCCATCCGGTGTCGGACAGCGTCCACATCAGGTCGGTGGCGTTCAGATCGTGCCAGTACTTGGCCGAGATCGTGTGGCCGATGGCGCAGGATGCCTGGGTGTGGAGCACCATCTTGGGGTAGCCGACTGTGCCCGAGGTGAAGTAGATCAGTAGCGGGTCGTCGCTGCGGGTGCGCTCGACGTTCTCCAACACCGAGGACGCCCCAGCCATCTCTTCGTCGTAGGACAACCAACCCCGTTTCTCGCCTTTTACCACCGCCAAGTGCTCCAGGGTCTTGCAGCCGCCAGCAGCCTCATCGACCTTGCCGGAGTTTTCCTCATCGGTGATGGCCATGACGGCCTCGGCGGTGTTGATCCGGTATTCGATGTCCTTGGGTGTCAGCAGGGTGGTGCCGGGCATGGGCAGCGCGCCCAGCTTCATCAGACCCAGCATAACCACGTACCACTCAGGAATCCGGGGCAGCATGATGAACACGCGATCGCCTTTCTTGATACCCCGGTCGCGGAGGGCGTTAGCATACTTGTTGGACAATATCTTGAGGTCCCAGAAAGTATGGTGCTGGACGTTTTCCCCGTCGGAATCCACCGATATCAGCGCCAGTTTGGTGCGGTCATCGGCCCACTTGTCCACTACGTCGAACCCGAAGTTGTAGTACTCGGGCACCTCCAGGCGCTCGTTGGCGTAGGCCGATTCGTAGTCCGGCATGTTGGTGGCAACGTCTTTCATATGTCCTTTCCAGCCGTGAATGATTGTCGGGCTATTTTACACGCTGCACTTGGACTGGGGAAGTTTGCCAAATGGGAGGTCATGAGTATAATTCCGTCAAGTTGAAAGCGCTTGGAGTTAACACATGGCTGGAAGTCTAGACAGCAAGACCGCTCTGGTCACCGGCGGAGGGTCGGGAATCGGCCGGGCAGCATCCCTGGCCTATGCCAAAGACGGCGCGCGGGTCGTGGTGGCCGATGTGAATGTCGAGGGCGGAGAAGAAACGGTCCAAATGATCAAAGAAGCCGGCGGAGAGGCCATCTTGGTCCATGCCGACGTTTCCAATCCCGAGGACGCTCAGGCAATGGTCGACCAGGCAGTTGGGGCCTTCGGCAGCCTGGACTGCGCCTTCAACAACGCCGGCATTGGCGGAGGAAGAGACCGCTTGCTCACTGCCGATTACCTGGAAGAGGACTGGGACCGGGTGATCAGCATCAACCTGAAGGGCGTTTGGCTCTGCATGAAAGCCGAGATTCCCCAAATGTTGAAACAGGGCGGCGGGGCCATCGTGAACACCGCCTCCATCGCCGGACTGGTGGGCCTCTCCGGAACCGTGGCCTACGTCGCCGCCAAACACGGCGTGACCGGTCTGACCAAGGCAGCGGCCATGGAATACGCCAAGTCGGGTATACGGGTGAACGCGGTTTGTCCCGGCTATATCGAAACACCGTTGGTTCAGGGTATTTTCGAGCGGGTCGAAGGGTACAGAGAGCGGGTGGCGGCACGGCACCCGATGGACCGGCTGGGAGAACCGGAGGAGATCGCCCAGGCGGTCGTCTGGTTATCCTCGGACGCAGCGTCGTTCGTCACCGGCCATAACATGCCGGTGGACGGCGGCTACATGGCCCAATAGATATGTATCAAGCAGCGGTGGCGGTCCACATAATATCAGCGGTAGTCTGGCTCGGGGGGATGTTGTTCCTGGTGATGGTCATGCTTCCCACAGCCCGGGCGGCCATGCAGGAAGGTAGCCCCGAAGCGGGGCTCGGGGTGCTGCGGGAAGCGGCCGACCGGTTCCTGCCGGTGGCGTGGACGGCCATGGTCTTACTGGGCTTGAGCGGGGGTTACCTGGCCTGGGAGCATGGGGGCATCCGGCCCGGAATGTTCTTCAGCGATTCGGGCCGTTTTACGCAGATCCTGCAGATCAAGAGCGGGCTGTTCATTGCGGTAGTGCTACTAAGCCTGATCCACGACTTCTGGCTGGGCCCCAAGGTTTTAGAAAAACTGGACGCCGCCCGCGCTGCAGGCGAAGTCCTGCCCCAAAGCCTAGCCCGGAAAGTGGTCCGCATGACCGCCGGAGTGAACTTGTTGGCGGCGATGTCGATTCTGGTTTTGGCGGTGTGGTTGATCCGACCGTAGGGATAATAGCTCTAACTTTCCTGACCACCTCAGACATCTCTGCTCAGTGGCAGGGCGGGTCGGAAACCCGCCCTTACGTCTCACGACCACCACAAAACCATTTACGGGCCGGTGTCCATAAACTCAGTGGTTATTTCGGCTTTTCCCAAATGGTTGATCCGGCCCTAACCCCGGCCGATATAGGGCATGTTGGTCGCCATTATTGTCATGAATTGGACGTTGGTGTCCAAGGGCAGATTGGCTATATAGACTATGGCCTCGGCGACGTGCTCGACGTCGAACCGGGGCTCGACAACGATCTCACCGTAGGGCTGCACGATCCCGGCATTCATCGGCTCGGTCATCTCGGTGGCGGCGTTGCCGATGTCGATCTGGCTGCACGCTATGTTGTATTTGCGGCCGTCCAGGGACGTCGACTTGGTCAACCCGGTCACTCCGTGCTTGGTCGCGGTGTAGGGTGCGCTATTCGGTCGGGGAGCGTAGGCAGAGATAGACCCGTTATTGATGATGCGTCCGCCCATGGGGTCCTGCGATTTCATGACCTGTATGGCTTGCTGGGTGCACAGGAAAACGCCGGTGAGGTTGGCGTCAACCGCGCGTTGCCATTGCTCGTAGGTCAGGTCTTCCATCAGCACGGGTGGCGCACTCGTGCCAGCATTATTGAATAGAACGTCCAGCCGCCCAAATGACTCCATAGTCTTGGCGAACAGGCCCCGTGCTGAGGCCGGGTCACCCACGTCAGTGGAAACGATAATAGCCCTAGAGGCGGTCTCTCCTGCCTGCTCCAGGGTCTTCTCCAGTGGTTCCATGCGCCGGCCTGCCAACACCACCGAAAATCCGTCACACAGCAACGCAAGGGCCGACGCCCGGCCGATGCCGGTGCCCGCGCCCGTTACTATGGCTACTCTGGCTGCCTGTTGTCCTGATGTCACTTCGTCATTCCTTTCAACTTAAAGCTCCATCAACCGGCTTGTGTCCATAAACTTGGTTATTATCTCGGGGCCGTCTTCCCGGATGACCACCAGTTCTTCTACGTGAAAACCCTGGACTCCCGGCCAGCGGACCCTGGTCTCGACTGCGAATACCATATTGGTGGCAAGGGGTGTGCCGTCATAGTCGGCCAGCATGGGCATCTCGTGAATGTAGAGGCCCAGTCCGTGTCCAGCGAAGGGCAGGTTGAACTCGATGTCCGCCTTTTTGTAGAACTCTTTATTTTGCCGGAACACCTCATTGGCCGGCGTCCCCGGAACCATGGTGGCGATGGTTTTCTGGTGCACTTCCGCCAGGCGATTGTAGATGGAATGCTGCGAGTCCGTAGCCTTGCCCACGACCACCGTCCGGCCGATGTCCGAGAAATATCCCGAGTACCAGCCACCGCAGTCTGCCTTTATCACATCATTGGGCTGTAGCTCGATCTCCGTCGGATCCGGATGGGCGTACCCGGTGTTGGGGCCGATTGTGAAGAAGAGGAACGATGGCAATTCAGCGCCCGATTGCAGGATGTTGCTGCCAATTCTGCCCACCAGGTCACGTTCTTTGTCACCTGGGTGGGCGGTGGAGAAGGTTGCCATGAGGGCACGTTCGGTTGACGTTGCCGCCCGGCAGATCAGGTCGATCTCGGCGTCGGTCTTGATCATCCGGACTTTCTGGAGCATTGGTTCGCAGGACTCGAACTTGGTCTCGGGCATGGTCACCAGAAGCTCGAGGTAGTACTCGGTGGTCAGGTAGGCCGGCTCGAAGCCAATCGTGCCCGTTCCCAGTCCCTTCTCTTGGAGCACGTCCGAGAGAAGTTTGATGGGCGAGTCCTGGTGCTGGATGTAGGCCCGCACGTCGGTGATCCAGGACTTCTCCCGGACATAGCCTTCCTCGTTAGTGGCCACGATCAGCGTGGGTTCACCCTCGCGGGGCCAGATCACCAGGGCCAGCCGGTCGCGGATGACTTTCTGAGACCAGATACCTACGCCGGCGGTATAGGACACGTTCTCCGGAGACATGGCGATGATGGCGTCGAACTCGCTGTTGTCCATGGCGCTGCGCAGGCTGTCCAGGTTGCCAAGAATCTCGTTCATAGTCTTAACTCACAAATGTGGACCAGGCTTGAGGCAGCCGGGCCAATGCTTCTTCGGGCAGCGCGCCTTTTGCGGCATACTGCACGGATTTTTCTAGGTGGTCAAGGTCAGAGTAACCGACCAGAACAGTCGAAACACCATTGTTGCTCAGGGCGAACCGAATGGACGCCTCGGGCATGTCATCGGCTATTCCCTCATCCACCAGAAAGGCAAACTGCCCAGCCCTGGACTCGTCCTGCTGAAAGCTTGTGCCGGAACCGATGGGTGCAACCATCGGCACAGCCACGGGGTGCCGCACGGATATTCCGGTGAGAGCGCCGGCAGCCAGCGCCCGGATGACGATGATGCCGATCTGTCGCTCCGCCGCCACGTCGATCAAGCGATCGTAGTCTGGCATATCGAACCCGGCTGGGGCTGCCGTTCCAGCGCTGGCGTTGATCAGGTTATACACCGTTTGGACGGTACTGATCGTGCCTGATTTAACAACGTCGTGGATACCACTCGGCTCTCCCACGGCGGTCATGCCGTAGAACCGGACCTTGCCCTGAGATTTCAGTATCTCCAGGCCTTCTTGCACTTGTCCCAAGACGTCCGATACAGTGATGGCCCGGACCCAAACGTCAGTCTGAGAGCTGATGCGGTCGTGGAGTTGAATCAGGTCCACCTGCTCACGGCCAAGCCGATTCAGGCTGGCCTCAACCGACTGGATGACGCCGGCCTTCAGGTCGTTGGGGTCGGACTCGCCCAGGCTGTACTTTGTGCCTACGTACACATCGGCGGATAACTCTTTCAGCACCCGGCCCAGGTTGGTCTCAGACTGCCCGCCGCCGTAGCGGGAGGCAGTGTCGAAGTAGTTGATCCCCAGCTCCATGGCCCTGGCCACGGCGCGGACCTGGTCGGCATGTTCACCACGGACCATGAGGCCGCCCACGTCGCCACAGCCGAACCCAATCTCCGAGACATCTATCCCGGTGTTGCCGAATATTCTGTAGTCCATTAACTACTGGACCGACGGGAAGTTCGGGTCACGGCGTTCCCGCACCGAGTCCAAACCTTCCTGGATGTCCTCTCCAAAGAAGCCCAGCATCTCCAGGGCCAGCGAGTAGTCGAAGGCCGTGTGCTCGGCCTGCCGCAGCCACTGGTTCAGTGAGCGTTTGGTGTAGCGGATGGCCTGCTGGGAGCCGGAAGCCAACTTGTGGGCCAAGCCCATGGCCTTGTCCATCAGCTCATCATGAGGCACCACCTGGCTGACCAGGCCGATGCGTTCGGCTTCGGTGCCGTCCAGGAACTCACAGGTCAGTAGATAGTACTTGGCCTTTGCCATGCCAATAAGCATGGGCCAGATCACCGCCGCATGGTCTCCGGCGGCCACTCCCAGGCGCACATGGCCGTCGGTGAAACGGGCCTTATCCGATGCTATAGAGATGTCGGCCAAAAGGGCCACGGCCAGCCCGGCGCCCACCGCCACGCCGTTGATGGCGGAGATCACCGGCTTGTCCAGGTTAATCATGTTGTGGACGATGTCGCGGGCCTCTTCCATGGTCCCGGCGATGACCTTGCCGTTGCCGATGGAGTCCTGGATGAGGTCGAAGTCGCCGCCCGCCGAGAACGCGGTGCCGGCGCCGGTGATGACTATCACTCGGACATCGTCGTCCTTGCCCAAATCCAGCCAGACCAGGCTCAGTTCGTTATGCAACTTGAAGTTGGTGGCGTTGTAGACCTCGGGGCGGTTGATGGTCAGGAGGGCAACGCCGTCCTTGACCTCGATGATGATGTGTTCGTAGCTGCTGTAGTCGTACATGTTTCCTCGTTGAGGAAAGCTGTCAGCTATCGGCCTTCAGCTTTCAGTGGTTAAGCACGTTTCCGATATTTGTACTCTAGAATAAAGATTGGTCCTCGGTGAGTCGTTGTACTTCGGTATCGGACATGCCCAGTATTTCTTTGAAGACGTAGTCGTTGTCTTCACCTATGTTGCTGTAGTGGCCGAACTCCATGGGAGACTCGGATAGCTTCGGCGGGTTGCCGGCGGCGATGCCGTCACCGCCCTCCCATTCCCAGGCTGGCTTACTGCGGTCAGCCAGGTAGAAGGGAGTGGGCTGGTAGAACTCGCGGGCCTTTAAGTGGGGGCTCTCATATAGGTCTTGGCCTTGGGACACCACAGAGGCTGGCACGCCGGCTTCTTGAAGCTTGGTCATGGCATCTTCCGCCGTTAGGCCGGCGGTCCATTCTCCCACCAGTTGGTCCAGGCGTTCTTGGTTGTCCAGCCGCGATTCCTGAGACGAAAAGCAGTCTTCATTGCACCATTTGGGGTTGCCGATAGCCTGGCAGAATGCCGCCCAATGCTCTGAAGTCTGCACCGCGATGGCGCACCAGCGGTCAAACCCTTGGCACATGTAGACCCCGTGGGGCGCGGCGTGGAGGTCGCGGTTGCCGATGCGCGGGGGCATGCGGCCGTTGGACTGGTAGTCGAGGATTGCTGGCCCGGCGGTAATCGCGCCCGACTTGAAGATGGACGATTCCATGGTTGCAGGCTGGCCGGTCAGTATGCGCCGCATCAACGCGCCCATGATGGCCACTGGCTGGAAAACGCCGGTGTGATAGTCGGAGTAGGAACTGTTTATGGTGGCTGGTGGCTCGCCTTCCTCGCCGGACATCAAGGAAACACCTCCCATGTGTTGGACCAGGATGCCGTAGGACTTGTAGGTGTAGTAGGGGCCGATGCCGCCCAGGCCGGTCTGCCACATCACGATGATGTCCTGGCGTAGCCGCCGGAGTTCTGGGAAATCGATGCCCCACCGGTCGAGGATGTTGCGCCGGAAGTTGGTCATGAAGACGTCACTGACCTTGACCAGCTCTTTGAAAACTTCCAGGCCTCCGGGGGTACGGACGTCGATGGTGATCCGTTTCTTGGCCCGCTGGAATTCCGGTTGGCCGCCGCCCCGGGACCAGGCAGGGATGAAGTTCATCTCGTCGAGGACCTGGTTGGTCTCGACCTTGATGACCTCGGCGCCGAGGGACGCCAGGATGCGGCCCGTCATGGGCAGGGCTACATAGGGGCCTAACTCCAGGATGCGTACCCCCGCGAGGGACTGTTTCTTGTCGGCCATGACTAAATCGCCCCCTGTGCGCGCAGGGCCACGAGTTCGCTATCGCTAAGGCCCAACTCACCGCCGAATATAGCCTCGTTGTCCTGGCCCAGGTGCGGGGCTGGATTAGTTATCGGCGAAACGTCTTCACTGTCGAACACGCCCAGCGGATACTTCAGTGTGCCGGCCTCGGTATGGTCAAGGTCGAACCAGAAATTACTGGCCTCAAGCTGGGGATCGGACAGCAGGTCGGACACTGAATTCACCGGTATGATCACCAGGTTTCGTTCCTGGCCCTGGTGGAATAGCTCTTCAGAAGTAAATCGGGTCGTGAAATCAATGACCATGGCCGTGATCAGGTCGTTATAGGGGGCACGGTCCTGGTTGCCGCCTTTATAGTTGTCGTTCAGGGTCTCCTCGTTGCCGGTGACCTCGTACATCCACTGGGAGAGGGCCTCCCATTCTCGGGGGGTGATGATCCCCGCGGAGATCCAGCCGTCACTGCTGGGGTAGACGCCCAAGGGGATGACCAGTGTCGAAGTCGCGCCAACCCGAGTCACGTTCTCCTCACGCTGCATCCAGGCCAGGGTAGGGTGGGCATCGGTGTAGAAGGTAATCATCGCTTCCTGCATGGAAATGTCGATGTGCTGTCCCGTGCCATCCTGTATGTCGCGGTAGAACAGCGCCGCCATGATGGCGGAAGCGGCGTGTTGGGCGCCGGGGAAGTGGGACTGTTCATTGCCCTGGCGCATGGGCGGGCCGTCGGGCTCGCCGGTGATCTGCATGAACCCGCTGGCGGCCAGAGAGATCAGGTCAGAGGACTGAAAGTCCTTCCACGGGCCGGTCTGGCCAAAGGGCGTTATCGAGGCCATCACCAGTCCTGGATTGCCCGGTTTCAACGAGTCGAAGTCCAGCCCCAGAGACTTCATGTAACCCACTGGGAAGCTCTCGACCAATACGTCGGCGGAAGCGACCAGCTTCATGAACAGCTCCCGGCCTCTTGGGTTTTCCAAGTCTAGGGTTACCGACTTCTTATTGGTGTTGTAGTACAGGAAGTCGACGCTGCGTTCGGGTCCGGGTTGGTCTCCGATGAAGGGCGGCTTCTGCCGGGTTGGGTCTCCGGAGGGTGGTTCTACCTTTATGACGTCCGCTCCGTAATCGGCCAGCAGCTTACCGCAGAAAACGCCTTCGGGACTTGTCAGGTCCAGAACGCGGTAGGGTGGCAGCAAAATGCCATCGGCGGGAGCTTGGAAGGGCATATGTTCCTTTACCTCGGAGGTGGCCCGGGAGAGCCTGGTTACGCAACCGCCTGAGCGGCTTCGGCGATTGTAGTTAGCCGCTACAGGACAGTCAAGGTTGACGTCCCCGTTTTAATCGCAAACGGACTTGAACAGACTGATATAATCACGCAGGCCTAATGGCATCAGATAAATCCATGAGAGAATCATTATCGACCGCTTGGAAACGAGTTACGCGGCGTTGCAATCCCGGGACTACCACAATCGTTAGACCGGAATGACTTTCTCTGCGTCCGTCGTTTGGGTAAAGGTTGAAGGAATGAGACGGGTATGCAAATGTTATTAGGGGCAACGAGGGACCGGTTCCTTTTGGCCCTGCAGTATCAAGACTACCGGAACCTTTGGATCGCCACTACCTGTTCCGCATCTGCAGCCTGGGCACTGATTATCGTTCGGGGTTGGTTGGCGTACGAGATCACTGGTGGGGCATTATGGGTCGGCATCGTAACGTTTGCCGCCATGTTTCCCAGAGTCATCAGCACGCCATTAGCAGGCTTCCTCGCTGACAAGTTTGACCGTAAGATGTTGATCCAATGGGTATACGCGCTCAATTTTGCGCACAATGTATTTTTGTCTATCCTGGTGATGAATGGTCTTGCCAACCCTTGGATACTCATGTTTTTGGCCCTGTTCAACGGTACGTTACGATCAAGCCAAATGACCTTCAGTACTGCACTTGTACCGAATCTCGTACCTAAAGAATACCTCTTAAACGCCATTGCTTTGAACCAAGCAACACAGCAGGGTGCCAGGATGGTGGGCGCCTTGGCGATACTGCCATTAGTGGCACTTGTAAACCTTGACACAGCATTCTGGCTGTGCAGTGGATTCTACTTGATAGCGTTTGTCCAAACCCGCCGGGTTACGACTCAATCCACTGGTGTAATGGACTCCAGGAATAGTTTTTTTAGAAACCTATCTCAAGGATTCGTTTATGTGTACGGCCGACCAACGATATTGGCTATGGTTTTGTTGGTACTAGCTCACTGCGCATTGACAATGTCTTATGAATCTATCTTGCCATCGTTATCACAAGAGAAACTAGGTCAAGGTTCAATTGGGATCACATATCTAATTGGAGGAGTCGGTGCCGGAGCGTTAGCGTCCTCCATATTCATGGCGGGAGTGCGAAGCAATGTGACCAGGGGCAAATTATTCTTGATATTTGGCTTCGCAAGTGGAATTGGGCCTATCTTATTAGCTATGTCCTCGGATAGCACCCTATCCGTCTTATGCGCAGTATTTATGGGAATAAACCAAGCAGGATTCATGACAATCACCCACACTATAATCCAATCAATGGTGGATGATAGCGTTCGGGGAAGAGTAGCAGGCGTTTATTCCGTCCATGTGGGCGGAAGTATGGCCGTAACCAACATGATCAATGCAGCCTTCGCGGATATCTTCGGTGCATCACCCGTTTTGATAGTCGGCGGGCTTGCTTTTATATTTGCGATGTTCCTAGGTCTCAGCAGTCCACCACTCAGGCGATTATTCTTCTTCAGGGCAGACCCGGCAAGCCCTACGGAAGCGGACACCGAGGCCTCGAGGAGCAATGCTTAAATCGGGATAGAGCATTAACTGACACATTACCTTAATCGCATGGTCGTTGACGATGTCCAGAAAAACATTCGTTGATTGTCTGGGCTCTCTCGGCGTATAAAGATATTCATTGTGCCGGTCGTAGGTTGGATAGATTATTGGGTTAATGGGCGCGAGATAATAGGGTTTTTCCAGCGTCCATCTACTAGGACCACGACATTAGATTCGATCGGACGCCTACCGATATCCAGGAAATAACGTAACGTGATCAGGAGGATCTGATGACCGATATTTCTAATGAACTTGAGCGCTACCTCCAATCAACCGTAAAATCCAAGGCGCTGTGGGAAGAGGCGAAGCAGTACTTGCCCGGTGGCGACAGCCGGAACTCCATCTTCTGGGCTCCTTATCCCATCTTCGTCGACCATGCGGCAGGCTGCCATGTGGTGGATTCCGATGGCGTGGACCGCCTGGACTTCATCGGCACCATGACCACGCTGGTCCTGGGTCACTCGCCCAAGCCAGTGGTGGACGCGGTCAACGACCAGATGACAAAGGGCGTGGTCTATAACGCCCCCAACGCCCACCAGGTCCACCTGGCCAAGCTGCTCTGTGAGCGCATCCCCAGTTTCGAGTTGGTGAGGTTCACCAACTCGGGCACCGAAGCCACACTGAACACCATCCGGGCGGCTCGGGCCGTCACTGGCAAGAGCAAGATCGCCAAGGTCGAGGGCGGCTACCACGGCAGTCACGACCAGGTCAGCGTCAGTGTGCGGGTGAATCCGGCCAAGGCCGGCGAGCGCTCCCACCCCGACGCCATGCCCGCCACCGAGGGCCTGGGCGAAGGCACCCTCGATCAGGTGGTCGTTATTCCCTTCAACGAAACGGCCATCGCCCAGGATACTTTGGAGGCCCATAAGGACGAGCTGGCGGCCGTGATAATCGAGCCGATGCTGGGCTCGGTGGGCATGCTGCCGGCCACCTATGAATTCCTGGCCATGCTGCGGGAGTTCACCACGGCCAACAAGATCATCCTTATCTTCGACGAGGTCATCAGCTACCGGGCGTCATCCGGTGGCACCCAGGAACTCTATGGCATCACTCCTGACATGACATCTCTGGGCAAGATAATCGGCGGCGGCTTCTCCATCGGCGCGTTCGGCGGCAGCAAGGACATCATGGACCTTTACGACCCTACGGCGCCCGGCGGCCCCAGGGTGGCCCATGCCGGAACGTTTAACGCCAACCCGGTGACCATGGTTGCTGGAGCGGCCACGCTAGAGCAGCTGACCCCTCAGGTGTACCGTAAACTGGCGGAGATGACCGAGTACCTGCGTGCCGGCATCAAGCAGGTCGGCGCGGACCTGGAAATACCGGTCAAGGTTACCGGACTGGGGTCGTTGTTCGGCATCCATTTTACCGGCGAAGAGTTAGTGGGATACCGGGACATCGCCGCCGAGGACTCGGCATTCCGGCACCAGGTGTTCTTGGGACTGTTGAACGAGGGAATCTTGATGGCTTCAAACCTGGTCGGTGCGGTCTCCACGGAGATTGGCGAGGCCGAGATCGACACCTTCGCCGCGGCGCTGCGGCGGGTGCTGGAACGGGCTCTAACACCATCAGATTAAATGGAGCTTATCTGAAAAGGATAAGGAAAAGAAACTATGTTTCAAGGATTTGAAGAGCTTCAATTAGACGTTAACGGGACCACCATCAACCTCGTGAAGGGCGGCAGCGGGCCTCCCATGCTGATGCTCCACGGCTACCCCCAGACCCACGCCATGTGGAACAAGATCGCGCCGAGGCTGTCTGAGGACTTTACTGTCGTCTGTCCGGACCTGCGTGGCTACGGCGACAGCGCCAAGGTCGAGGGCGACCCGGAGCACATGAATTACTCCAAGCGCGTCATGGCCCAGGACCAGGTGGACGTCATGAGGCAGCTTGGCTATGAAAAATTCTTCTTGGTGGGCCACGACCGGGGCGGCCGGGTGTCACACCGCCTGACCAAGGACCACCCCGACAGCGTCCTTAAACTGGTCACCCTGGACATAATTCCCACGCGCACCATGTTCCAGATCGTGAACAAGGACTTCGCCACCAACACCTACCACTGGTTCTTCCTGATCCAGCCCTTCGACTTCCCGGAAAAGGTGATTGGGGCGGACCCGGAGTTCTACGCGGGCCGGGGGTTCAACCGGGTCAAGGAAGCAGATACTGTGTTCACGCCCGAGGCGCTGGCTGACTATCTGCGCTGTTTCAACAATCCCGGAACCATCCACGCCGTCTGCGAGGACTACCGCGCCGGGGCGAGCATCGACCTGGTGCACGACGACGCCGATTTCGGCCAGAAGATCAACTGCCCCATGCTGGCCATGTGGAGTTCTACCGGCTACGTCGGGCGGACCCAGGACGTGCTCAAGGTCTGGCAAGACTACGCCACCGACGTCCGAGGCCAATCGCTAACCTGCGGCCACTACATAGCGGAAGAAATGCCCGACGAGGCATACGCCGCCATAAAAGGATTCCTATCGGAGTAGACGGTGGGCTGACACCTAATTGGTGCCCAGATCCACACCCATCCGCTCATCCTGAGCCTGTTGAAGGACCCAAGTTTTTGCGCAATCATGGTTCGACGGAGCTCACCACAAACGGTTGGAGACACGGGCAATCAAACGAAACAGTTCGATAAATAAATCAAACATCGAAAAAGGGGAGAAAACCATGGGTTCCATCAGAATGTACACCGGCGACGACGGTAACACCCACGTTGAAGAGATCGATCCATCCGAGCACCCAGCTTGGAACGAATTGCACGACGCTTCGAAGATCGTGTTCAGGGCGCAGCAACCCGGCTTCTTCAGCGATTGGCACATCGCCCCACGACGCCAGTACCTCATCACGCTATCAGGCGAGGCTGAGATCGGCCTCAAAGACGGCACCATCCACCACCTGGGCGCCGGCGACGTAAACCTGGCCGAAGACCTGACAGGCTCAGGCCACACGACTCGAGTAGTGGGCAATGTGCCCCGCGTAACGGCAGTGGTACAACTCTAGGGGTAAACCTCTGGAGACACCCCTCCCGAAGATACGCCTGGATACGATGGAAAACAGCGGATTCATGGCTGAAGCGGCAAGGCGGCTGACGTTCTGGGGCTCGACGATCGTCGTGGCCAATGGGCGTCGTCTTGGCCGTCAACGCAACCTATAACGACGAATACACCGACGCCGGAGTCTGTCTGGCTGCCGCCGCATTGGCCATAGGTATCCTCAGCCACACCTTCATCCGTAAATTAGGCCGCCTGGGAACGGTCGACTCCGAATCTGAAACCGAGGGCCGTCCCGATAAACCGATACGCCTTTTTAACCTTTGGTTGCTTTTGCGGAAACCGTTTTGCTATTCGGCAAATTTTCGTTGGGTCAAAGCCGCGAAGGCCAACGGGGAGTCGGGCCCCGTATCGGTCATGGCCTGTCCGTACGCGTCAGAAATTGCGGAAACCAATGAAGGGACGACCGTAGGGTCACGGCTGATGGCCTCTGTTGCTACAGAGATCGCTGGCGCCAAGCTAGCCACGGCGCCCAACACAATGCCTGGCCAATTCATCTCTTGCATTCGGGTAACAATCTCATCTAGAGACTCAGTGGGGTCAGCAGGAGAATCAGGCGTGTCTGGACGAAGCCCAACTCGCTGAGGAGTTGGGCTAGTGCTTAACCCGGCCGCCACCCCGCCCCCGGATGCCTACCTGGCAGCCTCGCATCCCCGAAAATCTTCTCCCGCAAAGGGCCGGGGGCGTATTCCTTCTGCATTAGGCCCCGTTGCTGGAGGATGGGGACTACGCCTTCTATGAAGTCTACGAAGGTGCCGGGAGTTACTGAATAAATCAGGTTGAAGCCGTCCACTCCGGCGCTCTGCCAGTCCTGTAGGGTGTCGGCGATCTGCTCGGGTGTGCCGGTGAGGAACTGGCCGGCGTTACGGGTGCGGATTAGATCGCGGAAGGTTTGAGTTTGATCGGGCGTTGACTCGATCAATCCTTTCACGGTACCCCGCATACCACGGCTATCGATGGTGTTTAGCGGCCGGTCTAGGTCTATAGCGGCCAGGTCGACGCCGATGCTTCCGCTCAGATGGGCTAGCGCGCCCTCGGTGCTGAACTGCTCAAGATATTCCGCCTCTTTCGCCTTGGCCTCAGCCTCAGTCCCGCCTACCACAGGCGACAAACCCTGAAAGAACAAAACATCTTCTGGGCGGCGACCGTTTTGAACGGCTTGGTTCCGGACATCCGCGATCACACTGGCAGCCCCGCTCAGACTCCGCCGCGAATCCACGATGAAGACGCATTCAGCATGTTTGGCCGCAAAGCTGCGCCCACGAGTAGAAGATCCTGCCTGAAATAGCAGGGGCGTGCGCTGGGGCGAAGGCTCGGACAGATGCGGGCCGGCCACGTCGAAGTGCTTCCCCACATGATTGATCGGGTGGACCTTGGCCGGGTCGGCATAGATGCCATGCTCGGTGTCGCGCAGCACTGCGTCATCCTCCCAACTACCCTCCCAAAGCTTGTAGACCACGTCGAGGTACTCATCGGCCAGGTCGTACCGCTCATCGTGGGAAGGCAGGCTGCCCAGGCCGAAGTTCTTGGCGGCGTTCGGCAAATAGGACGTGACGATATTCCAGGCGACTCTGCCCTTTGTCAGATGGTCTAGGGTCGACATCTGCCGGGCGAACGAAAAGGGATGCGACTGGAAAACTGAACTGGTGAACGCCAGACCAAGGTTTTCGGTGGCGTAGGCCATGGCGGAAATCAGCATGGCCGGGTCGTTGACCGGAGTCTGCACGCCCTCGATGATAGATGTCTCCGGACCGCCGTGATAGGCGTCGTATACCCCAACCACGTCCGCCAGAAATAGCCCGTCGAAGCACCCCTTCTCCAGTATCTTGGCCAACTCCACCCAAGGGTGGAGTTGCGTGTACTCAAGTTGGCGGGTATCTTCCCGGACCCACAATCCCTGCTGAATGTGCGATACGCAATTCATGGAGAAGGCGTTCATTAGCATCCGCTTTGTCATTGTTAGCCGTCCATCGGTTGGGAAACGATCAGTGATAGTTTCCCAAGATTTTGTCGATTATTATTCCACAAGTGACCGGTCCCGCCTATCTTATAACAAGCAGTCCTGCGCAGACCCTCCGACAGCATCAGTAGTACAATACCCCCGCCAAGCACACCCGTAGTCACTCAGGAGCAAAAACTATGCGGTTCGGTCATTTCCTTTATCCCATGAAATTCGACGACACGCGGGACCAACAAGAGATCCAGGCGTGTCTGGACGAGGCCCAACTCGTTGAGGAGTTGGGGATGGACGCTATCTGGCTCGCCGAGCATTATTTCACCGGCGAGTGCGTCTACGGCGACCCGTTGGTGTTCGCCAGCGCGGTGGCCGTCAAGACCAAGAAGATCATGTTGGGTTTCGGCATCCTGGAACTCCCGCTGCACAACCCCGTGCGCGTGGCCATCCAGACCGCCCTGCTGGACAACCTGTGCCAGGGCCGCCTGGTGGTCGGCACGGGCCGAGGCTCCAACTACAACGCCTACGAGTACGTTGGGTTCGGCACCACTACCGGCCTCGGGGTCGCCCAGTTGGACGAGGCAGAAGAACTGCTGGTGAAAGCCTGGACCGAAGACAACGTGACCTTCAAGGGACAGTTCTTTGACGTCTCGTTCCCGTCAGTCCGGCCCCGGCCTCACCAAAAGCCCCATCCTCCGCTGGCCCGCGCCTGTACCGGCGACGCATCGCTGGTCGAGATGGCCAAGATTGGCCGGCCAGTGCTGATCCGGGGGAATTCGATCAACGTCACCGGAAAGAAGATCAAGCTGTACCGGGACACCATGTCGACGGCCGGGTTCAGTGAAGAAGATGTAGAAAAAAGCCTGAACCAGCTCTGGGTCTGGCGCGAGATGCACATCGCCGAGACCGACGACCAGGCATTTGACGATTTCCTGCCCGCCCATTATCACGCCTACGCGCACCTGGAAGGTATCCGATCCGAGTGGAACCCGCCCGAGATGGAGATTTCTATCCAACGAGCGCCGCTTGGCGCCTCGGACTACGCGGAGACGCCCGACCCGGACACTTCAGAGAACCTGGTCGGCGGCTACAAACGCGTGGCAGAGCAGGTGGCCCTGATGCGTGACGCCGGTGTCAGGAACCTGATGCTGACCAACCGGGGCTTGGTGTCCACCGAGAAGGCAAAGAAGTCACTGACACTGCTCAGTGAGAAAATCATGCCTTCGTTTCACTGACGAGAGGGCTGGAATGACGGGATTTGTCCGCTCTCCCGTCGTCCTTCCGCGGAAGGAGGGGAGGGTTAGGTCCGACGAAATTGAGACTCTCGACGTAGTCGGAGGTGAGGGCGTCGGTTCTCAACAAGGTAGCCAACGCTCGCAAAATTGATTTGCTGGATTCTTGTTTTCGCATGAATGACGAAGGAGGGATGACCGCGTTCGTCCAGGGGACATCGGGAAGATCAGAATCCCATCAATCTGTGGCAAAACAAAATCGGGCCAAGCTGTTAATCAGCTTGGCCCGATTTTTTCGTTTCCAGGTCGATGCTTGGTCGGTTTACGAGGTGGCTACCGCCTCTTCTCTCAGTGCGCGGATCGCGTCCGCAATTTCCGGGGTGGGAGGCTTTCCCAGCTCGACGTGTCTGGACACGTCAAAGGCGCGGTCGACTTCCACCATAATCGCTTCGTCCGACTGCTCGAGAACGATGGGAATGCTTATCTGGGCCCAAGAGGTGTGGCCGGTCAGCCAGAATAATTCAACCGGATTGTTCTCCGGATCGCGGAAGTAGCATCCGATGGCGCTCGCGTGGGTGACGATGCGGTCAATCTTGTAACCTTTCTCGTCAATACGGCGCTTGAAATCACGGAGGTCATCCAAGGTGTCCACGCGCATCGAAATCTGTTGTATCCAATGCGGATCATCGAGGGAAGGCCGCCCAACCATCATCGCGATCTCGTGGTCGCAGGCCTCCGGGTCAGCACTGAAGAAAGCCCCACCGGCGCTCACCTTGGTCAGCTTCATGCCGATAAAATTCAGATAGAAATCCTTCATGAGTTCCAAGTCCTGAACGTAGAAGCCGATATGGCCTAGACCGTTGACTGGCATGTATAACTCCTTTCTGATCTCTTCAGAATGCTAGGTTAGCCAAATCTGCCCACGGCTGTAAGCACCGTATGTTCTTGGTTGGAATGATAGCCAAACCGATAAGCTCTGTCTACCTTGGCCAGGGCGACGGAATCACATTTGTACGCCGGCGGCCGCAGCCCCAACCGCTCGTCCTGAGCTCCGTCAAAGGATGCGCACCAGTCAAAGTTCTTGTTAAAGGAATCACGGTTTACGCCCAGTGGTGGTTCGAAAGTCCCGATTAATCGGGACTTTCGACCTTCGGTCGGAGCTCACCATGAGCGGCTATTGGGCAAGTATGACTTGAATTTGGAAGCTTAGAAACCAATAAAGGGGCGTCCCGATTCAGTCGGGACGCCCCTTGTCTTTTCAGGCGGATACTGGCTACCCTGGATGCTTAGACTTGACCTTTGTCTTTCGTGAAGATTGGGTTCAGCTCCACGCGGGTCGGGTCACCGTCAAACCAGGGGGAAACGGTCTCGCGCCACTTGGTGTAGTGCGGGGCTGCGCGGTGGGCGGTCTCCCAGGCGTCACGGTCTACATAGACCTCATACAGATAGACGGTGTTTTCGTCGTTGGGGTCGGCGTGGACGTCGAACTGCAAGCAGCCCGGCTCATTGTTGTTGGACCCGACGGCGTCGCCCATGGTGGCCTCGATGAATTCAGCCCGGTGCCCAGCTTTGATCTTGGCGGTTACAAATAGCGCAAACATAGCTTCTCTCCAGATAAATTCGTTGCGGGGCCATTATAGCCACGGAGGCATGAGGCGACAAGAAATCGGGCCGCTTGGATGACACCGATCGACTCCCGTTGTAGAATGGCGTTCCTACACGCTTATCAAAGATTAGGGAGTCCATCACATGGCCGACATCCCAGTGGTTTACACGCTAACCGTCTGCCCGGCCTGTGACGCATTGCGCGCCGCCTGGAAACGGCAGGGCATCGACTACCAAGAAATCCGGGTGGACCAGAGCCAAGAAGACTTGGACACCGCCCTAGACTACGCCGACACGGTTCCCATCATCATCTATCCCGACGGCCGGGTGGAGGTGGGCTTCAAGGGCATGATCGGTTGAGAGATCGGCTGACGGGCCGGCGGCCCGTCCCAGTTTTCAACCTCAGGTAAACGAGTACACTACAAATGCATATGGAGGAGCCATGGCTAGAGAAGATAGCGTAGTGACCCCAGAACGATACTCCCAGGGATTCGACTACCCCTCTTATATGGACCAGATCAAGGTCAACAAGGCCCGGTTCGAAGGGTTCTACGACGGCTTCAAGGTGAGCCCTGAAGACACGGCGTTCTTCAAGGAACTGGTCTCACGCCCAAATGGCCCGGCCAAGATGATGGTCATCGGCGAGGACTGGTGCGGCGACGTCATCCGGGGATTACCGGTGCTGGCGCGCATCGCCGAGGCTGCCGGGATTCCCATCAGTATCTTTCCCAGGGACACCCATCCCGACATCATGAACGAGTACCTGAATAAGGGCGAGTTCCTGTCCATCCCGGTGGCTGTCTTCTACACTGCTGACCACAAGTACATCTGCCACTGGATCGAACGGCCCGAGATTGCGGTGAAAGAGCAACGGGAGATTGAGAAAACCATCCGCGACGAAAACCCGGACATCGATGACCGGGAATTCGGACAACAGCGACGGGCCCGCACCGGCGCCAAAGCCGAAGATTGGATCGCGGCCACGGTGGTGGAATTGAAGGAACTGCTCACCAAAAGTCTGGCTTAACAGCCGGGCGGTTTCTGGCGTTTAACTGAGTGGGCAATGCCATTGTATGCTGGCATTGCCTATTTTGTTATTCCCCCCTTGTCATTTCGGCGAAAGCCGGAATCCACTCGGCAACCAACTGCCGGTTATCGAGTGATTTGGTGAGAGCCAGTGCTCCAACCTTAACCCTCCCTTCCTTCCGAGGAAGGACGACGGGGGAGGGGATTATTCTCGTGGTTCCTCCAACCGTCATTCCAGCCTTAGCTGGAAATGACGGTTGAGTGCCTTTTTGGGTTTACTTCGGAGAGGCAGGCGGTGAGGTCACGCCGCTGACTTAGACTTTAGCAGGTTCTCCAGTTTAGGGCGGCGGGCAATCAGGAATAGGGCTGCGCCCAGGGTGTTGAGGCTGGCCAGCAATAAGAACGCCATGTCGTAGTCGCCCAGTTCATCTCGCATGAAACCGGCCAGAGGAGCTGCGATCAGCAGCAGGAAATTCATCGGCACTGTCGATATGCCCAATATCTTGCCGAATGATGCCCGGCCGAAGTACTCTCCCCTGATGGCTGTGGTCAATGGGGTCCGTCCGCCGAACCCGATGCCGAATAACACCGCAAAGATATAGAAGTTCATGATATCTGGGCCCAGGGTGAGGAAAACCACGCCTATTCCCTGGATGGTGGTGAACATAAACAGGGCTATGTTCTTAGGTATTCGGTCGCCGATCCACCCGCCAAAGAACTGGAATACGATGGCCACCGCTGTCTGGATGGTGATGATCCAACCGGCTATCTGCAGCCCGTAGCCAACGTCCTGCATCAGCAAACCCAGATGAGACATCGTGGCCAGCACCACCATTGAACCGAACCCGTGGCCGAAAGATATGGCCCAGAATGCCTGGGTCCGCAGAGCCTGGCCAATTGTCAGCTCCAGCTCCTCTTCAGGCTCGCCTTGAGTTGCGGTTACTGGCACGGGCGGTTCGCCGTCGGGATAATCACCCACGTCCTCAGGTTTATTGCGGATGATTTTTGGTAAGACGATGGCCGAGACCAGAGTCACCACTGCCAGGATCTCCGCGGTGCGGCGCCAGCCGAGCCGGTCCGCCTCGGGGTCGATCAGCCAAGCGATCAGCGGCACCAGTATCAGCGCCCCGACCCCCATGCCCATCATAGCCAGACCCATCGCCATGCCACGGTGGCGCACGAACCAATGGTTGAGCAACGTCATCACCGTGATCCACCCGGCCTGCCCTTGACCCACCGACATGATGAAATATGCCAGGTAGAACATCCACAGGTTCTGGACCTGGCTGAACAAATAGAAGCCCATGGTGAGGATCAATAGCCCGGAGAACACCATGAATCGGGTGCCCATGCGGTCGACCAGGTATCCGGCGATGGGGCCGGTGAGGCTGCCCTCGATCCGGGTGAAACTGAGGGCCAGGCCCAACTGGGTGCGGCTCCAACCAAATTGGGCTTCCAATGCCACAGACCAAACGGCGATGGCTTGGAAAACGGGCACGGAGGTGACGACCATGATGAAACCCGCGACGGCCACCAACCACCAACCGTAGAAAGAACCCCGGGCCTTGGCCCATGGGTTGCCCATACTCAGAAGACTAAACAATTAAAACCGGACAGGTCCAGACATAACACTCGTTCATCGCAATCAAGAATACGACAGTGCCCCTTCTATTACAACGAATCCGATCAGTTCTTTAGCGCCGGCTAGCCGTCCGGATACCCATCATATCTGCCCCTTTGCCATTTGGCCGCAGGACGCTAGAATGGTGGCTCTCTCGGCAATCCACGGCAAAAACATGATTATTGGAGTCGACATGCAGTACGGAGTTTTTCTGATGCCCTCCCATCCGCCGGAGCGGGAAGTCGTTAAAGCCCACCAATGGGACCTGGACTGTCTGGTCCTAGCCGATAAACTGGGTTTCTCCGAAGCCTGGATCGGCGAGCACTATACCTCGCCTTGGGAACCGGTCCCATCGCCAGACCTGATGATCGCCCAGGCCCTAATGCAGACCAAAAATATCCGGCTGGGGACAGGCGTGCACCTACTGCCCTACCACCACCCGGCCGAACTGGCTTGTCGCGTGGCCTACCTGGACCACATAGCTGAAGGCCGGTTCATGTTCGGCATCGGCTCCGGTGGACTGCCTACCGATTACACGATGTTCGACGTGGATGGGTTGGGCGGCCAGCACCGTGAGATGACTCGCGAGGCCATCGACATCATCCTCAGACTTTGGGCAGAAGACGACCCTTTCGAGTACAAAGGCAAGTTCTGGAACGTCAATCTGCCGGAGCCTCAATTCGGCACTCTGAAGCACCACATCAAACCCTTCCAGAAGCCCCATCCGCCCATCGGGGTCGCCTCGGTGAGCTATGCTTCGGAGACACTTAAGATCGCCGGCGAGCGCGGCTTCATCCCCATGAGCTTAGCGTTCAACCAGGACTACGTCATCAGCCACTGGGAAGCGGTCGAGGAAGGCGCCAAGAGGAGTGGAAACACCCCCAGCAGAAACGACTGGCGCATCACCAGAGATGTCTGGGTGGCCGACTCGGACGATGAAGCCTATGACAACGCCGTCAACGGCATGCTGGGCAGGGTTTGGGGCGAATACCTGCTGCCTCTTTTCGACCAATTCCAGTTGCTCCATGTGATCAAGCACGACTCCAACATCCCCGATTCGGCCGTCACACCGGAGTACATGGCCGAGCACGTCTGGCTCATCGGGTCGCCCGATACCGTGGAGAAGAAGATACTCAACCTTTACGAGATGTGCGGCGGCTTTGGGACCCTGCTCTCCCTGGTCTATGACAACATGGACAACCAGAAAGGCTGGGAGAAGTCCATGAAAATGTTCTCCGAGGAAGTGATGCCCCGGTTTGTGAACTTGGTTCCCAACTAACATATCTCAAAACCAAGACTTGGCTTAAAGAAGGCGTTCCAATTCATCGGGACGCCATCTTTATTTGCGACACATCCTGTCCCAAACACTCCTTCCGCTCCTCTGCCACCCCGAGTGAAGCGAGGGGTCTCTTTGTTCTCGTTCGATGTTGTTCCAGCGGCAACGGGATTCCCTGGCTAGCGCCTCGGAATGACAAGCTGAGGGCGACCAAATCTCGTTGAATCCGTAGATTCTCATCGAATTTCCACTCAATCTATATCTGATTTCCAATAAACCTCGTGCTTTATGGTTCTGCGTTGAGAAAATTATTAGGAGAGCAAATGCTCTTTCGGCTGACCGTTCTTGCGCCCCAATATTGCCCCAGATATACTCTCCGCCATCTAGTTCAAGGCTGCTAGTGTACCTTTGACCGATCGCCCGTTGCGACGCCTATACTAAGACGAAAGCCAATAAGTTCAACTATTTCACAGCTGAAAGCACAACCCTGGCGTTACTTAGACTATGATTACTATGGTCCCTCGATAGTTCATCTGTAGGAAGTGTTATATGACGGGTCGAAACATCGACTATTCCAACCTTTTTAACAAAGACCTCCCATCCCCTTCGGGCAGGTGGCAAGGCCATCCCAAATATAACTTTGTCGGTGGCCATAGCGACCCGGACCTAGTACCTATGGACGGGTTCATCGAGTCCGCTGCAAATGTATTTAAGGGAGACCCCAGAAATATCGCCATGTACAACTTCGAGGGAGGCCCGCAGGGAATCCTTTCATTGAGGAACTTCCTAGTTGGTAAATTAGCCACCGAGCGGGGAATACAGGTCACTGCCGATGAGATCCTCATTACTTCCGGTTCTGGTCAAGGCATAGAGCTTATCAACGAGATTTTATTGGATGAGGGAGACACTGTAATCGTAGAATCCTTCACCTTCGCTGGTGCGTTGTCGTACCTAAGACGACGTGGAGTTAATTTCGTCGGGGTCGATGTAGACGAGAACGGGATCCGGATGGACTACCTGAAAGATATTCTAGAGGATCTAAAAACAAACGGGATTCGACCCAAATATATCTACACGATCCCAACTCTGCAAAATCCAACCGGCACCGTGATGACCATGGAACGTCGATACCAATTACTCAATCTCAGTGAGGAGTACGAGGTACCAATATTTGAAGATGAATGTTACGCAGATCTAATCTTCGAAGGAGAATACGAAAAAGCGATACGAGCGTTAGATGATTCTAATCGGGTTATACATATAGGATCGTTTTCTAAATCGCTAGGTCCAGGACTTCGGCTCGGATATGTCGTGGCGTCATGGGATGTCATGAGCAGATTGATATCTAGAAAGAACGACGCGGGAACTGGTGTCATGGACCAGATGATTGTGGGTGATTATTTCTCAAATCATTATGATGAGCATATCGATGACATGCGCAACGCCCTTAAACGGAAATGTGATGTACTGAGTGCTGCTTTACGAGAACATTTTGGTCCTTTGATCGATTTCGAGGAACCCCGTGGTGGTATGTACCTATGGGTCAAGTTGCCTTCGGGGATAGACTCTCGCGACTTGGTTCAGGCCGCTCTCGAAGAAGGAATCGCCTACAATCCGGGCCCTGACTGGTCTGCAGATCCTGATGCGGCAGCTAACTATATCCGGCTCTGCTTCGCCCTTCCCAGCGAAAACGAAATACGTGAAGGAATCGAGAAGTTGGCAAAGGTTTTTCAACTCTAATAAGATAGTTTTCGTACCGGTAGTTGGTTGGATTTAAGCAAAACTTGACCTGATAATTCAAGAAGAAATCAGTTGATGGAGGACGTACCGAGAGGATGATCGGTACAAGAAGAGAGAGCCGATGATCTACAACGCAGAACCAGGTGACATATCGATTGCTGTTGGAGGTGACGCCATGATCACAAGACGCATGAGCGCTTTCAACGAGCCTAACTTCTTGGATCTCATCGATATCCTCAAAAAGGCGGATGTCTCCGTGGTCAACTTGGAAATGCTTTTTCATGACTATGAAAGCAGCTGGCAATGGACCGATGCTACCTACACGAGGTCAGATCCGCGTAATTTATCCGACCTAAAATGGATGGGTGTCGACGCAGTGACCACTGCAAACAATCATTCGTTTGATTTCTCAGAGGGAGGGTTTTTAACCACACTTCGTCACTGCAAGGACTTTGATCTGCCCGCAGCGGGTGGTGGCACGGATATAGACCAAGCCCGGGCTCCAGTGTACGTAGATTCGGCCAAAGGCCGGGTTGCGGTTATGTCGGCAACTAGCACTTTTAGCGAGCAATCAAGGGCAGGGGCAGGCCGCCCTGATTTTCCAGGGAGGCCGGGTGTCAACGCCTTAAGACATGATGTGGTGCACTATGTTGAACGGGAAGTATTTGACGCTTTACATAAAGCCAATCACGAATTGGGTTATGAAGACTTAGCCACAGCAAGACGCGAGTTTGGCTTCCGAGGAAACGAAAACTCTATCGATCCGTCCTCTCAAGTTGATTTCCTTGATAATCGGTTCGTACTGGGCGAGGAATTTGGAGTCAGAACCTCGGTCAATGAAAGCGATAGGTCTGGGATCGGAAATTGGATCAGAGGAGCCCAGAAGCAAGCTGATTGGACGATTTATGGTTTTCATTGCCATGAGAGTGGGCAGACCGGAGAATTCCATGGCCTGAACCGACTTGCGCCGCCAGAATTCATGATGGATTTCGCCCATTGGACCATCGATCAAGGGTGTGCTTTATTTGCAGGTCACGGTCCCCATCTATTAAGAGGTATAGAGATCTATAAGGGCAGGCCAATTTTTTATAGCCTGGGTAATTTCATCTTCCAGAATGAAAGCGTATTACGACTACCCGATGAAGCTTACCGGCGTTTCGGCCTGGGATACGATGAAACTCCGGGTGATTATCTTGACACCAGATCCGGCAGTGGGACTAGGGCTTTTGCAGGAAATCCCGTGTTCTGGCAAAGCGTGATAGCAGTTTGTAATTACACTGCTGGCGAGCTGAAGGAGATCGTGCTTCATCCTATAGATTTAGGATATGGTCGACCGATACCCCAAAGAGGGCGGCCCGTTTTGGCTGAGGGAGATGTGGCGGAAGAAATTTTGATATGGTTAAAGAATGCTTCAGAACCATTCGGGACAAAGATTGAGATAGAGAACTCCAAAGGTTACATACGATTGTAGACATTCGATATTCAAATTTCTTGGACAGATGAAACTGGAGAAGTGTGATCTAGCCTTCAAGTTGTCTCTATTTTGCAGTGAATCCGATCCAAGTTATTGTGGCGAGAGAATTACTATTATCTACCCTATAGGAGCGACATAATGACTGAGCAACTCCTTCTACAGAAACAGGTTGACGGAACCCTATATCTCACCCTAAATAACCCCGATAGACGAAATTCTCTATCAAGTCATTTGCTAACGGAATTAAACGATAGTCTTGATCGTATCCAGGATGATTCAACAGTACGAGTCATCGTTATACGGTCAGAAGGGCCCGCATTCAGCTCGGGGCACGACCTGAATGAACTGGTCAATCGCGACGCAGAAAGTTACGCCAGTCTTTTTACTGCTTGTACGTCCGTAATGGAAGCAATACGGCTTTCTCCAAAACCTGTCATAGCCGAAGTTCAAGGCCTAGCTACAGCTGCTGGTTGTCAATTGGTGGCTACTTGTGATCTGGCCATCGCATCGGACACCGCCCTATTCGCTACACCGGGTGTTCAAATCGGGCTGTTCTGCACCACACCCGGTGTAGCCGTTTCGCGCGCAGTTCGTACTAAAAAAGCGATGGAAATGCTGCTAACGGGAATTCCAATAACCGCAAACGAAGCCGTGGAATATGGTCTCATTAATCGAGCTGTTCCAGCCGATAAACTTAAGAGTGAAGTCGAAGCACTAGCTCGAACGATAAGCAACGCCAGTGCTTATACAGTGGCCTTAGGCAAATCTGCTTTCTACCAACAAAAGGAGATGGATATTCCAGCTGCCTACGAAATGGCAGAAAAGATCATGGTGGAAAATTTGTTGGCTGCAGACGCTCACGAGGGTATAACGGCGTTCTTGGAAAAGCGCACACCACACTGGACCACATAGCTAGTTAGGAAGCAGCCTTAAGAAGAAACCAATTCCAGAGTGTGAAAAAGTACAAGTCAGGAGGAGCCGAGTAAGATCAGTACAATCAAGTTCATTCTAATAAGCGTCGGATGCTAGCAAATAGGCGACAACTAGCTATCGAGCCCTCTCAAGATGTCGTTCAGGGCATCATCTAAGGCGGGGTCCAGATCAACAGGTTCCACAAAAGGCGTGTACACATAATCCTCCCGTATCCTGTCGATTAGCTGCTTCGCCTCAGCGTTGGCTTCGCCTATCTCTTCCAGTCTTTTCGCCAGCTGGTTGGATTCAGATTCGCCCATGGTTCGAAGTTCGCTCAGGTCCAGGTCCAATTTGAACATAGACCTCACGCGGCGCATGATATCGTAATAGGACTGATGATCGATGTTGATTCCTAATTGCTCGTTCTCTCTAGTGGAAAAGGGGTAAAGAGGCGCCATCGCACCGAACCGGAACATCTCGACATCCGGATATTCATAATGGGCCAGGGTCACAAGGGCCATGGCTATGGTGGGGCCTCTACGTCCTTCACTGCCGTAACTGGAGAACTGTACGCCGTACCGTTCCAGAGTCTCTTTCATCTCCGCCTTGCTGTACACGCAGTTGATCCGGCGCTCAAGATCGGGTGGAGCGCTCCCGTTGACACCCTCGACCGCGACTGTCTGGCTGATGCCCAAGTCACTGATGCCCTGAAAGAAGGCTCTGGCATAAAGTTCTATCTGGTGCGAGGGCTCCTCTCCCAGAAAAATAATTAACCCGTTTCCAGCGTCATAGAAGGCATTCTCGCGCTGCAACGGGCCAGCTGGAAGCCCATCTAGATAGGATGTCTTGGGCCGATAGGTGTCATGTGTCCCAGCCACTTGGAAGGGATAGCAAAGCTCGGAAACCGTCCGGTCCATCTCTCCGATCTTTTGGGCTTCCAGTTTTTCGATCAGGTATCTTGGGAGTCCACTGGAGATTCTGCCTCCATTGGACCACTGCCGCCGCCACCCGGCTAGTAAGTACCGTGCATCTGGTTTACTTTCGAATGTGACTAGTGAGTCGGCCATTTTGTGTCTGATCCTCTGTTAGGCTTTATCGAATTCCGGGAGGGCGTTCGCCCCTTGTTACATCGAGAAGTCCGGTAGTATTGCTTTTCACCGGGTAGTCCTTCCGTTAAGGGTCACCGCCCCAACACGGTGGCCCTTGTCTATTCCCGGGTAAATTGTCACCGGAGGACTCATTGATTTAAATCAACGAGAAGATTAAGGAGGTTATCAAGGCGTAAGGGATGAAACCGACTATTGCTACTCCGACAGCCCTCCAAGTGGATGTAAATTCTAGAGCTTGTCGAATGGCTATCACCATGGCCACCAACTGCCAGATCGATGCAATCGAGAAAAACAAAAGGCCAATGCTCGGAATAAATCCAAAGACCTTCAACACCCCAGGGGATTGTGCGAACCCTAAAGTTCGCGCTAGTTGCCCCCAGTTTGCCTCCGTTTCAGAGGTCTTCAATATGGTAGTTCCTATTAAGTAGGTAATCCACGCCCAGAGTACCCAAAGGCCTATCGATACTGGGATACCGACCACGAGACCAACCAGGCCGCCTGTCCTGAACATGCCAATTCCCGTTGCCAGGGCTACCAAGACGACTACCGCCATAGCTTGTCTCGTCGCAGACGAGTCCGCCTCGACCTCTTCATAGACAGCGGCGTCTAACTTTGCTGCGCCCATCATCCGTTTGATCATGTTGCTCCCATGGTCTTGTTTACATTATACTCAGGGACGCTCAGATGTCCTCTCAGGGGTAAATCTGAGACTAGAAAATACCTATGACCACGCCTGAACACATTTTCCCACTAACTCTTAAGCAGTAGGTCCTCAGTTCGGCGCTCAGGCGGATCATCACGAATTTAGGCACGGAAAAGCCCAGATCCGAGAAATCTGGGCATTTCTTTTTGGTTGTTTTAGCC
>DCWQ01000068.1:87274-95342 GCA_002328185.1 Dehalococcoidia bacterium UBA2158
TTAGCCCCAATTTATCTTGGAGGCTCGTCTTACTCCACCAATACCCGTACCTGTTGGGCCATGTTGTTGCCCATCCCTTGGGCGTTCCAGAACTGTTCGACGGGCTGGACGTTTTCGTCGGTGTCGGTGGCCCTCACGGAAAGGGTATGCCATCCGGGGACAGCGTTCCACTCAAACGACCAGGGTCGCCAGGCAAAGGTTGAGGCCTGCTCGCCCAGCGTAGCATCAGACCAACCTAAGCCACCGTCGACGCTGACTTCCACTCGAGATATTCCCAGACGGCCGGCCCAGGCCCTGCCCGTGAGCAGATGTGTTCCCGTGGTGGCCAAACGATTCCTGGTTACCGTATCTGGGATGCCAGGAGGCACCATCAATGCGCGGACACGAATTAACGTGACAGGCTCGCCGGGTTCGCCTTTGACCTGGGTGTAGCGGTAGGAGGTTGTCATTTGAAATCCCTGAAACTCTTCGCCAATAACCTGGATCGAATCGAGCCATTTGACGCTGGCCATCCCATACCAGCCTGGCAAGAGAAGCCTAAGGGGGTAGCCATGCTGGGGTTGCAACGCCTGCCCGTTCATCTCATAGACCAACATCATCTCTTCGCGGTTGGCTTCTTCCAAGTTCAAGCTGCGCTGGTAGACCTGAACCTCATCTCCTTGGATCCCTTGGTCAGCGCCGGAAAAAACGATATTCACAGCTTCGTTTTTGAGACCGGCTTCATCCAGGATTCCCTTGAGCGGAGTGCCGGTCCATTCGGCGTTGCCGATTCCTTCGGTGAACCATGGCTGGCTGATGACGCGAGGATTCAGCAAAGACCTGCCATTGCCGGCGCATTCCATGGTGACCGCCATGGTACGCGACGGACGCGCTTTGATGTCGTTCAGGTTTAAGCTAAGCGGGTTGGAGACCAGACCGCCTACATTAAGCCTGTATTGGCCGGCATCTACGTCAGGGATATCGAAGTGGGTTAAAAGGTAATGGATCCCGGACGGTGTGATGGGATAGCGCATGGCCTCCAGGGGCATGCCCCGGTTGCGCAGAGCGAGTTGGAGTTCTTCTCTGTGAAACTGGTCTACGGAGTCCCGTTCGCTGATGTCCGGAATGGATGGAAATCTTGGGGCTGGATCTTTCTGAGTCATTTTCGCCTCATAAACAGTTTGGTTAAAACGACGGTTTTTCCGGCTATCTGGTCTGCATCGGCCCCGTTTGCATCGACAATGATGGATTAGCGGCCCACTCAGACATAGGTATCCACCTTGTTAAATGGTCGCGCTACATCGTTTTTATCTCGTATTTGATCTTGTTCTTTTCGTGTTCAAGGATACTCATTCGTACTTTCAGGCGCAAATAAGTTACTCGCTTGAGCCGTAGTAGTGGATGAGATTAGACTCGTCACCCGAGGCCCCAGACAGACTTAAAGCTTGGGGTTAAGGGTATACTTTGTAGTCGTGCCAACGGAGAACTACCTTCAACGACAAGTTCAGAGAGACCTTGATTCGATAAGGACACTCATTGCCCTCTCTTAAATCTTTCTTCACTATTAAAGCGTAGTTAGTCAACGGATCCTAAAACCTTTGGTCGACGTTTGGCAATCTGACCAAACAAGAAGCCCCGCAGATTTCGGTCTACGGGGCTTCTTCGTGCCTAAAATTGTGGTCCAAAGGTCAGAGTCGAACTGACACAGGGTCACTTCTACTGGTTTTCGAGGATAGTGCAATCGGTCTTATCTAATGCAATCAGGCATGATTACGCTTGTTTAGTGCAATTTTATCGATTCCAAATTTATGCCTGAATATTGCCTACTACGGTTTGATGACCACAAGTTCGTTATCAAGAATTTGCATTCAGCGCCCCGTGGATCCAAAGCCTCTTACCCAGTATGTTGTCCTATGTCACCAGATACGTTCTTAGAACTTATCGTCCAGCAGATTTGGCTGTTTATGCCTATAGTACTAACGGGCGGTGCCACGTGGTAAGAAGTTTGACCGCAAAATCTTGGGCTATTCTAATAACTGCCAGGGAGGGCTAGTTCTTCCGGTCCTGGGATTTGGTCCAGCCCATAATACTGATGTTCGATCCTGTTCTGAGAAATCTTGATTATCCTAAATCCTGATGGATCGTCACCCAATGGATACCCTACCGGCCCCGTGGTAACCATCTGGATGTCTTTATGATTTAGAAAGTGGCACTTGTGCCAATGGCCGGAAAACACTGCTGAGACTCGGTGGGTCTCAAATAAGTCAAGCAATACCGAGCGTTTGTTCAGGGGAATGACCGCCCAACTGTCATCTTCACCAGGGTCATAACTGTACAGGGGATGGTGGAGAAATATGACGATGTGGGCGCTATGGTTATCGTGGGCCTCAACTAGAGATGCACGGAGAAAGTCGACCTGTCGTTCCCACTCGCCGGGAGCCTGAGAGTCGTCGTAGCCGACGCAACTGTTGAGGACGATGAAGCTGGACCCGCCATACTGGAAGGAGTAATAATCGGCGCCGAAATTGTCCCGGTATTGTTCCAGAGTATGCGGGGTGGGGGTAATGCCTACATCCCAATTCCCAGGCACCCAGTGGACTGGAATATGTGGGTGTAGCTTGGCGGTTATGCGGCGTAACTCGGCCAATTGATTCGGGTCGTTCTGGTCCTCCACCATATCTCCGGATATGACGACAAATGCCGGGTTGAGACGGTTGGCTGCCTCTATGGCCTTTTGGTAAAGTGCGGTCTCTTGGGCGAATCCCGCAGTTTTGGCAGTGGGAATAATGTTCCACCCGTGACTCCGGTGGAGCTCCGCGATACGGTCTTCATCCAAGCTACTTAGGCGAGCGAACATGCCGAACTGGGGATCCGACATTTGGATGAAGGAAAAATCCATTGCTGTTACCTCGGCGAGTCTGCCGTTGGCCGTCATTCGCCTTAAGCGGGCCAAGCCGTTAATTGGCCCGGTTTTGGCAGTCGAAGTGTAGTGTCATAATTAATTAGCGTCAATGCTCGACTTGCGTGGCCTTCGAACACTGTCTCAACAAGATCATCTGCCGCGGGACACTCGCAGGTTATGGAGCGCATCGATACGTTCCAGGTACGATTGTGGAATATAGAGGGTCAGGTGGAACCTAATTGTATGCACAGCGACACACTCGAAAACCATTACAGGGGTAACACTATCATGGGTTTGAATCCCACTCCCTTCTCCAGGATTGGTACAAAATGACCTCCAGACCGAAATCTCGGGGGCGTCTTTTTGTCTGTTATTACCCGCTATGGACAATCCTCGGACAAGAGGGTTCCTGAAAGTTGAGTTACCGCTTCAGAATGTTAGCTACCGTCACCGTCCCCGCCAACTCGCCTCGCATATTCAACAAACCGTGGGAATACAGGTCAAGGGTGATGGTGACGCTGGGTTGGCCCAATCCTTCCGACACAATATTCGGTTAAATGTTCTTCTCTAACGCTAAAATAGCGAAGGTACTGGGCGCATTTGGTGCAACGGTTGAGCCCATAAGCTTAGCGCCGATGACTACGAAAAGAACAATAAATTTACCGGGGACCGTGGCTAACTGATCGGTTCCCTCAGGTCGGCTGTTCAGGTGGGGAATGGCCAAAAGTCACCGGTGGATCCAGCTTTCTTGAAAGTTACCAGATTATGGCTCATCATTTTGCAAATTCCGAGGTGTTGTAGCAAGATGGAAGTAGACTCGAGCCTGCCCAACTGAGGCATTGGATCATATTCAAGATTAAGGTTGTAGAAGTACGGTATGATGTTTCGCGGCAAGTCTAGGGATAACTAGTTTAATGGGGAGGGTTACTTGTGGCTGATACACCTTTGTTCCCGGTAACTACCGTTGGCAGTTGGCCAAGGTCGACATCGCTCATCCGGGCATTGAGAGCCAAGCAAAACGGCGAAATGTCAGATAGCGAATTCAATCGCTTGGCAGATCAAGAAGTGATTTCATGTATCCGATCACAGGAAGAAGCTGGCGTAGATATTGTGACGGACGGTGAACAACGGCGAGACAATTTCTATTCATATGTAGTAGACAAGCTCGCGGGTATGCAATTAATGAAGGTCTCGGACCTATTAGACTATGCGAACGACCGGGCAAGGATGGAAGAAGTCTTACGAGCCTTGGACGTGCCTGCTTTCGCCATAAAAAGTCCGATTGTGGTCGGTAAACTCGGAAAAAAAGAAGGTCTGTCACTCGCCGAATTGGCATTCATGAAAGAACAGACAGACAGGCAGATTAAGATACCGATTCCAGGTCCGTACATGCTCACACGTTCTAGTTGGTTCGAAGGTTTATCCGATAAGGTCTACGAATCAGCGGAAGAATTGAGTAAAGATGTGGTGGCCATTCTCCGAGAAGAAGTGCTTGCTCTTCGAGACATGGGCTGTGACTTCATTCAATTTGACGAGCCGATTCTGAGTCAGACTGTATTTGGAGAAGAATCAACCGAGACGTTTATGTGCGCCGCTCTACCACAAAGAAGGGATCCGACGGAAGAACTAGAGTTTGCGGTGAGATTAATGAACGAAACCATGGAGGGTATATCTGGAATCAGGACTGGAGTTCATGTCTGCAGAGGGAACTGGAGCCGAAAAGAGGATGTATTGTTGGTGGGTAACTATGGCCCTATGTTACCCCATCTGATGCAGATGAACATCGATCAACTGGTATTAGAGTGCGCTACTCCCCGTGCTGGTGAGATGGAAGTTTTCAAGGAATATACTAACGAAAAAGAGATCGGCTTAGGCGTCGTCAATCCCAGGACGGATGAAATTGAGCCTGTGGAAGACATCGTTGCGAGAGTACGAGATATCCTCCAATATTTCAGTCCCGACAAAGTGTATTTGAACCCCGATTGTGGGTTTGGTACTTTCGCCGAGCGTAATGTTAATACTCCTGAAATCGCAGAAAAGAAGCTTCAAGCCATGTCTGAAGCGGCAGTTATACTACGAGCCGAATTCGGATAATACTTGACCTGTTCACTCACGGCCGATGGCAAAACAATTCACAAGGAGGATATTATGGCTCAGGAAGAAAACCTCAATGGCTTACCCAAAGAGAAGCTTACTGCAGTTCTCGAATCGTTCAGAGATCCAGAGGTGTTCAACGCCGTTACAGGACCGTGGAAATCCAGAGTAGTGTGGCAGGGCGGAATGAGAGCTAAAGCCTACATGCGAAATCACGTTGCCGAAATGGATGAACCCGGTGACCTGACAGCAACCGATGTAGCCGCGAGCGCTCACGAACAACTGTTATCGGCTATGGGTAGTTGTATCACCGTAGGCTATATCGTTAACGCTACCAAACGTGGCGTCAGGGTCCACGACTTAGAAATAGCGGTAGACGGTTATTTCGATAACATCCGGAAGTGGGCGGGTGTAGAAGAAGAAGGAAATCCAGGATACGGCAGAATCAGCGCAAAGGCCTTCGTTCGGGCTGATGCTGATGAAGAAACACTACGAGACATCTTTCGACTTGCTGTAGAGGGCTCCCCGGTTACCCAGACAGTTCAGCATGCCAACGAAGTGGCAACAGAGCTAGAGATTATCGGTTAGCGGACTCTGGGCTACTTGTCATTAAGGATTAAATGTTCGTTACGGCGCTTTGAGAAACATATGCTGTGATCATTCGCAAATAGCTCTATCGTTTTCAAGTCGATTCTGACGATTAAAGGCACGGATAGGAACAGATTCTTTACCCGATTTACTGATCGGCGCGAAGGCGCAGACACTCCAGTGGATATTTAAGCGACTGACACAAACGGGATAGAGGTATAGATGACTAAATATGTCTCGGCCGATTGGGTTGCCTCGTGTATAAGTGATCCCAACTTCCTGATCATAGACACTCGTTACTCGATGCGGCATCTGATGGGACACCTGCAAAGTGCAGTAAATGTGCCGCCCCCGAAGGTGCGCAACCCGCAGGGCCAATTGCTTTCACCACACGAATTCTCAGGCTTATTCGGGGCTGCTGGGTTGGGTGATTGTATTACGCCCATCTTGTATGACGGTTACGACGGAAGGAACTCCGCGTTTGTTGCATGGATCTTGGAGTATTTAGGCCGAAACGATACCCACATAATGGATATAGTTTACGATGAATGGAAGGCACAAAACAGGGAGGTCTTCTATCGGCCAGTCCCTCGGACAGAAAGGCAGTTCACGTCTCACATAAATCCCGCCGTTAGAGCTAGCCTCGATTACGTTTCCAATGCCGAGGGTTTAACGTTAGTTGACACACGTACTCTTGAAGAATTTGAAGGGCGGAGTGATGCTGACCAAATCCCTGGACATATTCCTGGCGCAATCAACGTTGCTTGGCAGGCCTTAGTAGGCCGAGATGGTAAATTGCTCTGTGGCGAAGATGAAGCACGGCGAATAATTGAAGACGCCGAAATCGACGGTTCTAATACTATTGTGACCTATTGTAAAGTTGGGGCTAGGGCCGCGGTCGGGTATCAAACTCTTAAGCGGCTGGGGTTTGACGTCAAATTATTTGATGGTTCTTATTCTGAATGGGAGAAGAGTGGGCTACCGGTAGAAAATCCTAGCGGCGAAGGTGACCCCGTGTCAGTTTGACTCTAACCTTTGGCATCACTTTTTGATAACAAATTGGTAACATCCGAGCTTTGGTGAACGGCAAAAAACCCTCTAGAACTAAACTAGAGGGTTTTTCTTGCTAGATGGAGTCGGTCTTCAGGCTCGTCGGGGATACGGTGACCCTATGTTACTATGCCCGAATGACCCCCGCTTCCACCCAAGGCAGCCTACCTACGATGGTGCTTATAGTGCTATCCGCTTGTTTCTTCTTAGTGATGGCTGTCTCTTTGATGTTGGGGCCATTGTTAGTCGATCTGGCCGATGAATTCGATACGTCTCTGGCTGCTGCAGGCCAGTTCGCATCCGCGAATTTCATTGGCTGGGCAATCATCGCACCACTTGTTGGTCCGATATCAGATTCCTACGGAAGACGACCCATAGCCCTTACAGGGCTTGGAATCATGACTCTGGGCCTCATGGTATCTGCCGTATCAGTAAATTACGAGATGATGTTTGCCTTCCGCATGGTAACAGGCTTAGGGTCAGGTATGCTCCCGCCCAACAGCGGGGGAGTCGTAGCTGATCTGGTGCCGCCAAGAAACCGCGGCAAATACTTCGGAAGGCTGATCGGCACCGGCATCATCGGCGCTGCGTTGGGTGCTCCCGTGGCGGCCGCGTTAGTGCAAATAGGTGGATGGCAAGGATCGTTTTTAGCCTTCGGAATATTGGCGGCTGTCGTCTGGATACTGGCGTGGAAATGGTACCCCGGAACCCGGTCGAGTAGTAGTGATTCGATAAGCCTGATCGGGCGCTATAAGCAGGTAGCTTCCAAACCAACCCTGTGGTTCCTATTCTCAACCAATGTGGCCCAACGCATGGTGTATTTCGCTATGTTTAGTTATCTAGCAGCCTATCTCACGGAGGAATATGGGCTGAGCACCGAGGAAACTGTTCTGCCCTTGGTGTTGGTCGGGATAGGCGCTATCGCCGGTGCGTTCGCCGGAGGGATAGTGGCTGGGCGCCCTAGCCGGCTTGGCACGACAATGTTCTGTTTCTTGGGAGGGGGGATTGCTTCGGTCATACTGTTCTCCGCAGGGTTATCCGAGTGGCTCGTAATAGCGTTGGCCTTAGGTGTCGCTTGTTTTTTCAGCGTTGGTTGGCCGATCCTGACCACCCGATTGACCGAACTCGCGGAGTCGTCAACCGCTACAGCTCTCGGCTTCTGGGCCACTAGCAATCAACTGGGGGCGATCGGAGGTTCTGCCATCGGAGGACTGGCGCTGGCCCTTGGCGGATTTTCCATGGTTGGAGTAGCGTGCTTGCTCGCGGCCATCGCCGCGGCGAGTATCCTGGGTCTAAAAGTACCCGAATCCCCGGATTTCACTAGGTAGATTCCGACTGGCCGGTACACCCGTCAAGATTGATCGCTATTCCCTGGATCTTTTGAACCCCGGTGATACTCTAGGCTTACACACAAATAAGCTAAACATTTCCCTTGGTGCGAGATTTAAACTATGA
>DCWQ01000068.1:95698-105394 GCA_002328185.1 Dehalococcoidia bacterium UBA2158
GAAAGTCGGCTAACAATTGCGGAATTGGCGGACCAATTAGGGTTTGATTCTCTTTGGGTAGAGGAACACCATTTCTTGGAAGAATATTGTCATCTTTCAAGTCCTGAGGTTTTCCTGGCTGCTTGCACACAGCGTACAACCCAGATCCGCCTCGGATTTGGTGTGATGTTGCTTCCTCCTATGATCAACAATCCGGTTCGTTCAGCGGAAAAAGTAGCGGCATTAGACCTCTTAGCAAAAGGTAGAGTCGAATTCGGAGTTGGCTCCTCTAGCGACCGCCTCGGTACCACAGCCTGGGGGGTTGATTGGGACAAGCGCCAAGAAATGACTGAAGAGGTCCTCGGGCAGGTGGCTAGAATGATGGTTGAGGAACCTTATCGTGGCTATGACGGTGTCCATTTTTCATTTGCTGCAAGGAACGTTCTTCCGAAACCACAACAACAACCCCATCCTCCCTTGTGGCTGGCTTGTTCTCATCGAGAGAGTATATTAAAAGCAGCACGCCTAGGAATAGGAGCATTATCGTTTGGGTTTACCAATTTTGATACTACTAAACAATGGGTGGAGGCCTACCATAACACCTTCCGAAGAGAAGCAGTTCCTATAGGCTACTCGATCAATCCTAATCTGAGTGTACTTAGTCGACTTATCTGTTGTCCTTCAGATTCCGAAGCAAAGCGGATCGAAGATAAAGTTCATTTCTGGTGGTACAGTTTCGTTCATTATTTTGGTTATGGGAGCCACAAGCCAGGGGTGACTAGCCTGTGGGATAATTATAGTAAATCTGATTATAAATTCGAGTGGGATACCGGCACCATAGGTACACCAGAAAAAATCTCGGCCACATTACGTGAATATGAGCGGGCAGGGTTAGATCAAATAGTCTTCTCAATAGAGGCTGGAAATATTTCGCACGAGGAAATTTGTGCGACTCTGGAATTGTTTGCTAAAGAAGTAATGCCTGAATTCAAACAACGAGAGAAAGAACGTTCACAATTAAAAGAGAGCCTTGATCACACGCTTTCTCAGGAAGTTATGACCAGGAAGGAACAATCAGACGTGTTCGGGGAAATTCCTACGATCGTCATGAAAGACATACGGCCGTGGTATAGCTATATGGGGTTCCCGTTAGACTCGGAAGGGTACCCGATATTAGATGAGATGCAATAGAACGAGCGCGACCGCGTGCCAATATTTCGATTTCTACCGGGTTGTTTGGAAGTTCTATCGTCAACTTAGATATGCATAGGAATCAACTGCAGACTCTTCAGGGGTTCAGGTCGTAGTAGGCTGCCAACGTGGTCAGATCCATAAATCTCTGCCATTGGACTGCCTCCAGATCGTTAGCTTTACGCTAAATTGAAGTTCTAATTGCCCGCTAATTCTCTGATTCTGTTGGGTTTAAAATGTGCAGGGTCGGATATGGAACCGAGTAGGCGACCCCTCATTTGGATGTCGGCCCAGGCGTCAGTTCCCTGCGACACTTCCTGAAAATTGATGAGCACGTCTCCGTGTCCCAGTTGTGTTGTGGCGGCCAGCGTTAAATCTCGAACATCTGGACTGCCGGGGGAACCGTTAATCGTAACAACCAGCGGTAAAGTGAGTAGCCTGGCAAGGGCTTGACCGAACCCCGCGGCGAAAGCGCCGAACTGGCGGTGGGCGCCAGCGAATCGCTTTAAGGCCGAGACGGCTTCTTCTCGGTAGGTCAGTTCGCCAGTCATATCTGACAGGCGAACAAAGAAAGACGCAACAGTAGCATTTTGCGGAAGTTCCGCGATGGGGACCTGCAAGTTGGCGGGGCCTTTTCGACTGATATCGAAGAAACCCCCATCAGCGCTCCGGTGCATGGAAACCAGGTCGGCCGCTAGTAACTTGGCCCGGTCTAGGTATTTCTCGTCCTGAAGCACAGAGTAGGCTTTCAGAAACGCTCCACCCGCTGCCGCCGTATCGGCTAAAAGTCCGGGAGCGTGGGGTTCTCCGTCTGAATAGTGATACATTCCTCCATCCGAGGCCCTAAGTGACTTCCATAGAACTTCTAGGACCAGTCGTGCCCGCTTTCGGCAATCTTCCCGGCCCAAGATCCACCAAGCGTCCAGGAGAGCTATGGCGGTACGTGCGTTGGCGTCGCAGTAGATGTAATTGTCGATCACCGAGATCATGGGGGACGACTCAACGCGGTCTTCTGTGCGCATATAATCCTGGCATCCGAAGAACGCGCCGCCGTCAGTGTCGAGAAGTGTGGAGTCAAGGAATTCTAAAAGTTCTTCGGCGGATTTTCTGTATGCCTCGCCTCCGGTAAGCAAATATACGTGCAGGAAATTTCCGATAAGAGAGGCTTGGTCTTCTAAAAGCTTCTCGGGGTGTGGCTCGTTCCAATCTGGCTTAGAGGAGTAACGGAAAAAACCACCGTCTTCGGAATGAAACGTCTCGCTTTGGAGCATCTTGCCTAGGGTAAAGGTAACATGGTCCAAATAGGCGGTTTCGCCACTGGTCTCGTAAAGGTACAGCAACAGCTCGTTGGCCTCGGCGTGGATGAATTTGAAATAGGAGCCATAGCCGCCATTTTCCCTATCTCCCAATCCCTCGACCATACCGGCGATCTCCCCAACTAACGCCGCCGCCAGCGGCTGGGAGTCGTTCTCCTGTGGGGAATCCGCTAATTGAGGGTGAGTTGCCGATTGCAATAGGCTATCTTTGTCTGACCGGAACTGGGTCACCGTCCTGACCAGAAGATCAACGAAAGGGTCGGTGCCCATGTAGTTAACGGTGAACAGATGCCCACCATCGGGAGTCAGGATTGCGATTGACGGCCAGCCGTTCTGGTTGTAGCGAAGGTCAACATCGGGCCGTTGCGATTCTTCAACCCTGATAGGAATGAAGAATGCGTTAAGCAGGGCAATGGTCTCGTTGTCGGAGAGTGCGTTCTCATCCATCCGCTGGCAGAAACCGCACCAAAAAGCGGTTATGAACAGAACTACCGGTTTGTCTTGCTGGCGGGCCTCTTCGAAAGCGTCCTCGCCCCACTCCCGCCAGTCAATAAGGTGAGCGCGATTTGGACGCACGGAAAAACGAAACATATCAGCTAGTTCTATCCCAGGATGGATTAAGTGGAAGGAGCTTCGTTCTTCAGGGCCTCAATCGCCTGCAGGACGGTCTTGCGCCGCAATTCTTTCTCTTCTTCGGCGGGCAGACCTGCGTCGCCCATCACATGGATAATGCCTTGACCCTGAACGATTCGGTTTGAGCCTACCATCTTGGCCACGGGGACGACCGAGGTTACGTGACACACCGGAATGCCGGCTTTTTCCAACTCGGTAGCTATCGCAGCGCCGCTGCGAGTGCTGGTGCCTCAAGTGGATGTTAGGATCACGGCGTTGACTTCGGATTCCTTTAATTGCTCAGCGATCTCACGGCCCAGACGGCGGCTGTTGGCAATGGGATTTACCAAGCCCGATGTGGAGAAAAACTTGTCGTGTAGTTCGCCAATGACGTTGGTCTCTTCCAACTCACGGAGTGCGTCCACCGGGACCAGCCGATCTGGGGCCTGCTCAACGTAACGCGTGTCGTAACCACGGTGACTCACTTCGTAATCATCACCCCGGAGACCATTCTTGCCGGAGATATCGTACGCACCCCAATTGGTGGCCGCCCAGGCAGATATGTTATCTGGGTTTCCTACTGGAACCAGGCCTCCATCAGTGATGATGGCCACTTTTGCCTTAGACATATCGACAACCGGAGCAGGAGCGTTAATCGCGGGAAAACTGGGCGCCGGAAGTTCAGATGCGAAGTCCTCACCCTTCACCTTGGCGCTTAACATGGCGACCAAACGCTCGGCGGCGGTATCTTCGACGAAAGCGTCTTTAAGTATGCCCCTGGCGATATACCCTTCTTCTTCTGGCGACCCGATCTGACAGCCCTCAGCCAGTTTGTGGGCCATTTCCGACATCTTGGTCAGGACATCACGCATGGCTGCGGTGTTTTGACCTGAGTCCACTATGAATAAAGATTGGCGGTAGAGGTCAACGCCTGGATTCTCCGCGGCCATCCCGGTTACAACAGGAATAACCAACTCGGATGACACAGCAACGCACAATCCCGCTGCGGCCACGCCGTAGCGGCCCGCCTCAAAACAAGGCCCGGCAACGAAAAGGTCTGCCTGGGCCTCTTTGGTCTTCTCAATCACGAATGCTGTCAGAGAGTCCATATTCTCTGTTGCGTAGTTATCCCCACAGACGATGGTGCGAACTATTTGAGCGTCTTCTCCCAATACCTGTTCCAACAGCCGGCCCGGACCCACTGGTTCATCATGGACTTGGGGTTCTGTGTCGGCGTGTTCTTCTCCGCCGATACCGCCGAAAAACTGGTTCAGATAATGGACAATTCGCATAAGGTAGACCTCCCCGGCCGGGTGAGTAACTTCAACTTTTGTTAGGGATTTGGATTACGTTTAGTAGACTAAGGCTCGCAGGCGAGAAATACCCTGCTGGCTGGCTACTCCACAGACGTTGGTAGAAAACAATGTTCGGGGCGCACCCAAGTTTTCGGCAATCTCTCCGTTGCCAGCGATAACCCTGCCTGACGCCGGTACCTGCCAATCGGTGTCTCGGCCGCCAACGTACACTATAGCGTCGACCTCTGGATAGTTGAAGAGCAACGCCGACTCCGCGCGACGGTCCCAGGACATATCAGACACTTGGACGGTTGTCCGTATACCAAGTTCCTCGCATCGGAGTGCCGTCTGGGACATGTCGGCATGGGGAGCTCCTCCTCCGTATTTCGTGAGGACGGCGCCATCTGCGGACAAGTTCCACTTGGCTTGCTCTGCGGCAAACATGCAAATACGGTCCCTCTCTTCGTTATCAGATGCGGCCACTGTGGCTATTGTCCCAACGAGGGTGATCTCATCTTGCTGATGCCGGCGGTACAGTTCGGTGATCACCGGGTGATTCTGGTAAAAATAGGTTTCTGCTCCCATTGCTCGATTGCAAGTGACAACCGCGCCGTCGAGCCATTCATTGGGGTGGAGTAAGACCGGCACCATGCCCGCTGTATTGTCACCGTAGAGAATCTTTTCGTCTATCTCGGCCACTCTCTGCCTGGAGTGGATCTGTCCAATGTAAGCGAGGCGCGGAAGACCCTCCCTGCCTTTCACAAAGGGTCCTTCCGAGTCGAAAACCTCCGAGGAGTCCGGTGTGATTCCCAGAGTGCATTTGGCCAGATAAACCGCTGTCGTCACAGATGCCAGGCGGGTTACAGCGAGCCCAGTGTGGCGTTCTAATCCTTGAGCCGGGTGCGGGGTGATGACCAGGTGATGCAGTGACGTGTATGGAGAAGCTTCGCCCGCAGGCCCTGTCATCTCGAGTATTTTGGCGTTCTCCAGGGTGGCGCCATCATCAACAATCGTAACCGCTGCGCCGCGCAAAACATGAGTGGTTCCTTGGCCCGCCATCTCAATGGGGTTCAGGATGCCAGGAAAATCTGATCCCGAACCGGGCTCTTTGGCTCGTGGTTCAATTATGTCGTAGACGACCCCGATTCGGCATTCTTCACCGGGGCTTACGGTCTCAATGTCAACAGACTGCAATCTGCTGTCTTCCAATAGAAGTTGCCGCAGTTCGACCGGGTCCACTTCCAACTTGTTGCCTTCCAATCTCGTCACGGCGCCAAGGATGATTGAACCAATATCGTGGATGGCCAGCGTCAGACGCATATTGTCCTCTGCTTAGTTTGGATTCTTCGAAAATCGTGTTTATGATGCGGCCCATACAGTGTTTTGGCAACCCTCTCCCGTGGCTGGTCCAACATGTTTGAACTGCCCAAAACCCACTGCTATACTCGACCGACCAACATGCAAACTGAAACTGCCTCAAAAGCGCCGGTGATTCAGGGCGTCCGCTACTTCCTGGCCCACACACCTGGTCTGGTTCAACATGGCTCCAAGCCCTCCCGGGACTTGATGCTGGATCCAGGACTGGTGACCGATTTAGCTTCTCATCTCCGCTCTTTTTCAGAGGCCGCTGCCTATCTTCCCAACCGCGCGTTTCTCGGTGGCATATACCCGGATGAACTGCTGAAAACTCCAAAGCCGTGGTACGGGTTGAACGGCAAATCCCCCAGGTGGAACCCCCACGGCGAGATAATGCCCGAAGAGGAATTCTACGGTCTGCTGAAGATCGGCGACTCCTTTGACCTTGTCTGGCTGGATGAGGATTTCATAAAAAATATATCGGCCACCGTTGCCGACCACCCATTGATTTCAGAGGATGACCTGGAAAAACTGGGTCAGGGCCACCCCTATTCAAAGATAAAAGAAATGCTCACTGAATCGGCGGAGAGGTTACCGCTGCAACTCGGTGACGGACGGATTGTTGGATGTGTAGTTGGAGCCCATGACCAAGACGCCACTCTGACTCCCGACGTGCTTCTGGAAAACCTGTCTTGCAAGGTCAGCGCCGCAATGGCTTTCCGCACATTGATGTCACAGCTTGGCACCGACCCCAACGATATACCGTACGTTATCAATTGTGGTGAAGAGGCTGTTGGCGAGAGATACCAACGGGGTGGCGGTAATCTGGCCAAGGGGATTGCCGAGATGTGCGGCTGCAGCAATGCCTCCGGATCGGATGTAAAAGCTTTCTGCTGCGGCCCGGTACACGCCATGGTTATGGCGGCGGCTTTGGTGAACTCAGGCGTGTACAGGCAGGTGGCGGTGGTGGCAGGGTGCTCACTAGCAAAGCTAGGTATGAAATTTCGAGGGCACTTGAACCATGACCAACCAGTGTTGGAAGACGTCTTGGCAGCCACGGCAATCATGATTGGCGAGGACGACGGTGTATCACCCGAACTGCGTCTCGACTCCATAGGTAGGCACACGGTAAGCGCCGGGTCTTCTCAGCAAGCAATCATGAAATGTTTGGTCTCCGAGCCCTTGGAGCGTCTGGGCCTGCGGTTCGGGGATGTGGACAAGTATGCCACAGAGCTGCACAATTCTGAGGTGACGGAACCTGGCGGCAGCGGAGACGTCCCTTTGCTCAACTACCGTATGATTGCCGCCATGGCCACGGTGAATAAAGAGATTGCCAAGGCCGAAATACCGGCTTTTGTTGAAGAACATGGGATGTTGGGCTATTCCCCTACCCAAGGCCATATCGCTTCCGCGGTCCCTTTTTTGGCCCATGCAGTAGACCGGATTAAAGCCGGCGAAATGGAACGGGCCATGTTTTTGGCCAAAGGTAGTTTGTTTCTGGGACGCATGACCCAACTATCGGACGGTATGTCCTTTATCTTAGAAAAGAATCACAAACTTAGAAGAGGCCGAGCCTGATGGACTTAAAGAACAAGAGGATCATCGCCTTGGGTGAGCGAGACGGAATACAGGGCAGCGCCATTTCGCTGTGCGTCCGGAGCGCTGGCGCTGAAGTTGTGCTGGACGTGACCCACTGCTTTGTTTGAACCTCTGCCGGCGCGCTTGACCTGGACGGTCAAGATGAAATCAAGAAGGTGGCTGATCGCCTCGGTACGGAAGATATGGTGGTGATTCTAGGGACGCCAAACGCCGAAAGCAGCAGGCTATATGGGCTGACCGTTACAGAGGGTGACCCGTCCTGGGCCGGTGTATTGGCTGGAGCCAACTTGAATCTGCCCGTCTACCATATAACTGAACCTGAGATTAAAGCTCAGATAGACCCTGATATCTATGAAGACCAAGTTGGTTTAACTGAGATTGTCCTGGATACGTGCGAGATTCTTGAGGCCTTGAACCACGTGCGTAATGGCGACGCGTAGGAGTCTTAGTGGAACTGCAAATCACCATTCCCCAACGATAGGGATACTCGTTCGGACTTAGAGCCGCCTAATCGGATTCGACAGCATTGGTATCGCTTATCATTGCAGGGACTGATAAGCGATAGTCCGGTTGTCGCAGGCTAAGGAACTGTAAGGGTCAAGCTAGTTGGACTTGGCCGTCACATCAGGTTCAACTCTGCATATCCGCTTTCAGCAACTTCATTGCAACGCTCTCGATAAGAATACTGACTGCCTCTATAAATGGCTATGATCCGCTTTTGCCTACCCTCCAGGTTACTATTGACGCCAGTCATCCAAGAATCTATCTGGTTGGTCAAAAGGCCTTCACCTTGTTCCAATACGTATTCATGCCAGATGGCAACCGCTTCAGATGTGGCTTCTGCACGTGTCAGATCTCGTTCTTTCATATGCTGCATCAAGTCGGTTATCCATTCGACGTTGAATTCGATACTCCGGGGATTATTCCCTAAGAGTCCATGAGGCCCTAGAATCATAAACAGATTAGGAAAGTTATGGATCTGAAGGCCTAGAAAGGTCGATAACTCTTGCCTCCATTGTTCTTTTAATCTGCTCCCGTTAACACCCATGATATCTATTCTGTCGTAACTGCCCAGTATCGCATTGAATCCTGTCGCATAGATTATGAAATCAAAATCAAACTCTTTATCAGTGGTTAAGATCCCCTTTGGAGTGATCCTCTTGATGGGTGTCTCGTTTATATCTATAAGTTCGACATTTTCCCGATTGTAGGATTCGTAATATCCTGTTTCGAGAGGAACCCGCCTTGTCCCAAACCCATGATCTTTGGGAATCAGTTTCTCTGCCACCTTAGGATCATTCACGCGCCTTCGAATCTTATCTGCCACGAAATCTGACATAGCCTTGTTCGCTTTCGGATCAGTTAGGACATCTATGAAATTCCCCTGCCATATACCGAAACCTTTACTGGCGTAAAGATGCTCCCAAAATTCATATCGTTCTTTTTTTGAAACTTCAAAAGTGCCTCTTGGGTCAGCAGTATGCAAAAATCCTGCCCGTGTTTGGCCACAAAGCTCAAACATCTCTTTATACCCAGCCCTAATGGCCTCCATTTCATCTGACTTGATGTTTGAATTGTGAAGAGGAGCACACCAGTTCGGTCGACGCTGGAATACAGTGAGATGACCGGCGTCTTTGCATACTTCTTGGATCGCTTGTACTCCGCTAGCTCCCGTACCGATAACTGCCACCTTTTTGCCTGCAAGATCTACGGGCGTATGGGGCCATCGGGAGGTGTGAAAAGAATCTCCTTTGAAAGATTCAATCCCCTCGATCTTAGGTAAAGTAGGTTCAGAAAGGACACCGATCCCTGCAATGAGAAATCTGCTTCTGTAAATACTTCCATCCTGTAAATGGATCTGCCAACTACGAGTATCGTCACTATAGATAGCCGATTTGACATCGCTTGAAAATTGGATGTCTTTAATCAAGTCAAATTTATCGGCTACATGTTGGAGATACCTCAGAATCTCAGGCTGTGATGCAAAATGTTCGGACCAATCCCATTCGTCGAGAAGCTCCTGTGAAAAGGAATAGGCGTAGGAGTAACTTTCCGAATCAAAGCGAGCGCCTGGGTAGCGATTCCAATACCAGGTACCCCCTACTCCTGTCCCCGACTCGAACACGCGAACGCTCATACCTATTTTTCGTAGTTTATATAGCTGATAGAGCCCAGACATACCCGCCCCTACGACAATAGCGTCATAATCAAGGCCGATATCCGAGAGAGGGTGATTTGAGGTAGCGGCTGGTTGCGTCATTCCACTTCCTAGTTGATATTGATTTTTATTAATATAACATCCCGTCTTTCTTAGCTAACGACGACACCAATTACCGCAATGTGGCTCC
>DCWQ01000057.1:0-4643 GCA_002328185.1 Dehalococcoidia bacterium UBA2158
TTCATGATGGCGGTGCTGGGCGATTGGGGTGGCGAAGACTACCAAGACTTGATGGCCGCGCTTGATACTGTTTGCCTACGGCCGTATGTCGACTTGGAGCGGTTGGGCGTTCATGGTTACAGCTATGGGGGCTATATGACTAGTTGGACGGTGGGCCACACCAACCGGTTCAAGGCTGCGGTGGTGGGCGCCCCCTGCATCAACCTGCATAGCATGTACGGCACGTCCGACATAGGAATCAGCTTTGGTGAAGCCCAGTGGGGCGGGTCTGTGGTCGACGCGACCGACAAGATGTTGGAGCGCTCGCCGATCACCTACGTTGCCGATGTGAACACACCGGTGCTGCTGCTGCACGGCGAGTCCGACGCCCGCTGCCCCATAGGTCAGAGCGAGGAGTATTTCACCGCACTAAAGCGGCTCAACAAAGAGGTGGAAATGGTCCGGTTTCCAGGCTGCTCTCACCAGTTTCCCAGACTGGGTCACCCCAAGATGCGCAAGGAGTACCTGGCCCGCACTCTGGGCTGGTTCAACCGGCTCTTGGTTTAGCCCTGGAAAAACAAACCAGCCCGCGCAAGACGTGTGTCCGCGCGGGCTGGTTTGTTACTACGAATCAGGCAATCAACTGCTCTAGCCGGAACCGCCGTCGATGGTGGCCTCCAGGATTTGCACGCCGGGTGACAAGTCGACGCCATCATCTCTATGTATCGAAACCTCCACGGAATCAAAACCTGAGATCGGATTGTCCTCGCCCAGGTCTCGCGGCGTTCCTCTACCGACTTAGCGGAGGTCAGACCCGGGACCAAAGTTTTCCCGGCCTTGACGTCGGGGCTGTCCAAGGCTGAGATAGTGATGTTGTGATAGATCTGCCGCTCTTCGTAGAAGGCCCGACGAAAGGCCCCAGAAACCGTTGTTGAGTTGCCGATCAGCAACAATAACGGCTCGGCCGGCGTCATCACCGCCTCGATGGCCTCGTAAATCTCGTCGCTGACGCCCTCCGCTTCGTCAACCATGATGAGCATGTTGGGGCTATGGAAACCTTGGAACTGGTCGGCATTCTCCGCGGACAAGCCCATGGCGTAACAGTCGTCGGAGATCTCCCAGCGTGTGTCCAATATTTTGCCGCCTAGTAGCTCGGCTTTGGGCCGGAACAGGCGACGGATCTGCCTCCAAAGCACGTGGCGCCCCTGGCGAAAGGTGGGAGCAGTGCTGAGTGCGATGGTGGCGTCTTGGTGGGAGTGAAGGAACCAGAGCAGGGCCACTGCAGCGCAGAATCCCTTGCCCAGGCCGTTGCCGGATTTGACCGCCACCCGGCGGTGTTTTGCCAAGGAGTCCAGCACTTTGTGTTATTTGGTCCAGACCTAGGCCGGATGCAAGAACAGCCGGGCGTCGTCCCAACACCAGTAGAGTTCGCCACCGACGTCCTGGGCGTCGAACTTTGGGCCGGATAACCGGATTGTACGTCCGAAATTCGGGATCTTGAGTCTGTGACGGCAGTGGTGACGGGGCTGAAGATGTAGCCGCATTCCTGGCAGCGGAATACGGCGTTATCGTCTTGTTGTTTCTTTTCCAGGGAGGATCAATCTGGGAGACTGGCAGCGTCGGCATTGCGAAGGGTGGTACACCCAGCGGACAGCGATTGACATAAAGAAGAACGGACCCTCGATCAAGGGTCCGTCCCAGTTGGTAACTCGCTAGGGTTCTGCAATCCAGGGTGTCAACCGCCAGTCTGTCATTTCAGATCGCCAGCCTCACCATGGATGCCTGTGTTTTGGCTAGCTGGGGTTGTGCTTTTTCAGGACCTCAGCGACCCGGGGGTCGATGCTGCCCAGGTCGACGCCGCCGTCCGCCCGTGCGATGCCCAGGTGAGCGTCTCTTTGGATCTCTTCCCACTCCGGCTCTAGCTCGTAGGCGTCCCGAAGCTCGTTAAACATAGCGTCAAGGGATTTTTTGTCAAACATAATCTTGCTTTGTCCTCCATTTTGTTCTGTAAACCGGGTCGGTTGAGTCTGCGATTCAAGAAATCCCGGTACTTTAGCTTGGCAGGTCCGTTACTGGCCTAATTCGTCACGGACAAGGCAAACTGATTCGAGGGCTAGTCTACAATTTTTCCGTGACCGTGGCAAGTCTGAATTGTGCCCGTATCAGGCATGGGTCAACGAGCCCAACCGGCGCCCCTTACCGGACCCGTTCTTGCTCTTGCCTTTCTTGGTTCATCGGCGCTACGTCCGACCGCCTTTTTGATTGCATCACATAAACGACGACGATGAAAACAGGCATAGAAAGAATGACGATTCCCATGACCGCGACCACCGCCCAAGGCCCTGAGCCGACGAGATGGTCCATCTGCACTTTGATCCAGCGAAGCAACTCCGGGTCTGCAGCGTCGCCTTGGTGGGCAAGTATGAAGCTGACTATCGAGGCCATCATGGCTGGCTAGTCTCCGGCCGCGGGCGTTGGGACCTGCGTCTGATACCGAGACGAGTACTTTCGTTCTTTGATGCTGAATGCTGAGATCGCTGCCGGTAGCAAAAGGGCACCGACCAGAGCAAAGGGCAAGGTATAGCTGCCGGTGATGTCGAAGAGCAGGCCCGCCAGCAGTACGCTGCCGAACCCGCCGAACTGGTGGAACATGAAAGTTATCCCAGAGATGGTACCCAGGGCCTTGGTCCCATAAACGTCGGCCGTTAGTGAAGATGTTAGCACTGGCGTGGCGACCCATGAGAACCCGGCGATGGTGGCAAAGATCCACAGGCCGAAAACGGAATCGACAGTAAGAAGCACTACGTAGCCAATGCCCCGCATTGCATAGGCAAATGCCAACCAGTTCTTGGTGCCGCCTAGCTTGTCGGACAAGACACCGGCGCCCAGCGCGCCAAAGATATTGACGAACATCATGTAGCCGAAGATCGTGGCGGCCGTAGCGCCTGAGATACCCCGCTCTTCTATGGCGAAGGGAATGAAATGTACGGACATCACAAAAGTGGTGGTGCCGCAAACGAAATAAGACCCTGCCATCTGCCAGATGGGAGCAGTCCTGAAGGATTGCTTCCACGTATCTACTTCCAGAGGCCCGGAAAGGCCACGGCGCGTTGCGTTGCCAGGGTCGTCTAACGGCGCGGGGTCACCATCCGGATAGAGACCCCTATCCTCCGGGCGTTCTCGTATGAAAAGATACGCTATAGGGAGAGAGGACAGAACGATGATTCCCAGTACAAGCCAAGCGACTCGCCAGTTGGTGGCTTGGAGCAAGAACATCGAAAACGGGACCATGATCATCCCGCCCATGGAGACTGCGGATGAGTTGATGCTGATGGCCGTGGCGCGGCGGCGTTTGAACCATCGGGCTATCAATGCGGCGGTATTGGACGGTCCAGAGCCGCTCTGGGCCATCGAAACGACGAGGCCGAACATGAACGCCAGGAAAAGAATGTGGAATGTCAGGGCCAGCATGGCAGTTGCGCTGCCCAGGACCACGATGGAGATCAAGATCAGCTTCCGGCCACCGGTCTGGTCGAATATCTGCCCGAAGAAAGGCTGGCTTAAACCGTTGACCATGACTCCCAAGGCGGCAGCGACGGAGATGGTGAACCGGTTCCATCCGAACTCGTCGCTCATGGGAACAACGAAAACGCCAAAGCAGTTGCGGGCCCCGACGGCCACAAACCCAATGAAAAGCGTGGCGGCACACACATACCAGCCATAGTAGATGGGCTTCTTGGTATTTTCAGTGGTTGTCATCAGGTACTACAAGACGAGAAACCAGGCGATACGGGAATGCCGGTAGAGAGCGCGACCTTCACGATCTTATTGAAGGATGATACCACCGCTGTCATCGGCGTTGTCCCTTCCAGGGTCGAGGAGCGTTTTGGCCGCCCGCTAGTCGCCGGCCGCGGGTGTGGGCAGCGGGGTCTGGTATCGGATCGAGTATTTGCGTTCTTTGATCATGAAGGCCGACAGGGCAGCGGGGAGCAATAGGGCCGCGACGATCCCAAAGGGCAATACGTAAGATCCAGTGATATCAAAGAGCAACCCGGCCAGCAGCACGCTCCCGAACCCGCCGAATTGGTGGAACATGAAGGTGATTCCCGAGATGGTACCCAATGCCTTCAGTCCATAGACATCGGCGGTAAGCGACGACGTCAAGGGAAGCGTGGCCACCCAGGAGAAGCCGGCGATGCTGGCAAATATCCATGGGCCGGCAACAGAATCGATGGTGAGAAGGCAAACATAGGCTATGCCCCTCATGAAATACACCAACGCCAGCCAGTTCTTGGTGCCGCCGATCTTGTCCGAAAGCAACCCGGCGCCCAACGCGCCGATGATGTTCAGCCCCATCATGTAACCGAAGATGGTGGCGGCGGTGGTGCCGGAAATCCCCCGGTCTTCGATGGCGAAGGGGATGAAGTGCACCGACAAGATAAAGGTAGTGGTACCGCAGACGAAATACGAGCCTGCCATCTGCCAGATGGGAGCTGATTTGAAGGACTCGTTCCAAGTCTCGACTTCCAGCGGGCCTTTAGTCTCGACCTCGCGCTGGGAAAGGGCCGGGCTGTCACTTGCAGGCGCATCGTCGCCGTCGGGATAGAGACCCATGTCGGACGGCCTTTCGCGAATGAAGAAATAGGCCATGGGCACCCCAGTCA
>DCWQ01000057.1:5050-19344 GCA_002328185.1 Dehalococcoidia bacterium UBA2158
CAGACCGCCCAAAGATAAGGCCGCGGAGTTAATGCTGATGGCCGTTCCCCGGCGGCGCTTGAACCACCGGCACATGAGCGCGGCGGTGTTCGAAAGAGCCGGACCTGCTTGGGCCGCCGAAGCGATAAACCCAAACACGAACACCAGGAACAAGATGTGGAAGGTCAAAGACAGGAGGATCGTCGAGAGCCCCAGCACCGTTAGTCCGGTGAGAATCACCTTACGGCCGCCGGTCCGGTCAAAGAGCTGGCCCATGAAGGGTTGGATCAGGCCATTGGTCAAAACGCCCAATGCCGCGGCTATAGAGACGGTGAAACGACTCCATCCAAACTCATCGCTCATCGGAATCACAAAAACGCCGAAGCTGTTTCGGGCCCCGACGGACACGATTCCGATGAACACGGTGGCGGCACAAACGTACCAGCCGAAGTAGATGGGCTTTTTGGTTTTTTGGGTTTGTCGCATCAACGACCGAGGAATTTAAGATCCGGCGCTCTCGTGGCGCCGGTGAAATCACACATGATTCACTAAATCATATCACTACTAGAACCCTACGTAGCAATGAAAGTCTGCGGATTTCGATGCCGGGTAACTCAGATGGGTTTCGGCTCAGCGCGATAGCCAGGCGGTGAACTCGTCGCCCGAGCCTGTGCCGGCGCTCACGGTCAGCCTGCCGTCGGCCAAGACCTGGACCGGTTTCAAGCGGCCCCAGACCAGCAGCGCCAGGACGTCGGCATCACAGGTTAGCGTGGCCGTCGGCCCGCCCTGAGCGTCTTCAACCTTGTTCTCTGAGCCCCCGGTGGCCACATCACGTTGGAAATCGGCGACCCCGGTGGTCTTGAACCGGTAGCGGGCCGGGGATTGAGATGGCTTGAATTCCGCCAGGCCCAGGCTGTTCAGCCAGACGGGCAGACGTTCCAAGACCACGGCTACGCTTTCGGGCGCGAGGGCGGCTTCAGAGTCGGACGGGAAGCGAATGTCCCAGGAGTGGATGACGACTTCGCTGACGCGGGTGGTAACGTAGTTTGATGCTGGCTGGAGACCCCTGAAAGACCAGCATTCCTTGGGCCAATCGTCGCCTTCCGTGCTGGCGAATATCCCGTTCAGCCGGTCCACGCTAGATGTGAAAGCGGCCGACAGATCAGCGTCGGCAGCACTGGCATATTCCTTGGCCATCCGGGCGATGAAATCGGGAATTTCAGCCGGTGCCAAGGTGCCGATCTCGGGTAGACCTTGGGGCGCGCTGGTCGTCCCGGAGCGGCCGTTGGAGATGGCGTCGCCAAAGAATTCGGCGGCCCAACCCAGGTGGCCGATGACGTCGCCCACCGTCCAGCCCTCGCAGGGACTGTCCAGATTCCATTGTTCGGGACCCGTGTCACGGACGTAGTCTTTGAGCCGGGCCGTCTCGGCCGCAATCAGCTCTATCCCTTCCGCAGTCGAGACCATGATTCTCCTAGATGCTTTCTTGTTATCCCTTAAGGGCCTTGGCGTCTTGCCCGGCGCTGTTGCCGGAAAGCCGGCCGAAAACCATGCCCGCCGACAGCCCGGAGCCACCGGGGTAGTTGTGGTAGAACAGCCCGCCCACCATCTCACCGGCGGCATATAGGCCGGGGATGGGTTCTGAACTGTTGGTCACGACCTGGCCGCGGTTGTTGATCCTGATGCCGCCAAACGTGAAGCTGATGCCGCAGGTCACGGCGTAACCGGTGTAGGGCGGGGTGTCGATGAGTTCGGCCCAGTTGCTCTTGGGCGGGGTGATCCCCACCGTGCCCCGGCCGTCTTTGATCGTCGGGTTGTAAGTAACATCAGTCTGCACGGCTGCATTGTATTCCTCGATTGTCTTCACGAAGCCGGCGGGGTCGATGTCCAGCCGTTCAGCCAGCTCTTCCAACGTGTCGGCCCTGGCCATGGTCACCTGGTCGATATGGTATTCGTCCCTGAGTAGGTGCTTAACTTTTTCATCAAAGATGTGGAAGCCTAGGCCCTGAGGCTGGGTCAGGTAGGCCCGGCCAAACTTGACGTAGGTGTAGTTTCGGAAGTCTTCGCCCTCGTCCAGAAATCGTTCGCCGTTGATGTTCACGATCAGGCCAAAGGGGTAGGAGTGCTTCTGGTACAACTCGGTGATGGTACGGTCGCCAAAGGCCGGGGCGTTCATATCCCAGGCCACGGCGTGGCAACTGCTGTAGTGGCCGTGAGATTGGGCGCCGACGTCCAAGGCCATCTTGATGCCGTCGCCAGTGTTGTAGGGGATGCCCCTGACCTTCACGTTTTCCCAACCAGGGCCCAGATACCGGCTGCGCATCTCAGCATTGGACTCGAAACCCCCGGCGGCCAAAACCACTGCGCCGGCCGTGATGTCTTCAAAACCGTCGGGTCCTAGGACGGTGATCCCGTTCACGTGCCCCTTCTGGTTCTGAATCAGTTTGGTGGCTTGGGTGGAGTACCGGACGTCGATACCCATCTCGGCGCAGACGTCGAACTGCTGGTCGGAGAGGCCCTTTCCGGCGCCCACGGCCTCTACCAAGAGACCGCCCCAGAACCGGTACTTGTCGCCGTCTTTGAAGGCTTGCCGCCCATAGGCCAAGACGAACCGGACCCCCTTGGACTGCATCCACTGCATGGTGGGAAGAGACTGGCTGACCAGTATCTGGGCCAGTTCGGGGTCGGTTAAACCCTCGGTCACACGCATCATATCGTCGTAGAACTGGTTTTCGGTATAGCTGCCCACTTCCACCTGATTGACTTCGGTCTCCGACATGTCGGGGATGACCGTCCGGATGTCATCTAAGCCTTCGAAGGCAAAGCGGATGATGCCGCCGGTGAAATAGGTGTTTCCGCCCCGGAAATACTCGGGGGCTTTCTCAACGACCAGGACCGAGTCAGTGTTCTCTCTGGCGGCGATGGCGGCGGACAGGGCCGCGTTGCCGGCGCCGACGACGATTACATCATAGTGACTTGCCACGAGGGCACCTCCAAGGGGCGATGAATTAATACGGTGTCAAAGGCTTCGAGCTTTTTAGCGTGACCTATAATAATCTGTCAGACACAAAGCCACAAGATAAAGGTGGAGATGGGTTATGGACTGGTGCGATTGGGCAGCCAACGAATTGATGATTCCCTACCACGAAGAGGAATGGGGGGTGCCGCTCCACGACGACCAGATGCTGTTTGAGTTTCTAATCTTGGAGGGGGCCCAGGCCGGTCTCAGTTGGAACACCATCTTGAATAAGCGGCAGAGCTACCGGGCCGCCTTCGACGATTTTGACCCATCTAGAATCGCCGAATACGGGGACTCCAAGGTCCAGAGTTTGCTTGCCGACGCCGGAATCGTCCGGAACCGACTGAAGATCGCCTCGGCAATCGGGAACGCCAAGGCGTTCTTGCAGGTGGTGGCGGAGGCGGGCAACTTTGACAGCTACATCTGGGGGTTCGTGGGCTGCAGCACTATCGACAACCAACGCAAGTCCATGTCCGATGTGCCGGCAACAACAGCCGAGTCGGACGCCATGAGCAAGGACTTAAAAACTAAGGGGTTTAAATTCGTCGGCTCGACCATCTGCTACGCCTACATGCAGGCCACCGGGATGGTCAACGACCACGTAGTGGACTGCTTCCGGCACAAGGAGGTTTAGAGGCTCCCCAGTTGCCGCCGTGCATTGCCGGGTTTAAGATACACGCGGCTTACGGGCCAACCACCGATAAATATTAAGGGGGATCGCCAGCATGAAAGCTGCGAGACTTGTCGGGCCAAAACTCTTTGAATTCCTGGATGCAGAAATCCCGGTGGCCGACGACGGCCAGGTCCTGATCAAATTGGAGCGCGTGTCGGTCTGCGGCAGCGACTGCCGTCACGGGTTCAACATCCACCCCGAGGAAGAATATCCCATGGACGTTGGCAGACCCTGCCATGAATTGGCGGGAACCATCGTCGAGAGCCGGACCGATGAATACCATGAGGGTCAGCGGGTTATTGCCATTCCGGAACCGGGCAAGGGCGGCCTCGTGGAGTTCATGACCTCCGACCCCAGCCGCATGATCCTGCTGCCCGACGAGGGGCCTCTGGACGAGTGGGTCATGTGTCAGCCTTCGGGAACTGTGCTGTATTCGTGCCAGCAGATGCCCAATATCCTGGGCAAGCACGTGGCGATCATGGGCCAGGGCAGCATCGGGCTCAGCTTTACCATGATCACTTCACGCTTGGGCGCGGCCAGTGTCACCGTGGTGGACCCGCTTGATTACAGGCTCGAGAAATCCAAGATATTCGGCTCCACCCATCGGATCAATCCGGACAAAGAAAGGGTCGACGAAGCCCTAGCGGAGATCACTGGTGGAGTGGGCCCCGACGTCATCGTCGAGGCGGCCGGGTTTCCCGACACGTTTAACGACTGCTTCCGGCTGGTCCGCCAGTTCGGCACCATTATTGTCTTCGGCATCCAGGCCGACGAACATGTGTCCATCGAACACAATTGGATCATGGACAAACAGCCAAGGATGATTGGGACCACCGGCGCCCGCAGCGGCGATCCCACCAGCCAGATCAAACACATGGTGGCCCTCAGGCAGCGTGGCTGGTGCGAACCCGCCAATTTGATCACTCATCGTATGGGATTTACAAATGTACAAAAGGCCTATGAGATGTATGATCAACAACAAGAAGAAGTTATTAAAGTGGTGATGAACATCAACGAGTAGCAGATCACCATTGGCGAGTCCCGGGAAGTGTGCCCGGGTAGCGTGCTTAGGCAGTGTTGTTGTGAAGGGGTGTTGTGATGTTGAAGCCGGCATTCGAGATTAGGTTGGTCAAAGAGAACCTGGACCTGTCCATGGCCCTTTGGCAGGCGGTCCAGGAACAGAAAGTAGCCGCGAAGCAACTATTTCGGGATAGTTCCGATGATATGGTCGTCGCATTCTCAGTGGATAACGCCGGTCCAGATCAGCAGGAATTAACGCGGCGCGCAGCCAATCAGGCTCGCGCTGCTTTTGCTTTGTCGGTGATCCAAGTGCAACGGAGCTTGGAACGCGTTTTCTCCGGTTCACCCCTGGACGAAGAAAACCCCGACCTTCAGGCGGCCCGCTGCGTGATGTTCTTGCTGCACAACACCATTTCCACCGATATCTTCACCCCTGTATGGGACTGCCCTCCCGAATATCGCCGCCGTTTCGAGGTGCGGCCCATCAACCTCCTGATGGACGCCGGCGAGCTCCATGGCAGAGGACTCAGTTGGGAACACGTGGGTGGGATGCCCCAGTACTTGGACCTGCTGGTCTATTTCGCTGATTGGGTCGAAGAACTCGCAGAGATCGAAAAACAATCGCCCACCGACCTATGGGAGAACGCGCCGGAGGATAGACTCGAGCCGGTCATGGTGCTCGTTAACCCGGAGCCCGCGGAGAAGATTGACGGCCCGGTGGCCCAGTTCGTGGCAGAGCGGTGCCATGTCGGTGACGGCAACCTGGTCCTGGCCAAAGATCTCTACTCCGGATTCCAGGACTGGTGCCGAGAGACCGGCCAGGACGACGTTTCCCAACGCAGCTTCGGCATGCAACTCACAGCCATGGGCTTCCGCCGCCGCCGCCGGGGCCGGGGCAAACATTGGTGGGACGGGATTCGGCTGATAGCTGTCTCAGCGCCGGTCATGGAAGAAACGCTGGTGGGCGCGAGTCCGGCCGCAACCAACGGCCACTACGGGGGCTACCAAACGGAACTGCCGACCTAGTTGCTATCGCCGCCGGAACCCGGCGGCTGGCTTTCGCCCAGTCAACAGCCCGGCTGATCGTAATTGCCGCAGCAGCCCTTACGCGTGTGCAGTTTGATGAAGTTGTTGACGGCTACCATCCGCAGTTTGCGCCATATCGGCATGGGCTGCTTCAGGTTGGTCCACGGTTGGAATATCTGTTGGGAATCTTGCTGATTAGGGCCGCACATTTGCCGGATTATGCCAGCAGGGTAAAATGGTGGCAACCTGACCCAGGAGTCCCTGATGCCAGCTTACCTCGACCGTCTCTCTCGATTCGTCTGTGACACTCACCTTGGAAACCTGGAATCCTCCACCGTCAACGCGGCTAAGGCCGTGGTGCTGGACACTATCGGCGCCATGCTGGCGGGCAGCCGTCTCCCTGAAAACGCTAAGCTGGCCCAGTTGGTTGCCAAGACCGGCGGCCAGGGCCTGGCAACCCTGCTGGGCCAGTCTGGTTCAACCTCCGCGGTGTTTGCAGCGCTCTCCAACGCCACCGCCGGAGTGGCCCTGGAGATGGACGAGGGTAACCGGTTGGGGGGAGGGCATGCCGCCATCCATGTGGTCCCTGCAGCGTTGGCTATGGCTGAGGAACGGGGCGCCAACGGCAAGGAATTCCTGGAGAGTGTCATCGCCGGCTATGAGGTGACCTCCCGTATCGGCACCGGCACCAAGGTCAAGAAAGCCGTCCATTCTCACGGCACCTGGGGCACGATCGGATCCGCGGTGGCAACGGCCAAGCTGATGGGTTTCGACGAGGCCCACACCACGCTGGCCGTCAACATGGCCGCATCCATGAGCCCGGCCAATACCTGGACTCCCTGCATCGAAGGTGCCACCATCCGCAACCTATACCCCGGGCGCTCCGGATTTCAGGGGATCATGGCGGCCCAGTTGGCATTGTGCGGGTTCACCGGCCTGGAAGACGGCCCCTCCGACATCTACAACGAGATCCTGGGGGAGTCCTTCGATACCGAGGCTGTGGTTCAAGAGATGGGAGTGCCCGGCGCCTACCGCATCCAACGCAACTACTTCAAACTCCACGCTTGCTGCCTGTACAACCACCCGGTACTGGATGGAGTTCAGTCCCTGTTGGGGCGGGAGAATTTCGCCGCCGACGATGTGGAACGGATCAAGGTAGAGGCCCCGGCACTAGCCACGATCATGACCGACCCCGAGCCGGTGAATATGCTGGCCGCCAAGTTCTCTTTACCATACGCGGTGGCGACAGCCGTGGTGCACAACAGCACCGACATCACGGCCTTCTACCCGGACCGGCTACAAGACCCGGAAACCCTGGCCCTATCGCGCAAGGTGGATATCATCGCCGACCCCGAAATGGACCTGCGGCGTTACGACTACCCTGCGGCTAAAGTGGCCATCTCATTGAAGGACGGACGCACCATCACCGAGGATGTGACTGCTCACCACGGCGATACTGAAAACCCGGCTTCGCGAGAGGAATTGGTGGGCAAGTTCAAGTTCTTGGTCGAGGATGTCTTGGGTGAAGAGAGAGCGATCCGCGTGGTGGAGACCGTGGGACACCTGGATGCACTGGGGAATATCAAGGAGTTGACCCGGCTGCTGAAGGCTTAACGCCCGCGTTGGTCGCCCCAGAGTAGGATGTGGAGGCGGGTAGTAAATCTGAAGCCGTATTTCACGCACTGCTCAGACAGCCATGGACTCTTTTTTCAGTGCGTCGGGTGTCCGGCCTTCGGGCATGAGGAGCACCCGAGCAGGGTTCAGCTTGTACCGGTCTCGCAGCGCACAGACCTCTTCGATGTCAGACTCTCCTGTCACCACGAACTTGAAATAAGCCTCGGGCAGTCAGGTGAACGCCTCCAAGGCTGAAGGCACCTAGCCCTTTTCCTGCGTGTTTCCCGATGTGCGTAATTTGGGCGAGACGTTCCATTGGCCGATGTGGCCCAGTATCCCAGGCAGGGGCGGAATGGTCCCGTTGGTCTCAACCTCTAAGGTGTAACCAACGGCTGCCAGAGATTCCACAGAGGGGTCAGTTCAACCTGCTGCAACAGGGGTTCGCCGCCGGTGATCACGACGTGGGAGCAGTCGAAAGCCAGGATTTTCTGCTGGATTTCTGACGTTTCTAGCTCCATAACCTCGGTCTGACGGTCGAAATTCTGTCAGTCCCAAGTGTACTGGGAGTCGCACCAGGCACAGCTCAGGTTGCAGGTGGCCAGCCGCAGGGAAACAGAGGGCACGCCCACGGAGACACCCTCACCCTGGATGGAATGGAATATCTCCGGCTCGTCCTCCCGATTTCCGGCTGACTTTGAGCATTTTTACAAGCTGAACCCTGCGCCGAAATATCTTGCCATGTTCCCCCGCTCATCCTGAGCCTGTCGAAGGACGCACACCCGCCTTGTTGCCGTTGAGATACGAATGACCACTTAGCGGTGGTTCGATCGCTCCGATTTCATCGAAACTCTCGACCTTGGGTCGGAGCTCACCATGAGCGGACTTGGGGGCGCTGAATATCGCATCCAGAACCGATAAACCGTGTCTATTTCAGCGCCGGGTCGAGGTAACCGGCGTCCTTAAAGCCGTTGGCCCTTAGGATGCAGCTATCGCACCGGCCGCACGTGGTATCGCCTCCCTGGTAGCAACTCCAGGTGAGTTCCAGCGGGGCTTGTAGTTCGATGCCCAGTCTGACGATGTCAGCTTTGGACATCTCGATGATGGGAATCTCGATCTGTAGCGGGACCTGATACTCGGTCCAGAGTTTGCTCCCGTAGCCCAGGGACTCGCCCATCTTTTCGAAGAACTCGGGCCGGCAGTCGGGATAGCCGCTGTAGTCGATGGCGTTGGGGGCCATGTAGATGAGCGCCTGGACGTTAGTGGGAGCCACGCCTTCTAGCTCGATTGCGTGGAGCGCCTGGCTCTCCAGATAGGCGGCGGCAAGGGACAGGAAGATGGTGTTCCGCAGTGGAACGTAGGTGATGGGGATGCTGTTCCCCATCTGGGCGGCCTCCCGGTCCTCGGGGACTGGGAACCGTTCAGGGTTAGTCAGCGCTGAATACCAGGACACCTGGCCCAGGAACGATATATCCATCAACTCCTGGGGCACGCCCAGGGAGCGGGCGACCTCAGCGGCGCAGTCCACTTCTTTGCTGTGGCTCTGGCCGTAGTGAAAGGTCAGGGCGGTCAGGTGGTCGGTCTTGCCCTTGGCCAGGGCAGTCACCGTGGTCGAGTCCAGTCCGCCGGAGAGCAGGCTCACCCCGTAGCTGGGCATCTCTTTATGCCTTTCCTATTGAAGGGGCGCCGAAATATTCCGCGTACTGGTTAACTGATTCCCACAGCCGCACCTTAGCCGGGGCGATGTCACAGAACTCTGAGGTTTTCTCGTAGAGCGCCCGGCTCATACCTTCGTAGGAAGAATTCTCGTCCTGGAACTTAAAGAACCAAACAAGCTCCGCGCCGGCCAGCCCAGAGCTGACTTCACTGTCGCGGCTGTTGACCAGAAAGGCGTGGTCCGAGTTATCGTTGACCCAGGTTTTGATCCGGTCTTTGAGGTCGGTAAAGTCGTAGACCAGTCCCGGTTCCTTCAGAGATTGGGACTCCAAGTAGACCTCCGCTCGGCAGGTGTGGCCGTGGGGGTAGGCGCACTTGCCGTTGTAGTCCAGGAGGCGGTGCCCGCTGTCAAAGGTGAACTCGATTCTTATCTGGTACATAGCTGAGGGCGTGCCCGAGGGTCTACTTGCCCTCGTATTCTACGGAAACGGTGGTGTGCAGCCCGCCCCGGACCTTGTAGTCGAGGGTGATCTTCATGGACTGGGGCTGGCAGACGGCCACCAGGTCGTTAAGTATCCGGTTGGCGACGTGCTCTTGGACGATGCCCACGTCCCGGTAGGAAAGCAGATAATACTTCAAGGATTTCAGCTCGATGCAAGAATCCCCCGGCACATAGGCGATGGTCAGGACTCCGTAGTCGGGGAGGCCGGTCCACGGGCAGACCGCGGTGAACTCATCGGTGTCTATCTCAACCTGGGACTGCTGGTTGGGGTATTCATATTGGAAGGTGAGCAGGCACGACGGTTCGATGGCCTCTTCGCCCTTTGAGGGTAGTTCCTGATCCAGGCCCTCGTATTGTGCTTTCAGTTCTTGGATGGTAGCCATGGGCGCCTCCGTGGAGATTTCAGCCGATTTCTCACCACAATGATAGGTGGCTTGGTTGAAGGGTGTCAAAGCGTCTTGCACGGCCTGGTGGCTGACGATAAGATACGGACACTCAACTTGACGGGAGCTTTTCCTCATGGCCAAGGTAAGCAACCCGGCCCATACTCTGGAACAGCTTGACGCCCTGTCCATCGAACAGGCCCAGGCCCATTCTTTTGAGGAGCGGGACGCTCTGTTGGACTTGATCATCGCTGACGGACGCCACGAGGCCACCGGCTCAGTGTCTTACCGCACCGGCATGTACACCGATTATTTTGATGAAGATTTGACTCGCATGCTCAAAGTGAAAGCGGTCAAGGTCTATGTCCGGGGTACCACATCCTCCAATTTCGATGGAGAGGTTATCGGCGATAATTTCATGGATCAATACCGTGCCTGCTTCCGCCACGTTGAAACCACGCTGACCGCTGGCCGCACCAGCTTCAGCCGGGTGGTTAACATGGTAGTGTTCTTGACCAACATGGACAACTGGGAAAAGTTCAATGAGGTCTTCCGAGAGTTTGTACCCTACCCGCCCTGCCGCGCGGTTATCGGCACCACCGGCCTGGCCCAAAAGCCGATAGGCATCGAGATAGTTGATTGTTTCGCCTACCGAGTTTCTGACTAAGAGGGAGCAACACGTGGCAAACCTGACACTGGCCTACAAAGCAAGGGCATACAGCACCGGCACACTGGGAAGGGCCATCTGCAACGCCCGCACACACCACTTCGTTGCGGACGACGCTGGCGGCGAGGAGTTGGGCGCCGGCGAGTTCTTCTTCTCCGGGATCACCGCCTGCGCCGTAAACATGGTCGAGCGTCTGGCCGACAATGACGGCATCCAATTGGATTGGATGGACGTTGGCGTGGAGTCGTTCCGGGACTCGGATGCCGACCATGGCGACCTGTCGCTCTACGACGCCATCCGAATCAAGTTTGAGATGTGGGGCGTAGACGACGAGGACGCCCATAACCTGGTTGAAACCTGGAAGAAGCGTTGACCCCTCTACGGTTCGGTCGCCGTGGCGACCTCTGATACCACCGTGGAACTGGTCTCGCATTCAGAAAAACACCGGTAGGGAATTCCGGGCCTGGCTTGTTCACAAACCTAACGGCTGAGGGGGCTTGGCCGGAGAATATATATGCGCATCTGCTCTTTCCTGCCCAGCGCCACCGAGATGGTCTACGACCTGGGCCTTAAGGACCAACTCTACGGCGTGACCCACGAATGTGACTACCCGCCGGAGGCGCGAGACAAACCCCATGTAGTCCACAGTGTCTTCGAAGGAATGGAACCAACGAGCGGGGAGATCAGCAGGGTGATCTCGGAACGTCTGGCCCAAGGGCTAGGCATCTACGAAATCGACACCAAATTGCTGCACGAGGCCGAGCCGGATCTGCTGATAACTCAAGCCATCTGCGAGGTTTGAGCCATCTCCACTCGGCAGGTTGCCGAGGTAAGCGTCGGGTTGGCCAAAGAACCCGAGATACTTTCGTTGGACCCTCTGCACATTGGTGACGTGGTCGAAGACCTCAACCGGGTCGGCCGGGCCACGGGCACCGAAGCCATTGCTCGGGAGATCACTGCCGGTCTAACCGCACGCATAGAAGCGGTGGCGGAGCGGGCCAAAGATGCCGACCACCAACCCAGCGTGCTCCATGTTGAGTGGGCGGACCCGGTGATGTGCGGCGGACATTGGGTTCCCGAGATGACGGAACTGTCCGGTGGGACCAACAGCTTCGGCGACAAAGACACCGGGACCTTGAAGCTGGACTGGGACGAGGTTGTCGCCAGCCAACCGGAGATTATCATCATGATGCAGTGCGGCTTCGACGTTAAGCGTGCCCTTGAAGATATGCCCACCATGACGGCCAAAGGTGGCTGGGAATCGTTGCCAGCGGTGCAGAACAACCGGGTTTACGTGGTGGATGCGGGCTCGTACACCAGCCGCTCGGGACCAAGGTTGGTCACCGGCTTGGAGATCATGGCGGAGATGATTCACCCGGAGCTATTCTCGGGCATGATTCCCGAGTCGGCGGCGTTACGTCTCTTCGGAGACCTGACTAAAACCGGTTAATTCAGGCGCGGCCCCTGGAAAGGGTTCTGTTTGGCGATGCGTTCCCGTAGAGCTTCATTGCCCTGTTTCAGTAGAGGGATGAGGTCGAACAGGCGGGTTGCCGCGGTCTCCGTGACCAGCAGGCTCTGACGCAGGTGTGGCTCCAGGTCTAGATTGGCGGCGATTGCATAGGAAAGTTCTATTGGGTCCTCGGGGATGTCGACCCGCGAAGTATAGCCCCCGGTGAGCGCCGTTAGGTTCCGCACCAGAGCCACGTACTCTTCATTGATCTGGGGAACCAACTCCGCACAGCCCTCGCCCTCCAACTCCACCAGGTAACGGACACGGCCCACCACGTGGGGCACCCGCTGGGCGATCTCTTCGATCTCGAACCGCCGCTCACCCTTGGTCATGATATTGATCCGCCCCTGGTCCAATATCTCGGAGCGGAGGATGCGGGTGGAGGTGCCGATGCGTTCGGGGTCCGCCGGGGACCCAACTTCCAGACCCTCTTTGATCAACACCACTCCAAAGGGACTATCTTGCTCCAAACACTCCCCGATCATGTCCTTGTAGCGTTCCTCAAAGATGTGAAGAGGCAGGTCTTGACCGGGGAAAAGGACCAGATTCAGCGGAAAGAGAGGCAGTCTTGTGAGCCCGTCTGAGGGTTCTTCGTGAGGCTGAGCCATAATAGTTCGAGTATATTCCCCGGCCATCAGCCTTACAAGGCGGCCGACGGCGAGTAAAGGACTAACGCCGGTCCTTTGCCCGGCGGACCCGGAAGCTGGTTGGCCCTTTTTGATGCCTAGCCCACCTCAGGTAATCCGAGAACTCGGGGTTGGCGCGCAGAGCATCGATGGAATTCAATTCCTTGGCCAGGGTTGATTCGGAAAACATGGCGTGGAGCTGCCGGTGGCAGGTGGGGCAAAGCTTGACCTGTGGGCTGAACTTGCCTCCCCGGGAGCGGGGCACGAGGTGGTGCGAGGTGAACCGCAGGGCCTCTCTTTTGCAGAGCTCACAGAAACGCGTTTCTACCTGGGGATTAGACGGCACAGTCTCAGGTGGGTTGCGCCGCGCCAAGATGCTAGCCCTTCTCCGGCACTTCCAAGAAGCGCCATCCCGGAAGGTCGACCTGCCAATCGTCGTCTTCCCAGAGCATGGGTAGGATCAGCCCGTTCATAGCCCGGCCGTGTTCTACTTCGGTGGTGTCGTCCTGCATGCCGAAGGGAAGAAAGGCGAAGGCATGCACATCGTCCAGATAGCTGGTGGGAGAGATGCCCAAGTCCGTCAGGTCTTCTAGCGGCCAGAGGCTTAACACCGTCTTTCTGAAATCGTCCAGCATCGCTGCCCGCAGTGGGTGGTCCGCGCTGTATCCGGCCCGGTAGGCGTCCTGCATGTTGATCCGGTTCTTGGTGGCCCAAACACCCATGCGCATGCCGCGGGTCTCCTTGGATAGCATGGACCAAGCCAGGTCCATCTCCCCGTCCCTCACTGCCTCTGCGAAGACCCCCGCCCGGTTGCCGCACTCGTCGGGGAAAGGGCTTCTTTTGTTGCCAGGTATGCGCATCAACTATCCGCTTAGTCGTTTGTTTTTGTACTTGGGTAGGCCGAGGTCACCAGCCGATGGCGTAGCCGTCGCGTCTGGGGTCTGCCGCTCCGTGGAGAGCGCCGGTTTCCGGGTTCACCTGGATCATCATCTCGCTACCTTGGGCGCCCCATTCGGGCATCATGTTCAGTTGATGACCCTTGCTTTCCAGAGCCTGGCGGACGTCTGTCCCGAACCTGGACTCCATGTGTAAGAGATTATCACAGACGTGGGGCACGTTGGACTCGGTGGGGCTGTGGGAATTTCGCCACCGGGGCGCTTCCACCGCCTCGGCCACTGTCATGCCGAAGTCGATGAGGTGCGTTATCACCTGCATGTTGGTCTGCACTTGTGTGTCAGCGCCCGGTGTGCCGCAGACCAGCGCCAGTCCACTGCTGCCCGAGGGTTTACCCAACGAGGCTGGGCCGTCGCCGTTGAAGACCATCACCGGGTTCATGGTGTGGCGCACCCGTTTGCCGGGCTGGAGGCAGTCCACGTGGTCCGGATCCAGGTGCCAATAGGTCATCCGATTGTTGAGCAAGATGCCGGTACCCTCGGCGACGATGCTGGAACCCATTGAGCTCTGGATGCTCTGGAGTTGGCAGACCGCGTTGCCCCACTGGTCCACGATCACGAAGCAGGTGGTGTCTTCTTCCTGCACAGCCCCGGCTGCCACCCGTCCCGCGCCGCCGGAGCCGCCCTGGAACACCCAAGGGTCACCGTGGGCCGGGTCGGACGCCCGGT
>DCWQ01000057.1:19738-26606 GCA_002328185.1 Dehalococcoidia bacterium UBA2158
ACATCTGTGTGGTCCGGGTCGGCCATGTAGGCTTCCCGGTCGATGAACGCCAGCTTTTTGGCTTCCACCATCATATGGATGCTCTCGGCAGAGCTACAGCCCAACGACTTGAGGTCAAACTGCTCTACCAAGTTTAGCTCTTGGAGGAGGACATGGCCGCTGGAGTTGGGCGGCGCTTCGTAGACCGAGTGGCCTTTGTAGGTTGTGGAGATGGGCTCCTGCCACCGGGAACGGCAGTCCGCCAGGTCCTTCATCGACAGAAGACCGCCCTGTTCCTGGAAGAACTTGACCATGGCCTGGGCGATCTCGCCCTCGTAGAAGGCGTCCCGGCCTCCGTCGACAATCTTCTGGAACGTCTTGGCAAGGTCCTTCTGGTGAATGATCTGTCCGGGCTGGAGCGGTTTGCCGCCTGGGGCGAAGATGGCCTGGGAGGTTGGGAATTCTTGCAACAGTGGATCGCCGGAGATGACCCTCGAAAGCACGTGGGACACCGGAAAGCCGTTTTCCGCCAAGTCGATGGCGGAGGCGAACAGTTCGGACAGCTTTAGGCTGCCGTATTTCTCGTGGGCGGCCATCCAGCCGTCCACCAGTCCCGGTACCGAGAACGACATGATTCCCTTCTGGGGGATGCCGTTGGCCTGGTACCAGGCCAGGTCGGTGGCGTAGGGGGCGGCGCCGGTGGCGTTGCAGATGTCCACCTTGTTCTGGGCTTTGTTGTAAATCATGATGTAGCCGTCGCCGCCGATGCCCGACATATTGGGCTCGACTACGTTCAACGCGGCGGCGGTGGCGATGGCGGCGTCAACGGCATTTCCACCCTTCTGCAGGATGGCCATGCCAGCCTGAGCGGCCAACGGCTGCCCCGCGCACACCATCCCGTTCCGACCCATGACCACCGGGCGGTTGGCCTCAAAATTGATCCCGTGAGGTGTCTGCACCATGATTATTTGTCTCCTAGGAAAGTCCCCTCTCCCGCGCACGGGAGAGGGTTAGGTGATGGCTTGGCTTCTCTGTCTACCGTGCTAATGCCAGAAGTATCGCTTCCTTGACTCCGCTGATCTCAGAAAAAAACTTGATTGTTCCAAAAGCGAAGAGCGGAAAATCCGCGCTGGCCTAGGTAATTCATGCGCTCCGCGTAATATTCGATCGATACTTGATGCTGTCCGCCGTCCAACTCTACCACCAGACGCCTCTCAGGGCACACAAAATCAACGATGTACGGGCCGATTGGATGCTGGCGCCGGAATTGGTATCCGCATCACTGGTAGGCATGGAGTTCGGGTCAAAGAAATGATTCGGCTGGTGTGGGCTTCGCCGAAGCTGTCTTGCCCGGTTTATTTCGAAGCTGCGTGGCTTCATACGGAATTGTAGTGTAGGGAATCTCATTTGAACGGCAAGCGGTTGATGTCATCGGATTTGGTTTCGGGAGATTTGGTTTCGGGAGATTTGGTTTCGAGAGAATGGTTGCCCCGTCCTAGTCTTCCCCCTTGCGAAGGAGGAGGGACATGAGTTCTGCCTGTGATTTGGAGCAGGCTTTTGGTGCCCTCTGACCTTTGGGGGAGGCTTAGGGAGAGGGCCACGCCCGCATCAATCGATGTCTATGCCTGCAACCGAACAAACACCCAACAAAAATGAGTCCCGATCAATCGGGACTCATTTGTTTCACAATGCCGGGATGGTTATGGCTTAGTGGCCGCCGCAACCGCCGCCGCAACCGCCACCGCCGCAACCGCAACCACCGCCGCCGCTGCCACAGGCGCAACCCCCCCCGCAGCCGCCGGCGCTGGAGAACATGGGGTTGTTGATCACAAACCCGACCTGTCCGCCCAGATTCTCAACGTAGTCGATGGTCGCCTCTTCCAAGAAGGGCGCACTGTCCGAGTCCATGAGGAAGCTAACCCCCTCTTTGGACAGCACCGTGTCGTCGGCCTGAGATTCATTTTCCATGGTCAACATATATTGAAGGCCGCCTGTCTCGGCAGGTAAGGCTACTACCCGCAGCGACCCGTTAGTTTCACCTTGTTCTTCCATGACTTCCTTGAGCTTCTCGATGGCGAGGGTCGTAACTTCCATTGCCTGTTCTCCTTAGGAGCTTGTCCTGGGAAGATCCCCGACGTTAGATTCCGCGGGAACTGTACCTAACAAAACTATCATATAAGGAAATACCCAGTCAACGCCGGACAGCGCCTGGCCGGACCATTTGCCCCGGGGCAAAAGACATCGGTATCAGGCCTGCGTTGACACCCTTGAAAGCGCGTTTCTACACTCAATTTCAGTGTAAAAGCCTAGCCACCTACAAATGACGGCCGATCAGACAGCCCTTATCGGGTCCGAGCAGATACTGGTTACGGCCATCTCAACTAACGACCTCACCGTGACCCGGTCCCTGAATGGCACCATCGCCGCAGCCCATGCGGACAACTCCGACATCAGCGTACTGCGTTGGCCGTTATCGGTTGAAAGGGCCGCATTGGTGCGGACGACAAGCGTCTGGACTAGGTCCGTGGACTTTGAGCCTTTTCGTTGATGCCGACCTGGATACCGATGTGCGTTTGCTTCTAGAACCGGACCGCAAAACCGCCGCATAGCTAGTTCCTATATCCATTCTGACGAAAACCGTAAGAGAATCGCCGGCTCCGGGCCACAGTTGTTTGCCTTGCTGGGACCACGCGGTCAACACTGGCTTCATGCCTTCTGCCCGTAGCTTGGATTTGTACGTGATGGATTTGGCAAATCGGCTTGACTTGCGAGTTTTTGTGGGCTAGAATGTTTCGGCTCTCGCGCGCAAACTCAAATATATAGTATTCCGTTTTAAATTTATGGGTGCTGGGTGCGAACCCAGCATTAGTAGGTAATACGCCCAAGTCCCAAACGGAGGACGAGCGGCGGATCGGTTGTTCGGAAAATGGATAGTCTTACAGACGGAAATGGAGGAAGCTACATGTCAAGGCATAGGTTACTTAACCCGAAGGCCCTATTTCCAATAATTGCGGCGCTCTTATTGGTTATCGCTGTTGCGTGCGGGTCGGATACCACAGACACATCAAAACCGCAGGCAGCACCAAAGGCAGCAGAAAAGGCAGCACCAAAGGCAGCACCAAAGGCAGCAGCAAAGGCAACAGCAGTTCCATCAGGTGCAGTCCCCACGGCAGTGCCAGCGCGGGTGACCAGCGAACAAGCCACACAGGCTCCAGTGGTAGCGACCACTGGTAAATATGGCGGAACCGTTCGTATGTCCGCATATGCCGATACCAAGGATTGGGACCCCAGGGGTTCTTCCTCCCTTTCCAGCATCCAGGCCGTTTCCCAGTTGTACAACCAACTTGTACAGATGGACACTACTGACACCAGTCAAATAGTGTGCGACCTCTGCGACAGTTGGGAAATTACGAACGGCGGAGAAACGTTTACGTTCACGATTCGCGACGGAATAAAATGGATCGACGGCACCGACCTAACCGGCGTTGATATCCATAACTCCATGCTCCGATACGGCGACCTTGACGGCCCAACCGGCCGGTCCGGTCTCTGGCGTAATTACGTCTTAGAAGCGAAGAACGGCGGCGTAAACCTGATTGATGACAAGACCATAGAGTTCAATCTACAGTTCGCCTCCGGGGCTTTCATGAGGTTCCTCGCGGTTGACTATGTCAAGACCTTGCCGAAGAGCGCCCTTGATGCCGGCCTAGACCTGAACTTGGCTGAAACCATCATCGACAACAAACTCGGCTCAGGCCCCTTCGTCCTTGACGAATACCAGCGTGGTAACTTCTACAAGGTTTCCAAGAACGAGAATTACTTCAAAGAAGGTCGCCCGTTCTTCGACGGGATAGACCACTTCATAATCACTGACACCGGCACATTGCTTGCCCAGTTCAAAGCTGGCCAACTCGATATGTCCAATGGTGGTTTCACGAACCTAGCCCCGACCCAGGCTTTTGAACTTGAAAAGGATACCGGCGGGGACTACAGACCGGTCCCAGTGTCCCCTTCGGCTGACTGGGGCTTGATGCTGAACGTCAAGAAAGCTCCTTTCAACGACGCCAGGGTCCGGGAAGCCATCCAGCTCGCCATCGACTATCAACAATGGAACGACCTGGTCTTCGATAACACCTCCGGCGTAGGCTGCCCCCTCATGGGAATGGCCCACAGCTTTGAGGAATGCCTCACCTGGCCTGGCCTGCGTCCCAAGGACGGCCCCGGTGGAGCGGAAGACATTGCCAAAGCCAAGGCTTTGATGGCTGAGGCCGGGTACCCCGACGGATTCACGACTCGGTACGATGTTCGTCAGGTCGGCACCTACCCCGACCAGTGCACAGTGGTCAAAGAGAACCTTAAGGCCGTGTTGGGTATTGATGGTGAGATGACTACCTATCCCAGCGCTGCTGGTTACGCGTTCTTCGGCACCTCCAGGGCAGAAGACTCGGACGGTGACTGGGAGATGGCTTGTCAGGGAGAGGGTCAAGTGGTCCTCGACGTTGACGGCATCATGGGCGGCGTCTATCTGAAGGGCGCGACCCGTAACTATACTGACTGGTCCAATGACAAGGTAGACGCTTGGTTTGACGCCCAGAAGCAAGAACCCGATCCTGCAAAGCGCGTAGAGATCAACAAAGAAATGGAGACCTTCCTGTTCACCCAGGAGGACAACCACTGGGTTACCCTCGGATGGGGCATCCTACAGTGGATTATCGGTCCGGACATCCGAGGCTTCAACGCCCCTGAGACGGTCCAGACGCACTTCAAGCACGAGGACCTGTGGCTCGACTATTAATGGTCAGCTAAAGGCTTCAATGGCAGGTTGACAAGATGGTCTGCTCCGTGTAACCGGAGCAGACCATCAGTAATTTGGGCGTGCGCAGTTGGTCCGTCTTTGGGAATTCCAACGTAGTATAATCATCCCGGCCGGAGGCGATCGGATTCTTTGTTAATAGGATCGGACAGATGCAACAGTACGCGTTAAAACGGATAGCACTATTCTTTCCAACAATCGTATTGGTCACGATTATCGTCTTCGTGGTGATGCGGCTGATCCCCGGTGACGTTTGTATCGCTATCCTCAGCGATGGCGAAGCTACCTACACTCAAGCTGAACTTCAAGAATGCCGAGTCGAACTAGACCTGAATGATCCGTTGTTCGTTCAGTACTTCGACTGGATCGGTGGCGCAGTACAAGGTGACTTCGGCGACTCCCTATGGTTCAAAGCTCCAGTGATGGAGGAATTGGCCGAGCGGATACCGGTCACTGTTGAACTAACGATTCTAGCGATGCTCATTTCCGTGTTGTTCGCGGTGCCGTTGGGCATATTGTCCGCCCTTAAACCAGAAAGTTGGATCGATTACTCCGCTAGAGTATTCACACTAGCCGGCATAGCCATGCCCACCTTCTTGGTGGCGATTTTAATAGTCCTTGGCCTTGTGCATATATTCGACTGGCTGCCGGCACTGGGCTACCAGCAGATTTGGGACGACCCCAGAGCAAACCTTCAGCAGATGATCTTCCCTGCTTTGGCATTGGCCTTCTACGAAATGGCCTTCATCGCCAGAGTAACCCGCTCTGCAATGATGGAGATCATTAGAGAAGACTACATGCGTACGGCCCGCTCCAAGGGTTTGAGCGAGAGCGTGGTAGTGTTCCGTCACGGCCTCAAGAACGCGTTGTTGCCGGTCTTGACCACATCCGGGTGGATATTTGCTCGTTTGTTCGGAGGCACTGTAATCATTGAGACCATCTTCCTGGTCCCGGGCATGGGAAGAATTCTGATCGAGGCCATCTTCCAGCGAGACTACACGATGATTCAGGCGGAGATCGTCATAATCGCCGCGTTCATAGTAACTATCAACCTGGTTGTCGACCTTTTGTATGGGATGTTGGACCCCAGGATCAGGTATGCCTAAGAGGCTTAGCCTCCGATAGACTGACCCAGATTTGGGCCTTGGCTACCGATGCCGGAACAATTCGCCCGACTAACCGAGGATAATTAAGATGCAGGTATTTAGATCCGACTCCGTGGAAACAGGTGAACTTGCAATTGACCTAGCCGACCAAGTTCGCATCAAGCCAACGGGGATTGCCGCTGTTGTCGCAGGGATAAAGGATTTTGCCCGCAGGAAGCCGATGGCTTTCGGTGGAGCATTGGTTCTGATAGCGGCTGTCTTGGTGGCGATATTCGCCGATGCGATAGCACCCCACGCCGCTACGGATATCGGAGTGGGGGGGAAATTCCTCGGACCGGGAGGAGAGGACACCCTCCTGGGCACGGACCAGTTGGGAAGAGATATCTATAGCCGCCTGATCTTCGGCGCCCGCATCTCGATGTACGTGGGCATTGTAAGCGTATTGATCGGTATAACCCTGGGCACATTGGTTGGCATCGCCAGCGCTTACATCGGCGGCTGGTCCGACATAGTTCTCCAGAGACTAATCGATGCTCTGATGGGCTTCCCCCCCATCATTTTGGCCCTGGGTCTGATGGCGGCCCTGGGAGCTTCTGTTAATAACGTAGTCATCGCTCTAGTGGTGATTCTGGTACCAGGCGCGACTCGGGTTATCCGGTCCCAGGCCTTGAGCATTAAAGAATTGGACTACACGCTGGCGGCCAGGTCCATCGGCGCAAGCTCATTTCGGATCATATTCAGGCACATGCTTCCCAATGTTGCGGCCACCTACATAGTGTTGATTACGCTCACTCTAGGTTTCGCCATCGTCGTGGAAGCTGCGCTGAGCTTCTTGGGCGTTGGAATCCCGCCGGATGTCGCCACCTGGGGCAGCATGTTAGAGCTAGGCCGGGAGCACATCGACACGCAGGGCTGGTTGGTGGTGTTCCCCGGTGCGGTGATCGCTCTGGTGGTGTTCGCGGTCAACTTC
>DCWQ01000001.1 GCA_002328185.1 Dehalococcoidia bacterium UBA2158
CGGGACCATCACGTCATGAAAATTAGAGAGCCATTTCTTGAAGCCCGGCTCAGCCCATAGGCGTTCATACTGCTCTAAACGTTCCTCTTTAGAAACATCCATGGCCGACCGCTTGTCGAATTCGTGTATGAACGAGCCGGGGGTTTCCATGCACACCCTGAAAATCTCCGGATAACTGGCTTTGATCTGTTTCTGGGTCTCATCGTCGATCGGGCCATTGCGGAGGGGAGCGCAGTAGTTCGCTGTGCGCTGGAATACTGTCAGGTGGCTAACCTCTTTGGCAATCTCCGTAATGAGTTGCACGCCGCTGGCGCCGGTGCCGATGACTCCAACTCGTTTTCCGGCCAGGTCGATTCCTTCTGCCGGCCATCCTCGAGTGTGAGATGTAATCCCTTTGAAGCTGTCGATTCCCTCAAAGTCAGGAACGTAACCGGCAGAAAAACTTCCGACCGACGTAATCAAGTACTGGCCACGGGCTTTCCCCCCGTCCTTTAAGACGATTTCCCAGCAGCTATCTTCTTCTACAAACGTCGCCGACATGACTCGCGAGTTGAATTGTATGTCACGACGCAGATCGAACTTATCTGCCACATAGTTTAGATAGCGTTCGGTCTCTGGCTGGCTGGAGTAATGTTCTTTCCAGTCCCATTCCTGCAAAAGTTCTTCGGAAAATGAATATCCGTAAGAGTAGCTCTCAGAGTCAAAACGGCAACCTGGATAGCGGTTCCAATACCAAGTTCCACCCACCCCACTAGCATCGTCGAATGCCCGGACCGAGAACCCGAGTTGGCGCATACGATACAAAGCGTATAGCCCCGTGACCCCCGACCCGATGACAATCGCATCGAACTTTTCAGTCTCATCTCTGGTCTCAGAAATAGGTACCGATGTTTCATTTAGGGAATCAGCCATCTCTCTGCTCCTTAAACTCTTTTCATAGCCCGTCTCGCGATTACGACAGGTAGCTTACTTCACCCTTATTCGATGAATCGCCGCTTGGCACCGTTTCATCGAATTTTACACGCGCCTAATTTTATATTCCAACAGAATAATTCGCAAGAATGATTATCATAAAATACTCTTACCATTCACTGCGTTTAAGCAAGTTAGCCAGCCTATTTGCCAACGATCTCTACGCGGTAACCGCTATTATTTAATTATAGGAATTTGACGATAATATTCGCTTCATATGTTGATTTACTCACACTCTACATTTCGGAATTGTCGTTGACTCTTATACGGCATTAAGCTAGTATGCGGCGGCGGCACGAGAATCCCATATGAATATCACTGTACTTGGGCCTTATTATTGCAGGCGATTAATTAACAATGGGTTTCATCAGTATCTCGGTATAGCCGAGGTTCGACTTGATATTACGAATTCACACATGGGATTTCACACCTGGGATTATGAGGGTAAGTAGTAATGACAAGACGTATTAAGGCATCTTCGAGGCGGTTACTACCTTTAATCGCCATATTCTTACTAGCGCTTGTTATCTCATGTGGTTCGTCCACTGAGCCGGCTGCGCCACAAGCCGCGGCAACCAGCGCTCCGCAACCTACTGCAACAAGTGCACCTGCGGCTTCTGGTGGAGTGCCAACGGCAACACCGTACGCTTACGCTGCTCGATCGGTGTTGCAAGAACTTGACGAGAAGTATCCATGGCCACCGAAAGCTTGGCCATGGCCACCACGTCGGGGCGGCGTAATCCAACTCACTATGAGCCCCATCCCCGATGTTGATCCAACCAGGGCACGGAACAACGAAAACCTGGCACAGTATGACGCCTTACTCGAATGGGAATCGACTTGGTGGTTCCCAGAAGTCCACACCACACCCACTATTCGGCCTAATATTGCCGCGAGTTGGGAAGCGGTGGACTTGAAAACCTGGGATTTTAAGATCAACCAGGACGCAAGGTTCCATGACCGGCCTCCGATGAACGGCCGCCCGGTTACTGCCGAAGACGTAAAATATTCGTTCGACTTATTAAGGGTGGTCCCTCAATACACGGCCACCGCTTCTGTAGATAGCGTCGAGGTGATTGACCAGGAGACTGTGCGATTCCATCTCAAGCAAGCCTTGGCGGGGTTCCCTACGTTGTATACCAACGGCTCCACTCCGCCAATAGTAGCTAAAGAGGCCCAAGAATCGCCCGGTGGTCTGGGGGAGAATCCAGGTGGTACCGGTGCGTTCACCCTGAAAGAATTTGCTGCTGGCGAAGGGATGCTGTTCGTCGCAAATCCGAACTATCACTTAAAAATAAAAGGGGAGCAACTGCCGTTCCTAGACGCGGTGCGTTACATATTCACCCGCGATCCTGCCACACAGGTAGCCCTTTACCGGGCACAACAGATTGATCTCATGCGGATAAGCGCTTATGACATTTTGGATCAGGTGCTTGAGACCGTGCCCGATACAACGTTATATAGAGTCCCTTCATTCGGATGGGGAGACCACGGCGTATTTCTTAATCTAGCCAAGCCGCCCTTCGATGATGTTAGGGTTCGCCGGGCTATGTCGATGGCTATCAACCGTGATGTGATTGCGAATGTGATTAATGCCGGGGACGCTACACCATACGGTCCTATGCCATGGGCGGTTGGTGGGTACACCGACATCACGGAGTACACCGTGGACAACTTGGGTCCGTGGTACCAATTCAATCCTGAGGGAGCAAAGACCCTACTAGCCGAAGCTGGCTACCCAGACGGGTTCGAGGTAGAAATCGAGTGGGGTGAACTATCGGGATTCACATTCGGCGACACCGCTGTACTCCTCGAAAAGATGTGGGAAGACATTGGCCTAGATGCCACGATTAAGCAAAGCGAGTACGCCACTTGGTGGTCGAAATCCAAGTGTGGGGAGCCGATGAACGATACCCTTATTGGGCTGAGCCCGTATGGATCGGGACCGACAGCTTACGACTGGCTCTACCTCCCATATCATTCCGATTCCAGTGTTAACTGTCCTCATATTGAAGATGAAAAGATTGACGTTCTTCTGGACGAGTGGATCGGCGCTGATGCAGGTAGGCAAGTGGAGATTCAAAAGGAACTGTGGAACTACCTAACGGATCAAGTGTATAGGCTTACGACCATCGTTCCTCCTCACTATAGATTGACTCAGTCCTACCTTCATGCAGGCGATAATCCCTATTGTTGGTTCACCGGTTATTGCTCATATGAAGTGAAGTCGGCATGGTTGACTGATGGCGTCCCATCACGTTCTTTTGACAAATTTGCCGAATAAATTAACCATCCAAATCCTAATCAATAACACCTTGTTGCAATCAGTAAAAACGTTGATTCTACCGATTGCAACAGTGAGGGCAATCCCCTGCAGTCTGAACGTCGTAACATTGATTGATATTCTGTGGGGGCGTGTGCCAAGAGTCCTATTGGCCTCGCAAATAGCCTGCCAAAGACTTCTATCTACATAACCGACGGTAACCTGTATGTCGCAATACATCTTACACAGGTTGCTCTTAGCTATCTTGGTTCTTTGGTTAGTACACCTATTGGTGTTCTCGATGGTCAGGATGTTTCCCGGCGACGTGGTTATGATGCGTTTGGGCCAAGATGCCACCATGACCAAGGAATCCTATGACGCCGCCCGGGAAGAGCTGGGAATAGACAGGCCATTTTTAGTCCAATACGGATCGACAATGAAGGATTTGCTCCGGGGGGATCTAGGAGATTCCCTACTGAGCGGAAGGTCGGTGGCCGATGAACTTGGCGACCGCATTAGTCTCACTCTTCATTTAGCCCTGCTATCGCTGGTCATCGCGCTACTGATGGCAATACCCATCGGGGTAATATCTGCCGTTTTCCAAGATACTGTTGCTGACTACGGAGGTAGGCTGTTTTCAGTATTAGGACTTTCTCTACCGGATTTCTGGAGCGGTGTAGTCGCTGTCCTAATCCTCTCTTTGTGGTTCCATTGGTTGCCTCCTAGGGGATTTGAGGGGATTTGGGTGGCCCCGATAAAAACCTTTCAGCAGTTATTGATTCCTGCTGCCATTATTGGCTTCCGGTTTTCTGCTGTCATCATGCGCATGACCCGATCTTCTATGCTCGAAGTACTTCGTGAGGACTATATTCGGACGGCTCGGTCTAAAGGGCTATCCGAACAAAAAATTATAGTCGGGCACGCGATGAAGAATTCGTTTATCCCAGTAGTCACCCTAATAGGTCAGCAATTCTCCATCCTGTTGGGAGGCACCGTCATCATAGAAACCATTTTCCTTCTGCCCGGTGTAGGAAACATGACATTAGATGCGGTGTTATTCCGAGACTACACGTTAGTTCAAGGTGCGGTTATATTCTTCGGCGGAATTATGGTTCTAATGAATCTTCTTGTCGACATATCCTACGCCTGGTTCGACCCGCGAATTCGATATGGGTAAAGATACAGGACCGTTGGAATTAAGCTCCAACCCCAAGAACCCGTTAGAGGCGATATCAAACGGCCTTGGGCGCCAGTCTCGTTCCCTAATGAGGTTCATTGTCTCCAAGCCTGTCGGAGGGGCTGGAGGACTGATCGTTCTAATTATAGTGTTTGGTGCAATATTTGCTCCACTTGTAGCGCCGTTTGACCCCTATGAATTTAACCTGGATGAAAACGGGATGCCGGTACGCTTAGAAGGCCCCGATAGAGACTATCTACTAGGAACCGATGCTATCGGACGAGATGTGCTTAGCCGCATCATATATGGCGCTCGAGTGTCGTTGATCGTAGGCTTGGGAGCAGTGGCACTCGGTGTCACTCTTGGCACCATTATCGGGTTAATATCAGGTTATTTCGTCGGGAAAATCGACCAGGTGCTGCAGCGGATAGTCGATACATTGATGGCGATTCCGGCGATTGTGTTGGCCTTAGCAGTGATGACCATGCTACAGCCAGGAATATTCAACATAATATTGGTAATCGCCATTGTTATCGCACCCGGTTCGGCCAGAGTAGTACGGTCTACGGTTTTGGCGATTAAACAAAATGTTTACATCGAAGCAGCACGTTCGGTCGGGGCCACCGATAGCCGGATTGTGTTTCGCCATATACTGCCAAATGTGTTTGCTCCAATTATTATCATTGCGTCAATCTGGGTCGGTAACGCTATTGTTATCGAGGCTGCGCTCAGCTACCTTGGTCTTGGTACCCCGCCTCCTACTCCAAGTTGGGGCGGGATGCTGGCCCTGGAAGGACGACGTTACCTAGAAAACGCCCCATGGCTAGCTATCGCACCAGGCGTGGCCATCAGCATCGCGGTTTTAGCGGTCAATATGCTTGGTGATGCCTTGCGTGACGTGTTAGATCCTCGCCTCAGGAGTCGCTGACTACACCCAGGCGCTTCCCTAGCCTGCGAGGTAGATGATGCTGGTGACCTTGGTAAGTGCATCCGCCGGTCAGGCCATCGACTCGGTAAAAGGTCAGGGTGGGTATAGGGCCGAAGCGGTAATAGCCATTCTTGCCGGGGCCAAGGAGGAAACAATCCGTCCGCGGATTGCTCGCGCACTAACTCATGAGCGGGTTCCCAGAAAGATCTATTCCCCACTCTTCCCTCAGTTGGTTTATCTCAGGCGGAAGTATTGTGAGCAAGTTGTGCGAAAGATCCAATCCCTTAGGAGTACGGCGCAACGGTCGGCCCAGACGACAGACGATTCTCCCACTGGACACAAATTCCCCGAAAACCTTGATTGAAGACCGGCCTTGGTTAAGTTTTTCTAGTTTGACCATATTTTGCGAAATGGCGGTTAACCGATTGTTCCCAACCCAGAGTCTCTCCAATCCGGCTAAATCACCGATTTCAGGCGGCAGCCCCGTAAGCTGGTTATCACCGAGAAACAGGCCTGTGAGGCTGGTCAGGTTGCCGATTTCAGCCGGCAGCTCCGTAAGCTGGTTAGCGCCGAGAGACAGGCCCAGGATGAGCGGTAGGTTTGCCACCCTTCGGTCTGTTGAACTGCATCTAGAGCGCGCTTGCTAGGCCGCGGCTCCACGGCAGCATTTGTATTTCTTGCCACCGCCACGGGTACATTAGCCTTGCATCCCAGCTCAAGGAAATGACGTCAACCCTCCAGCCTTGCGCCTGGGTCATAAACCTTTAGGATTTGACTGTTTCGGCCCCTCTACGGCCAGTACCGAGGATGAATCCCTCATATCCGTTGTCTGCGACCTCATTGCACTTTTTGCGGTAGGTCCCGACACCGCCCGCATAAGGCATAAACACACGGGGCTTCCCGGGGATATTCGCTCCGAGGTACCAGGAGTTCGCCTGCATGAACATCGTGGGCTCGGCGACTTCATTCACATGGACAACCCATGCCTTCTCGGCGTCGGCTTCTGCCTCAACACTCTTGATGTCATATTCACGCATGTGCTGTAGCAGGTCCGCAATCCAGTCGATGTGCTGCTCTATGGACACCGGCATGTTACTCAAGACAGAAGGGCTGCCAGGTCCTGTGATCATGAACATGTTGGGGAATCCAGCCGTTTGTAGTCCGAGGTAGGTCTTCGGGCCCTCGGACCACTTTTCTTTGAGCAGCAGACCATCTCTACCGCGAATATCCATCTTGAAGAAGGTGCCCGTCATGGCGTCGAAACCGGTGGCGAATACGATCATGTCGAACTCGAACTCGTGGTCGTCAGTCCGTATCCCTCTGGGAGTGATCTCTTGGATCGGCGAGTGACGAATATCGACTAGCTCGACATTTTCGCGGTTGTATGTTTCAAAGTAATCGGTATCAATGAGGGGACGTTTTGAACCGAATGGATGGTCCGTAGGCATGAGCTTTTCGGCGGTCTCGGGGTCCTGCACCATTTCGCGGATCTTCTTCCGGATAAACTCGGCCATAGTGTCGTTTGCCCTTCTGTCTGTGCTGACGTCTTTGAAGGACGTGCTCAGGAACCTGGTCCCACCTTCAGCCCAACTGGCCTCGTATATTTCCAGACGCTCCGCCGCACTTATCTCTAAAGCAGAGCGTTCATCGCGGTCCATGGGAAATCCTGCCGTGGACCACCTCGCCCTCTCCATTAAGTCATCGTAGTTCGGTTTTACCGTTTCCTCTAGAAACTTGCGGTCAATGGTGCCATGGCGCGCGGGAATCGTGTACTGCGGAGTCCGTTGAAACACGGTCAGGTGCTCCGCTTGCATGGCGATCACCGGGATCGATTGTATACCGCTTGAGCCCGTGCCAATGACAGCCACGCGCTTCCCAGCGAAATCCACTTCTTCATGGGGCCAGCTTCCTGTGTGATATTGCTCTCCCTGAAAGGAGTCCAATCCTTTGATGTCTGGCACATTGCCCGATGAGATGCACCCGATACCGGTGATTAGGAACTGTGATGTGACACGGTCGCCTTGGTCTGTTTCGACCTCCCAGAGGCTGGCATCCTCTAGGAATCTTGCCGAGGTGACCCGGGTGTTGAACTGAATGTTGCGGCGGAGGTCGAAACGGTCCGCGACGTGGTTCAGGTAGGAAAGAATCTCGGGCTGTTCCGGATACTTGCCACTCCAGTTCCAGTCCTGAAGCATCTCCTTGGAGAATGAGAAGCAATACATGTAGCTCTCGGAGTCGCAGCGTGCACCGGGGTAGCGGTTCCAATACCAGGTGCCGCCGACTCCGTCGCCCGTCTCGTACACTTGGACGGACATACCGTGTTCTTCCCGCAGCTTCCGTAGCATGCCCAATCCGGCAAAGCCAGCCCCTATGACCACGGCATCAAAGTCTGGGTGATTTTCCGAGTTCGCCATTCTGTCCTCCGGGTGCTTGTTCGATTGGTTGGAGGGTCTTGCCAGGGAGCTAGACCTAGTTATTTCGCTGCCTAAGCTTTGCTCGTGCTGAAGATACTTGCTTTAACCGCTTTGACAATATGTTGAAACCCTAGCTCGCTACCTTGAAGCAACAGTAGAGTGAAGAATCCATGCATCTGGCCGGCGATTCTTTGGATATCAACCGGCACATCAGCTTCCTGCAAACGTGACGAGTAGGCCTCGCCTTCGTCCCGTAAGACATCGTGCTCCGCAGTAATTATGACGGCCGGCGGAAGTCTCGAGAGATTTTCGGTGTGCAAGGGAGAGGCGTCCGGCTGTGTACGGAGGGAGGGGTCTGGAAGGTAATGGTCCCAGAACCAAATCATCCCATCCCGTGTCAGCAGTAGTTGATTTTCGGGATCGGTATATGAGGGACGGTTAAAATCGGCATCGGTGACGGGATAGATGAGCGCCTGCAGCGCAATGGACGGTCCGTTGCGGTCGCGGGCGCGTATCGCCATGACAGCCGCAAGGTTTCCACCGGCGCTGTCACCGGCCACGATCAGCGGAACCTTTCGTCCCGCGATATCCATGATGTGTTGCCCGACCCATTCCAGTGCCGCATATGAATCATCCACCGCAGTCGGGTAGCGATGCTCCGGCGCAAGCCGGTATTCCACCAAGACGACTGCGCAAGATGTTCGCTCCGCGATCTTGCGCGCGACCGTGTCATACTCGTCGATTGAACCTAAGACCCATCCGCCTCCGTGGTAGTAGACCAGAACACCAATGGGTTTTTCGAAGGGGACCAAGATCCGGAGCCTAGCTTGGCCGTCCGGTTCCTGGATGTTACGCTCCTCAACACGCCACATCTCCGGCGCAGGGCCGGCAAGTTCTGCCAACTTAGATAACAAGGCGCGGGCCTCGTCGGGTGAGCATTCGTGCAAAGGCTTGCCATCGCCTTCGGCAAGTTGACTAAGTAGGCGGACGGTGGAGGAGTCAAGCGCCATAAATTCCCCTATTCATATATTGCTAGTATAGCCCGGAGAGCCAACCTGCCAGCTTTCCCCCCAACGTTCAACAAAAGCGACTTCTTCCAAAGGCTTGCGCCTAGTTGGCCCGTAGCGGGTCCCATCGGCTGGGAATCCAATCGGTAATAGGGCCATAGTCGTCACGTCATCAGGGATACTGAGCAGTTGTTTAATCTCTTTTTCAAAGCGCGTTTGACGGGTGGTCAAGACGCTGCCCAGCCCGAGTCCACGCGCCGCCAGAAGAATGTTTTGGACGGCGGGAAAGATGGAGGCAGCCGACGGTGTTGTACCTGGGTCAGCCTGGATGCAGGCTAGGAGCAACACAGGAACTTCCTCAATGTGGTCCTCCAGATGTTGGGCGCCGCCGTAGGCCCGCCGGACCTGTGCTGTGAGGTCAGTCCCGATCTCAAACCTAGACCCGGCTCGGTAAAGGTCTCCGATCTTACGCCTGGTCTCCGGGTCTCGAATGACGATGAAGCTCCATCCTTGTTTCGCTCCACCCGATGGCGCCTTGACGGCGGCCTCCAGCAACCGGTTGATGAGTTCGTCAGGGACCGGATCAGGCTTGAAATAACGAATACCCCTTTGGGTGTCGATAGCCTCGAACAGGTCGATTTTCTCAGGCATGTACTTCTCCCTTGTTATTTGCCTTCCCGGATGAAGTCTGATACCCGCTCCGCGATCATCATTGTGGTCACGTTGGTGTTGGCACGGATGCAGTCTGGCATTATCGACGCGTCGACAATTCTCAGATTTTCCATCCCGTGGACCCTGCCATATTGGTCCACAACTGCCATTTTGTCTGAGCCCGGTCCCATCTTGCAGGTGCCTGAGATGTGCTGGCCGGTGGTTGCCTCGCGCAGCATATAGGCGTCCAATTTCTCGTCAGAAGACAGTTCATCATCTGTCGGCTCTATCCGGGATTCGATGATGTCAGTGAACTTTTCATGCTGGCCAAGAGACACACATAGCCGCACAGCCTCTCTCATTCGCCTCAGATCTTCGTCGTATTGGAGATACCTGTAGTCCAAAGACGGTTGTTCATCCGGGTCGCTGGATGTGAGGCGCAACTCTCCAGCGCTAAGTTGCAACTCCAGAGAAGCCAACATCCTTATGCCCAATGGAGGCACGTCCCCTACGCCTCGATAGTTTCGATCGGTCGCATAGGACTGCATGAAAATCAAGAGGTCGTTACGCACGTCTGACCCTTCCGCAGTCCACCGAAGAATCGTCTGGACCCTGGGAGCAAAGCCGTCAAGAGGGTAGTCCGGTTTCGTCTGCCAGGTGGTAAACACCATGGGATGATCGCGGAGGTTTTGTCCCACGCCGGGCAATTCGTGAATCACTGGTATTCCAATCTCCCCGAGATTATCTGCCGGTCCGACGCCTGAAAGCAACATGATATGCGGAGAGCCGATGGCCCCGGAGCTCAAGATAACCTCTCCGGCATCAACGGTAAATCGTTCACCTCCGCTTTCGACTTCCACGCCCACGGCCCGCTTGCCTTCGAAGATGATCTTACGGGTTACGCAGTTTGGTCTGATGGTCAGGTTCAAGCGATGACGTGCCGGGTTCAAGTAACCCAAGGCCGTGCTGAATCGGATCCCGTTGGGGTTATTCAGTGGCACCGGCCCCACGCCGCTGGCATCAGGTGCATTGTGGTCAGGGCTGTCCGCAAATCCAGCGTCCCTGCAGGCCTCGTAGAATGCGGTTTGGTCCGGCCTCATTTCGTCTGGTTTGAACCGCCGGACCATGATTGCCCCTTCCGAACTATGGAAATCGTCGTCTGGAAAGTCTGGGTCAGCCTCAACCTTGCGGAAATACTGAATCAGGTTGGGGAACGCCCATTCGTCGTTGCCCATGGCTGCCCAAGAGTCATAATCCTCCGGCACGCCTCTTAAGAAAACTTGTCCGTTGATGGCGCTGGAACCTCCGGTCACCCTACCTCTAGGCACCAGCATCGGTGGCGCGGTATCACTTGCCTTGCCAAAAAATTGCCAGTTATGGTCACTGGTCATGATGTCAGTGGCGGTGGCGTACCCAAACTTTACTTCTTCGGGCAAGTGCTCAAAGTCGGGGTAGTCAGGCCCAGCTTCCAGCAACAACACGGAATGATCCGGGTCTTCGCTGAGTCTGGCGGCCACTATGGAGCCGGCTGACCCCGCTCCAACAATCACTGTGTCGTACTTCACTTTTACCCTCCCGTATGTCAACGTGCCTTGATTTGAGGATCTGGTCACTAGACTCAGAACAGGCTTGGATAATAGAAGCACATTTTCAGCGTGTCAATCTTGAGAAGAAACTCGGCGATACACGTTGACTATAGGGTCCTCCACCCGATGGGAGTCCGGTGTTTTACTCGTTGGAGAAGCGCACCCTAAAGCCCCGCTGAGCAACACTGACGAAGGACAAAGAGACCCTTCGCTTGACTCAAGGTGACTGCTCGCAATAGGTGGTCTCTGCGGGGTGCCCGTTCGACAGGCCCAGGATAAAAGCGGGTCGGGTATCCTGAGGTAGGGTAACTGCCAATTAGCCGTATGAAACTAGGCCGCTACCAACACCATCCGGCTGCGTTGGTAGCGGCCTAAACTCGTAAATCTATCAGCAACGAGTTTCTTCTCGAATTATCTCCAACCGGCAAGAACCCGACTCTCTTCATTGAGCCACCGCTGCCTTTTGTTTGTTCAAAGCGTAAATCTCGGGAGTTCCAGAATCAGCGGCTCTCCAACCTTGCATTACACGGTGGAAGCTAGAGTTAGCCTCAGTTGATCGGCCCTGGCCAGATTGAACCCTGCCCAACCAAAACGTGTCGCGCACAGACTCTCTCTGGTTCAGGCGCCTGTACAGCATGGTCTCCGCTTTTTCGAACTGTTCCGCCCGTATATAAGCTTCTAGCAAGGTATCTTCAAAGACTTCGCGCTGCGCATGGCTCCCTCCAATGCGCACTAACTGAGGGAAAACCGGCTCCATCAAACGGGCTGCTTCAGTGTAATTCTCTTTGGCAAATGCTTCGAGGCCCTGTATCAATGGCAGGATAACTTCCTTAGCAAAGGAGTCACCTCTCTCGGCTGCATTTTGTAGGCGGTTAGCCATCTGGCCCATCAATTCGTAGTCACCGCTGCCCGCGAATGCCAAGGCAGCGTGCGCATCACGGAACGCCGCACCGGGGCCTGCGGCGGCAGAAGCCGCGATTTTCGACACTTCGTCCCACGGTTTCGGAGGTGGAGTGCCGCCATAGATCTGTAATCGCCACATCAAGGAAGCGCTGTCATTCAAAGCCGCCATATTATTGGCGATCACGGAGGGGCGGATGTATTTTTCATAGCGATCCAGGGTCTCTTGATACTTGCCTTGGGCCATCTCAAAAAGTGCCAAATGCCATGACAAATGTACGTAGGAGCTAGCGGGCGCTTCGAATCCCTGGAGCCAAGAGCCCAAAAAATCTTCTCCAGTAGAGGCGTCCCCTCGTTCAAAGTGCACGTGTGTCATGGAATGACACGCGACAGCGTTGACCGGATTCATATCCAAAGAACGCTGAGCCAATTCCATCGCAATATCCAATTGGCCGGTCTCGTGGTGAGCAAAAGCGTATTCGGCTAGAAAGGCCCAATCATCCGTGCAATGGGCCTCAACGCTCTGGAGCAGCGACAGATATTCAGGGGGGAAATTCGGTGAACCAGCTCCGCTGCACCCCAGCATATACAATCGGTGGGCCAGCCGTAGTAGCAGTCTTTCCCGGGGAAACTCGGAGAGATGTTCTTTTATGAGGCTGATAGAATCACTGCCTCGCCCGAATATCCAATGACTGATGGATTCGATCAATTGGCGTTCCCTACGAGTGATTCCGGAGGTCAGATCCAGAGCTTTGCCCATGGTCTTCTTGGCTTCACCTGGAAGAGCCCGTTGTTGATACCAGTATGCGAGGCAACCATGGGCCAAGGCGAACCCTTCGTCCAGATCGATCGCTTCTTGAAATTTCAATTCAGGACCATGGTTCTGGGAGAGCAGTCGGTCCACACCATCTTCCAAGGTATCGGCGGCCGCCGCCGAACTGGTACTTAGGGCCATACCGAAACGATCCCGAATCCCATTACTCATGAAAGCCTCTAACGGGTCAAACTTGAAACGATGTCCATCAGGTTTTTACATTCTGAATCAACAAGGCAGTACTATTTAGGTATAGACAACACGGACGAAATTTCGCTGAACTCTCGCCACAACTTATTCCAAGAGTCTCCGCCATCATCGCTGCAATAAAGGTGCCCATAACGACTGCCGGCGTAGGCCAATTGGCCGTCGGGCGACGAGATATCCACAACCCACATAGCGCTGTTAGGCGATGTAGGTAGCGAGAGATCTTCCCAGGTTTGGCCGCTGTCTTTGGATCGCATGACTGTCCCGATCCGGCCTGGTGTGGTGTCGCCTATGGTCAAAAAAATGGTACTTGGATTCCCAGGGTGTACTTTTATTCCACGGGGGTAGGTATATGGAAACACTTCTTTGATTCCTATATTTTCCCATGTGGCACCATCGTCGATGCTCGTGAAAACATCATTGTTGACGACAACGACAATGGTCTTGGGTGGCCCCTTAGTGACCGCGACATTGTGGACATCCAGGTTCGGAATGTCGCTTCCAGCCCTGGTCCAGGTGTCTCCTCCGTCAGAACTGTGCCTCAGGCCATCCACTTCTATACCTGCCCAGACGCTCTTGGAGTTCGTGGGATCAATCGCGATCCCCGTCATCTGTGGATTACCTATCGGACATTCCTCAACCACTTCCATGTCGCGGCGCTCCCAATTTTCCCCTCCGTCGTCCGATCGAAACATAGCGACCGGGGATGGGGTTCCGGTCCCGGAAAACATTATGTTTGGGTCCGTCGGGTCGATGGCCATCGCCCACACGGAGTATTCACTTAAAGGCGAGACGATTCTCCGCCAGGACTGTCCTGCGTCAAGGCTCTTGAATAGACCCCGATCCGATCCAGCGAAGACCACGTCAGGTTGATCTGGATGATTCGCCAGAACTCTAACCATCGGATTTTGATACATCCCCTGGTTGACAGATATACGCTGCCAAGTATCGCCTCTGTCCGAGCTACGCATAATGCCTTGTCCAACTGTGCCAACAAGGACCGTTGATTCACCTGCCAAAGCATTACCTCGGATTTGTAGACGGAATCGGCTTGAGTTGCGGCCCAGTGTACAGGGGTGTTAACCAGTCTTCAAGGAGAAAGTCAAGTGGCTATCGTTCCAAGTTGGCCTTTCGCCGTTTATTCGGGATTACCACGACTTAGGTCGGTATTGGGGTGGTTTGATCAACCAGACGCCCCAGACTCAAGATGAGCCTGAGGCGTCTGAGTCGTGTTCCTGGTGGAGAGTCGAACCCTGAGATGTCCTCATAGTTTAGAGAACTATAACGCCGCTGCCGTACTTCCGATTTCAACCACCCGTCCACTCATATTACAGTGAAGCCTGAAGTTGGGTACCTCGATAAGCAGCGAGAAATTCATGCGCCTCTATTGTTAACTAAACCAACACCGTTCGGGCTCAATCAATTCGCGTAATCAGTTTCCATACGCCACTGCAGGCAGCCAGGTCACCAATCCAGGCCAAATCACAAGCATGGTTAAAGCGATGAGTTGCAAAACAATAAACGGGATCACCCCTCTATATATATGGCCGAGTTGTATATCGGCCGGTGCCACGCCCCTGAGATAAAAGATGGCGAACCCCACAGGAGGAGTGAGAAATGATGTCTGCAAAGCCATGGCAACAAGTAGTAAAAACCAGATCATTTCGGGATTATCCACTACTCCGAAGCCGTTAACTTGAATATTGAGGCTAGCAACAACTGGAGTAAGGAGGGGTAACACAATCAGGGTAATTTCGATCCAGTCGAGGAAAAAGCCCAACAGGAAAATAATCAATAGGAGGGCCATTATCGTGCCATATGAACCGAATGGAAGCCCTGTGAGAGCCATGCTAATTAGATCGTCCCCACCGAGGCCTCTTAATACTAGGGCAAAGCAGGTGGCCCCTATAAATATTCCAAATATATAACCAGTGGTGTTAAACGTGTCGTGAATAACCTCTTTTAGAGTCTTGAAATCCAGTTTTTTGTTAATGGCTGCAAGAACGATTGCGCCGAGGGCGCCCACTCCACTCGCCTCGGTCACTGTTGTGACGCCAGCGAAAATGGAACCTAGCACCGCTAAGATAAGTAGTACAGCTGGAAGAGCTGTTTTAAGAACATTCCAGACAACTCCGAAAGAAAGCGGGCTCCGATTATCCGGCAACGGAGCCTTGTTCGGGTCCAAGAAGCTAATCAGAAGTATATAGACGATATACATACCACCAAGAATCAGACCAGGGAAAACAGCGCCCATAAACAGATCACCGACCGATAGCCCCAGTTGATCGGCCATAATTACCAGCATGATGCTGGGAGGTATAAGGATACCTAGGGTTCCTGCGGCGGCGACCGTGCCTGCGGCGAAGGACTTATCGTATCCCTGTCTCAACATGGTAGGGATCGCCAAAAGACCTAATAACACTACCGACGCGCCGATGATCCCGGTGGAAGCGGCTAAGACGATGCCAATTGCAGTGACCGTTACAGCAAGGCCTCCCCGCACCCTGCCGAACATATCTTGGATGGAACCCATCATCCTCTCTGCGACACCTGATCGATCCAGCATCAAACCCATAAAGATGAACATGGGAATGGCTACCAAAACCCAGTTGTCCATCAATTTGAAAATGCGGTTGACCACCATACCCACATACATATAATCGACGCCAGTACTTGTACCTAGGTAGAGATCAGCCAAATAACCAATGAGAGTGAAGAGGGCAGACACACCGGCGAGGACAAACGGGATAGGGTAACCCGAAAAAAGCAGGAGGATGAATGTCACGAACATCGCGACGATAAGAATGTGATTTACGTCCATACCATTCGCTATTTGCGTGATTTGTTGGTCAAGAATAATGAGGCGCGAATCATACGGGATAAACCCGCCAAGCCCAGTAAGCCGAAGCCTACGGGGATAAACGCCTTGATGATAAACCGGTATGGTAACCCGACTGGAGAGTCCGACCTCTCACCAAGTCGATACGCTTCAGTTACGTAGGG
>DCWQ01000008.1:0-3874 GCA_002328185.1 Dehalococcoidia bacterium UBA2158
GGGGGCTCGTGTAGTTTCTGTTGTTGTCTCCTTTAAGCATGAGTGGGGGTATGGAATCTCGAATCGCCATTAGTTCTTTGTGGATATGAAGAGATTTTTTCGAAATTCAAATAACGGTCGATGAGGAGATCGATCCATTCATTTTCAGTATGGCATTTTATCGCGCTTGCCATTGATTCTAAAATCCAAGACGCAATGGTCCGATCGGTTTTTAGGCAACCGGTGTAGCTTTTTATAGCTTCCGAGCAATGCACGTTCTGTTCGGGAAAGAGAAAGACGCAGAATTCTTTGCCGAACCCTAACCGTTCATTTCCTCCCGAAGGCAAAGACTCTCCAGCGTTGAAGTTTCAAGCTTCAACGGGTAGCATCCAGTCACCACAACGGCTATAATGCCCGGAACCCGAACATTTATGGACCCACGGCGGAGGCTGTTAGTATGGCGACTGTGGTACAGCACCAAACTTATTGGGAGCGAGCCAAGGAAGCGGGGTTTGACCTTAGCTGGTTGAATCAGTTGGAAGAAAATGTTGTTGGGGCTGAGGTTGAAGACGTTTCAGACAATCTCACAGGCCGCGTTGCGGGGTCTATCCCGCGCCCGGGGGTAGCCAAATATGGCGCTTACCCGTTCCGCACCAAGAAAGAGGTTTGGGGCTATAACCTTCGGAAGTTATATGAAGAGTTTGTCAGCCGTCAGTGGAGTTCTGCCACGGACATTCCCTGGGACACTCTGGAAGAACTGCCCGATGACATCGAAGCTGCAGAGTGCCAGTTGGCCACCTTCTTCGCCCAGGTTGAGTTTGTAGCTGCAGATGTTCCTGGCCGGTTCATCGCCACCATGTCGCCTGACTACCAAGAAGTCAGGATGGCGCTGCTTGGGCAGGTAATGGATGAATCCCGTCACCTAGAGGTTTTCCGTAAGCGAGCCCTGGCCAACGGCGGAGGCCTGATGAGAATGATCGACAGCGTATCCGACGTTGTCGGCGGCAGCACCGACAGTGCCCGGGAATACACGGAATTGTCGACCCGGTTGCATATTGTTGGTGAAGGGAACGTACTCACCCTATTCCGGCTTGGCGAGTTGATGGCCTACAACGAGGCCGAAAAAACCATCTACAGGCGGTGCGCTCAGGACGAAGCCAGGCACGTGGCTATCGGGGTACTTCACGCACGGTACATGAAGGAGTGCAGCCCGGAACGCTTGGAAGAGATGCACTCATACTTGGACGAAGCTGAGAACCGCCAATCTTCGGGGGCCGGGGGAGAGAACCCTGCGGCTAGGAACATGCTCACAAGCGAAGCTTTGGCTGTTCTGTTGGGTGGGGGCAAGGACAAGACCGATGAAGGTCAGAAAATCCTCTTGGCCGTACGTCAGAAACAGGTGAAGGAGTATTTTCAGCGCCTGAAGTCTGCCGGCCTGGACGACCGCATCACCAACGGAAGGGTGCATCCGGCACTGCTGGAGACCTATAACCCAAACCCGGCCTAGGTGACATAGTAGAACGAACTGAGGCCTCTACCCGATGTTGGTAGAGGCCTTCTTTTTTCCGCCAACCAGTAGCATTAACTCAGTCTATCTCTAGAGGCCAGAGTATGGCATCGACCCCCAGACCGAACAAGGAACCAGCCGAACCAACCAGTGATGAAAACGCCGCTGCAGGCAATGAGCCGGAGTCCGAGGCGACCGGAGAAGTCAGAACCTTCGATTGGATGAAGGACACGCCAGAGTGGGGAACCAAAGCCTTGCCTGGCAAGAAAGGCTTAACGCTGGAAGGCATCGCGATAAACTCCTATGGCGAGATTCCAGACCGCAGTGAAGAGATGACGCGGATGCCCCGGGGGGCGTTTCATATATCTGGGGTTCCTAGGTTGGAGTTCTATCCCCTGAGCAAGAAGGTGGACATCTGGGCTGACAACGCCGCTGGATTGTACGAAGAAGCGATTCAACGCCGGTGGATGGCCCATCTGGATGTTCCATGGGATACCATCGAGCCGCTTCCCCGAGAGATGGAACTGTCCATGGGCCAGCTATGCACCGAGTTGGCCCAGCAGGCTAGCGTGGAGACCGACTCCATCGGCCAGTGGATCGGGCGGATGAATTACGCCTATTATGAGGTAAAGACGTTCCTGGCTAGTGAGCTATACGATACGGCCAGGCATTACGACGTCTTCCGCATACGAGCTTTGGCCAACGGGGGTACCCTGGGTCTGGAAAGCCCCGGTCTCATCAACCGGCGGATCATCGAGAGCCGGGCAGGTTGGACCGAAACCGCTGTCTTGATGTACCTGCTCCGGGGGCCGTTCACTCTCATGCTCTACCGATACGGCGAGGCCTACGCGTCTAATTCGGCCGAGAAGATAATCTTCCGGAGGAGCGTCCAGGATAAGGCCCGGCATCTGGCCTATGGAATGGCCCACGTGAAATATGCCATCTCTGAGAACGGTAGAGATTATGCTACCGGGTTGCTGAGAATGATGAGCGGCGTGGAGCAAGACTTGGCCACTGAGATGAGCGACTCCGTTCTGTGGGAAGCTCTTGCGATCATATTCGGTGGTGGCCTTGAAAATATCTCATCCGGCATGGATGTGGTCCGAGAATTACAACGTCGCTACGTTTCTGATTACATGGCCCGGATGCGATGGGTAGGTATCGATAAAACGGTGGACAGCCTGGTGCCAGGATTGTTGACCTACGTCAATCAGGACTCGGTCCAGGAATCCGGCACCATTGCGTAGGGTTTGACGTGCCGATCTACGAATACCGTTGTCAGCAATGCAGTGAGGTTAGTTCCTACTTCCTCAAGACCTATGATGCGGTTTCGCAGTCCGGCTGCAAGCACTGCCAAAGCCCGGATATTCAGCGAATCATGTCCAATGTTGCCCATATCAGGTCGGAAGCAGATAAATTTGCTCAATTAGACCCCAAATACGGCAAGATAGTCGACCAGGCGTTGGCCAAAGCCCCCAGCGACACCAATCCCGACCATTATGTTCGTAAAATGGTCCCTTTTAGCCAGGCTAAAGAGCAAGGAGACCCCTACTTCAAAGATTAGCAGTGCACCGCGTCTAGATCCACGCCGGCCTAACGAATGCCACACCGGCGCCCGGGGGGATCAAAATCCTTCACTTTGAACGTCAACATCTGAAAATATTAGGAGAAGACTATGAGTTCCGCCGCAGGCACACTTGTGTTTCCATCGGTTGAATGGTTCCAGGCCCTTCAGCAGCTGGTGAACGTGGACCCTGAATTCCGCAGGTTGGGGTCTATAGACGCGGCGATGGGAGTGAAGGTAGGCTCCAGGGTCTTTGTGGTCGTCTTCGAAGCGTTCGAATGTACCGAGGTATCGGACGGCAGCCAAGATGACCTAGACGACCTGGATTTCTACTTGGAGTTGAGCGAGGCCGATTGGCGAGAGTTGGTAGAGAACACCAAGGCCAACGGCGGAGCCGACCGCCGGCATACGTTGAACACTCTTGACCTGACCGCGAACGACGGCCTCGCGCAGAACGCCACCGGAGACCAATTGCGCGGAGACATTTTTTTTCGTGTCAATGAGAGTCTCCAGTATTTCTTCGACCAGGCTGCCAAACTAGAGACTGTGTTCGAGTAGGGGCATCTCAACCACGGTGCTTCGAATCGTTGATTCGAAGGAGGACGTAGAGGCGCCACCATAGCCATAGCCCTAGTGACCCTGGCCCGTTATGAATATCCGGATGTCGAGATGTTCGGGTTCGTTGCGATGGCGCCTCCGGCCAAAGCCAGCTTTCCGGCCAATCTTTGAGGCGGCCACCGCCCACGCTGGCAGTGGCATCGCCCTCATAAATGAACCGGCCCCGAACCGAGGGCCGGAGGCAGAATCATTGTGTTCTTGGTGGA
>DCWQ01000008.1:4208-8536 GCA_002328185.1 Dehalococcoidia bacterium UBA2158
AGAGTCGAGCTATACCCGGAACTATTAATGGTCTAGTTGATGTCCTGCTCCTCGGTATGTTTCTAGCTAGACATCTCCCCTCATTTTTTAACGGCCCAAGTCTAACTTCACACCAAGGCTGGCTCAAAGAGGCACGATAACAGTCCACTTATCCATCATATAAATTAGATATTTTCGAGGAAATTTAGCAGGTGGGCTGTGTATTCTTCAGGTTTTTCATAAGGAGGCCAGTGGCCGCAGTTATTTAGTAGCACCATTCGAGAATCCGTAATGTTGTTTAGCGCAGCTATGCCGATTTCAAAGACACACATCCGGTCGTATCGACCCCAAATTATCAAACTTGGCGCAGTGATGCTGGGCAAGCCGGCACCGTGGTCGTAGGGAACGCTCACTGACGCAGCGTTGGCTGCGATATGATCGGGGTGGCTCGTGTAATTCTGGTGGATGTAATCGACCAGCTCTTCGGTCACTAACTCCTCTTCGTCGATATGGACGCGCAGATATCGTCGCACGTTTTCTCGTGTAGGGTCGGCCAGTACCTCGTTGGTGACCCGGTTACCTTCGGAAGGGCGGTTGCCCATCAAGTAAAGGTCTCCCCCGGTCTTGATATGGCAGGAGCCAAAGACCAGCTTGTTCACTCGTTCGGGGTGTTCCATCGCCAACACCATTGCCGACTGGCCACCCTGGGAACTGCCGATCAGATGAGCTTTTTCGATCCCTAAAGCATCCATCAGCGCCAGTGCGGTCCGAGCCTGCAAGTTGTGCAACGGCTCGTTATAAGTAACTGGCCCAGTCCGTCCGAAGTTGGGCAGATCCATGACAATACACCGGTATCGCTGTGAGAGTGCGGGGAGGATTTTGTGAAAGGTGATCCAGCCCGTCGTTCCGGGCCCGTAAGAATGTAATAGCAATAAAGGATCTCCCGAGCCGACATCGTGGTAGTGGACATTCATGTCTCCTGCTAGAACCGTTCTACTGGTTTCCTGCTCGGTAATTTTAATTTGGGACGCCATAGTAAACCTCCAATATAACGTGAATCGCTTTCGTCTAAAAAGTACGGATTTATGACCCGGCGTTGCGACTTCAGAGGAACGACCACTTGACCAGAGCCATCGCGAACCCTATCGTAAATCCATCCCGTTTATTTTTCGCTTAATTGGCGGCGATCAGGAGCAATAATGGCTGGTCATAGCAAAAAATACAACGTAATTGACCTAGAGACGGGAAAGCTCGACCCACGCATTTTCTCTGACAACGATATTTATCAAGAAGAACTGGAGAAGATATTTGGACGATCATGGTTGATGATCGGGCACGAAAGTCTGGTCCCTAAAGTAAACGACTTCTTTCACACCTACATGGGCGAGGACCCGGTTATTTTGACCAGAGATTCCAAGGGCACTCTCCGTGCCTTCTTAAACATGTGCCGACATCGGGGTGCCCGCATAGTCCACACGGACATTGGTAATGCCAAGAATTTCTTCTGTGCATACCACGGTTGGACATACAGCAACGAAGGTAAGCTGGAGTACGTACCTGGAGCAGAGGAAGCCTATTACGGAGCTCTAGATCGAGAGTGTCTAGGACTGGTAGAGGCGAGGGTAAATACCTATGCTGGCATAGTATTTGGCAACTGGGATGCGGGCGCTCCTTCCTTAGAAGATTATTTGGGTGATGCAAGATGGTGTCTGGACGTAGCGTTTAATCGGCTGGACTCCGGCACTGAGGCCATCGGACCGATGAAATGGATCGAGCCGCTGAACTGGAAGACTGCGGTCGACAATTGTTCCGACAATTATCATGTACCAACTACCCATCTGGCCTCCATTTTGGCGCAGGGCCGCCAATTTGGTATTCCGAGAACTACCCACGAGCAGCAGTTCCAATCGCCCAACAAGCATTTATTTATCAACGGCCATTCGTTGACCATGCGTTTCTTGGAACGACCTGACCAAGCACGCCAGATGCATGGAGTCACCCAAGACAATCGGGCCATGTTCGAGGAATATTACAGGGCTACCCAGTCAGAGGCCGAACGCCGGCTGGGCGTCGTCAGAGCCAGCCAGCTTCAATTGGGAAATCACAGTCTTTTCCCTAACGGTGTTTTGGGATTGCGGCTTGCACATCCCCGTGGGCCGCTTGAGACGGAGTTCTGGCACTTCGTGGTAGTGGAAAAAGATATGCCCAACGAACTCAAGCGCGCCTTGCGTATGGGTAGCGGCAACTACAACGGAGTAACCGGACTCTTCGAGCAAGACGATATGGACAACTGGCGAAGCGTTACCAGGTCGAGCCGGACCCCCGTCGCCCGGAAGTACTCTCAAGACCTGTCGATGGGTATTGGCCGGGCCGGCTCCGACCTCGACTTCCCAGGAGTGGTATCCGAGCGCTACACCTCTGAGAACAATCAGCGCAACTTCTATCGACGTTGGCAGGAATTCATGAATGCCAAGGACTGGAGAGAAATTCCCATAGAACCCATAACCGCTGAATTTGGAGGCACCGCGGAGATGAATGGATAAACCGGGGAAGGCCAGCCCACAATCGGCGCTCCAAGGTCCATCGAAGAGGTCACAATGACAACACCGACATCCGGCGGGGACGTCTACCAAAGTGGCTTATGGCATGAGCTAATGCAGTTCTACATCGACGAGGCCTGGTTGCTCGACGATCGGAAGTTTCGTGAGTGGCTGGATCTATTCACCGATGATGTTTTTTATTTTATGCCGCGCCGATTGAACGTCGGCCGTCAGGACATTTCTCAAGAACTTTCTCAAGTTGGGGATCTAGCCATCTTCGAGGACGACAAGGCGTATATGACCATGAGAGTCGACCGCTTGGACACTGGCATGGCCTGGGCCGAGGACCCGCCTTCTCGGACACGACATATCGTGGGCAACCTGATGATCGAACGGCTGCCTGACGGAGACCTCAGAACCAAGACCGCCTTTATACTTTACCGATCTCACCACGAGACTGATGAAAATATTTTCGCTGGAAGCCGAGAGGATCACCTGCGCAATGAAGATGGTCGCTGGAAAATCTACAAACGCGTGATCGTGTTGGATTCCAATGTCATCCTAGCGAAGAACCTCAGCGTTTTTTTCTAACTCTCATCACATCCACACATCCACGCCATCCGGAGCATCACCAATGGACTCGCGACCGTCTCGCCGCCAACAAGAATTGATGGACCTCGCCCACAAATTGGCAGTGGAACGGTTCGCACCTCGCGCCGCTGCTTTGGATCGCGACGCGGCTTTCCCGACCGAGGATTACCAAGACCTACGTAAATCGGGCCTCCTTGCGCTTTGTGTCCCCGAGAAGTTCGGCGGCCACGGCGCCGATTTTGAGACATATTGCTTAGTTTCAGAAAAATTGGCTCAGGGAAACGCGGCTACCGCCCTTACCTTCAACATGCATTGTTTAACTATGCTGATGATGGGTCCGTTGTTAAACGGGCTAGACTTACCGTCGGCTGTGCGGAATCGGCACGAGGAATTGAGCGCTCGCCGATACCTTGAAGTTGTAGAGCAGGGCGTCTTCTACGGCCAGCCCCATAGCGAGCCTGTAGAATCAGGGGAACAAGACCAACTTAACACGGGAGGGAGACGGTTCGGGACCCAGGCTCAACATGTTGACGGCGGTTACTTGGTCAACGGCAGCAAATTTTTTGTGTCCTCGTCTGGGGCCGCTGACTATTACAGCACACCCGTGCTTCTCGAAGGAGAAAATGCCTGGGTGGAGCGCACCATGTATCTTTCAATACCCAGAGAGACGCCTGGAGTCGAGTTCTCCGGTGATTGGGACCCCATTGGGATGCGTGCCACGGTGAGCCGAGATATGAACCTGAAGGATGTCTGGATACCGGGAGATGCTGAGATCCTGCCCACTGGTGTTGTTGGTCAGTTATACCAGCGCCAGCCCTACATTTTTATTTCATTTTCAGCAACATTCTTGGGACTGATGCAAGCGGCCTACGACTTCGCTGTTTCCTATCTCACGGGGCGAGCGCCTGGAGTAGCTGCCCCTCGAACCGAGTCATCGGGAAACGTCAGCGCACTTGCCGAAATGCTGTTTACCCTGGAGTCAACGAGGGCATTGTTTTACCGAGCCATCTCTGAGCAACGCCTTGACCCAACCGTCGATTGCATCCAACGCGCCAGAGCCGCTCACGCTCGAGTCCAGGAGACGGCAGTTCAGATAACAGGAGAAGCCATGAGGATCTGTGGCGGAAGAGCTCTGCTGAAGCGATATCCGTTGGAGCGTTATGCCCGTGACGCTCGAGCATCCGCCGTGATGAGGCCATGGACTCAAAGTTTGGTGAC